>CAIRHO010000040.1 GCA_903878415.1 uncultured Actinomycetes bacterium
ATGGCCGCCCGTGAATTTGAGTTAGAGATTGCTGCGTTAAGCGGCACCCTCGGATCGATTGAAAAAGTGATCGATCTTCCGAAATTACGGATAGCAGCTAAAGAATTAGAAGAAGCTGCCGGCGTTCCAAACCTTTGGGACGATCCTGAAGCTGCTCAGAAAGTTACTAGCCAACTGTCCAGAGTGCAGAGCGACATCAATCGAGTCTCATCCCTTAGACAACGCCTAGATGACCTTCCAGTTTTACTTGAATTAGCTAGAGGCGAAGAAGACCAGAGCGCACTTGAAGATGCTGGCAAAGAATTAGATTCGGTCACAAAAGCAATCAGTGAATTAGAAGTTCAAACTCTATTAAGTGGCGAGTATGACCACCGCGATGCGCTCGTAACAATTCGCTCCGAAGCTGGCGGTGTTGATGCTGCCGATTGGGCAGAAATGGTTTCACGAATGTTTCTTCGCTATTGCGAAATCCATAATTACCAGACCCAAGTACTGGAAACTTCTTATGCTGAAGAAGCTGGAATTAAATCCACTACTTTTAAAGTTGCTGCTCCTTATGCATATGGAACACTTTCAGTGGAACAAGGAACACATCGCTTAGTACGAATCTCACCTTTCGATAGCCAAAATCGTCGCCATACATCTTTTGCTGGCGTTGAAGTTGTTCCAGTTGTAGATCAAAGTGATCATATTGAAATAGATGAAAAAGATATTCGCATCGATGTTTATCGTTCATCCGGCCCGGGTGGACAAGGTGTTAACACAACAGATTCTGCAGTTCGCATAACGCATATTCCAAGCGGCATAGTGGTTTCATGTCAAAACGAAAGATCTCAAATCCAAAACCGTGCAACTGCAATGGCTGTGCTTCAATCTAAATTATTAGAACGACGCCACCAAGAAGATCGCGCGAAGATGGATGCACTACGCGGCGACAATGCCGGATCTTGGGGAAACCAAATTCGTTCTTATGTATTACATCCGTATCAAATGGTTAAAGATCATCGCACTGATTTCGAAACCGGAAATACCCAAGCGGTTTTAAATGGTGAATTAGATGGATTTATTGAAGCGGGCATTAGATGGCGCCGTTCGCAGCGCTAAATTACTTTTAATTAAAAATGTGAGATATCTCCTGCAATATCCGCGTAATTAGGCGATATCCTCAGGAAAATAGCCGAGTTTCATTCACATGTATGGCGACAATAACAATAAAATAAAGACATGATTCGCTTTGAGAAAGTCACCAAGTCCTATCCTAAAACGGAGCAGCCTGCGCTAAATCAAGTTGATCTCAATGTGGAAAAAGGCGAATTCGTTTTCTTAGTTGGACTTTCCGGATCTGGTAAATCAACATTCTTGCGTTTGGTTTTACGGGAAGAGAAACCCACATCTGGGATTATTCATGTTGCTGGTAAAGATCTTGCCACGCTCTCTAATTATAAAGTTCCAGAATTGCGTCGCCAAGTCGGAACGGTATTTCAAGACTTTAGATTATTAAATAATAAAACAGTTTTTGAGAACGTAGCATTTACATTGCACGTGCTCGGATATTCAAAGAAAGAGATTGCGCGTGAAGTTCCAGAGGTTTTAGAACTTGTTGGCTTGGAAGAGAAGTTAGATCGAAAGCCAGGAGAGTTATCTGGTGGTGAACAACAACGAGTAGCGATTGCTAGAGCTTACGTAAGCCGTCCGGCAATTCTGATTGCTGATGAACCAACCGGAAATCTAGATCCCGCAACATCTGTAGGAATTATGAAACTACTCGACCGAATTAATCGTGATGGCACAACAGTTGTTATGGCTACTCACGATGCTGGAATTGTGGATCAAATGCGGAAACGAGTTATCGAACTTGAAGCGGGCCATGTGATCCGTGACCAAGCTCGAGGTGTCTACGGATATACCGGCTGATTTCAGATAAAGTAAATTAATTAAGCAGAAGAGAAGGGAAGGAGGAGAGATATGCGCGCGGGATTTCTGATGAGCGAAGTCGGTATTGGACTTCGACGCAACTTAACCATGACATTTGCGGTAATTATAACCGTGGCGATTTCACTCTCACTTCTTGGTATCGGCTTTCTTTCAAATGCCCAAGTGCGCGTAATGAAAGATTATTGGTACGACAAAATTGAGGTTTCGGTATATCTATGCGGATCTCTCTCTGAATCTGCATCATGTTCCGGTGGCGTAATAACAGATGGTCAACGTGTTGAGATCCAAAAAGACTTACAAGATCTGCCAGCAGTCCAGAGTGTTTATTACGAATCCCAAGGTGAAGCATTTACTCGCTTCCAAGAAAGATTTAAAGGTTCGGCAATTGCGCAGAATGTTACGCAAGACCAATTACCTGAATCGTTCCGAGTTAAGCTGAAAGATCCAACTCAATTTGCGGTAGTAGAAAGCGCGTTCTCGGGACGGCCAGGAGTTGATGTTGTGCAAGACCAGCGTTCTATCCTGGAGAAATTCTTCAAGTTACTAAATGTACTAAGAGATGGTGCACTTGCGATCGGGTTGGCTAGCGTGCTTACCGCCGCTCTATTAATAAGTAACACGCTCCGCCTTGCTGCATTCAATCGCCGCCGCGAAACTAATGTAATGAAATTAGTTGGCGCAAGCTCTTTATCAATTCAATTACCTTTCTTACTTGAAGGCGTATTTGCGGCGATAATCGGTTGGTTATTTTCTACCGGACTACTTGCAACATTTAAGTTAGTAATAGATCAACGTGTAGCGCCACTTTTAACATTTACAAACTTCTTTGGATGGCGAGACGTTTGGGTGACATCGGCTTACTTATTACTAACCGGTTTAGGCGTATCTGCCATTGCCTCCACTCTCACACTTCGCAAATATCTCAAGGTCTAGTACTTTTAACCTCCAATAAGTCCTTCGTAAAGCGCGACGGATAGCTTCCCAGGAGTGTGTTGAAATGGTGCGCGAACCAGACTTTTTGCGCCCTTCAATTATTACCAAGATAAAAGCAAAAATTCTAAAACCGCTTAGCGGGAATTCATTTCGAGCAAGCGGCATCATTTTCATAGTAATGACCCTTGTTTTCGCAATCGGATACTCGACTGGAATTAGGAATTCTGATGGTCCCGTTGACGAAGCTATTAAAGAAATAACATCTGCGGGACAGTCCAAGGTTACAAAGCAAATATTGCAACGGGCAGCAATCGAAGGTGCGATCAAGGCATCGGGAGATCAGTGGTCAAATTATTTCCCTACAAGTGCGCTTGATATATTTCAAGACCAATTAAATAACCAGTACACCGGTGTTGGAATTATTTTAAGACGGCCCACCACGGGAGTTCTAGAGATTGCAAGTGTTGAAGCAACCTCTCCGGCCGCCGCTGCGGGGATAAAAGTAAGCGACCAATTAATTGAAATTAATGGCACCGATGTACAAGGTGCATCACTACCATCGGCGATTGCAATGCTTCGTGGAAACATCGGCAAGAAAGTTGATTTGCTTATACTTAGAAACGGAAAGAATATTTTGGTTTCGCTGAAACGAGCCAAAATAACTGCGAAAAATGTCGAGATATCAACCATCTCCAAAGATGTAGCGCTATTAACAATTTCATCTTTTTCTTCATTAACTGCGAACGATGTGGAATGGTTTCTAACCAACACTCCTCATAGCAAGGGGATAATTATAGATTTAAGAAATAACCCTGGCGGGATTGTTGAAGAAGCGGTTGGAGTTGCCCGTCAATTTATTAACGGTGGAGTTATTGTTTCTTATCAGAAGGCATCAGGCGAAAAAGTTCTCTTTAAATCCACCGAAACTGGCGCAGATCAAGCTCCGCTAATTGTTTTGATTAATAGATCAACCGCAAGTGCTGCCGAGATATTGGCGGCAGCGCTACAAGATAGGAATAGAGCAGTAATCCTTGGTGAGAAGAGTTATGGCAAGGGAACAGTGCAAGAGTTTAAAACGTTGAACGATGGCTCAAAACTTGAATTAACAGTTGCCTTTTACCGATCGCCCTCTGGAAGATTGATTGAAGGAAAAGGTGTTATGCCAGATTTAGTGGTTCCAGAGAGTGTGATTGCAAGCAAATCGCTACAAGTGCTTGGCGGTTTAGCCTCATTGATTACGCCTAATAATTGAAATCACCAAATAATTAACGATTCTATTTCGCACCCGTTACCCTTAAGCCATGGTTAAGGAAGTCGGACGTAAACTCATCGCGCAAAATAAAAAGGCGCGCCATGATTACTTCATAGAAGATGTTTATGAATGTGGTCTTGTGTTAACCGGTACGGAAGTGAAATCGCTTCGGGCTGGTCGAGCATCGCTCATTGACGGCTTCGCCATGGTTATTGATGGCGAGTTGTGGCTTAGTGGGGTACATATTCCGGAATATACGGAAGGTACTTGGACTAATCACACGCCCCGACGAGATCGAAAATTACTGTTACATAAGAAAGAGATCACAAAGTTAATTGGAAAAACTAAAGAGAGCGGCTTAACTCTAATTCCGATTTCGCTCTACTTTAAAGATGGCAAAGCCAAGATAGAACTTGGATTGGCTAAGGGTAAGAAAGCGCACGATAAACGGGCTTCGCTTATGGAACGCGAAGCTGGTCGAGAAATCGCGCGCGAAATGTCGCGTAATTTGAGCGGTAAGAATGTTGGGCGTAGCAATCCGCGTAAATCCAATAAGTATGACGATTAATCTCGGTATTTACTTTTACTTTATTAACGTACAATTAGCTAGCTTTCTAACTCCCATGGGGGTGAACGGTCTCGACTTTGGATGTTGGGACAGGGGAAGCGGGCCGAGGAAGCCGGGATGATCTCGTAAACCAAAAACCCGTGCAAACAATCAAGCGCCAGTACAACTGCCGCTGATTACGCTCTCGCTGCATAAGCGAGCCTCGTAATCCGTTAGCCCAAGTGCGCCCTCGCCTTGGAATCTAGCGCCGACAGAGGGCTTACTTATTCATAAGGTTGCGATTATGAATCGGGAAATCTTACGCAAATGAGTTCGTTGACTACATGTGCGCGTGAGAGTCAGAGCTGAGAAAACGAATAGCGCACTACGCCCGTAGAAGCCCTGTTTTAGTACCAGAGGACCCGGGTTCGATTCCCGGCACCTCCACCATCTTTTACTTGCGCGTTCCAAAAATAATTAGCGGTATCCGCCACGAGCGCCAACGATGAATTACTTTACTTAATTAACAATTCCATAAATAAGTACCCCTATGAAGAGAACCCAGACAATTTGATTTAATGGTTTCTTCAATAATGACTTAGAGGTACTCGGTAAAAACGAGAGCACCAAAATAAGTATTCCAGTTAAAATAATAATCGCGCTATGGGTTGCAACGCTAGAAGTGCCAGTTTGGTAACGCCAGTTTAGAAATCCGACTGCAAAAAGGGTATAACCAGCTACACGAAAATAATTTAGTGGGTTCATCTACAAAATGTAGCCCAAATCAATCCTGAATTAAACCCTTATCGGGATTCCGATTTCCGCGCATCTGTTTAATAGTTCGATAAAGGGCAAAGGTTGAAACTCCGAAACCAAATAAGCCATAGAGACGGCCACCAAGTCCAATATTTGCGGTCATGAAAATTACCCCAATAAATATTGCAGGGAGCGAGAAGAGAATTACCGCTCCAACTCTTAACTTGTTAAGAGAGGATTTAGCTGGCTCGATAAATGTAAGCCCGAGTGCAATGGGTCCACCAACAACAGTTATGGCTGCCATTAGGGCTACTAGAAATGCAAGTGATTCCATTGTTAAACCATAGAGCATTCAAAGACGCTTCAGGCTGCATCATTAATGGGGCGAGCGGGAACTTGGTAAATCTTTCCAGTCGGTGAAGTCCAAGTACAAGATCCATCACCTCTGCTCTTTAATTCCCAACCGCCGTGAGTCTTCATTCGATGGTGGCGTCTACATAAAACGCCTAAGTTTGAAATTGAGGTTTCACCTCCCGTATCCCAACTTTTTGCATGATCGATATCGCCAACTCTGGCCGGTTGTCTACAACCTGGGAATCGGCAAGTGCGATCACGTGCAGTAAGAAAATCAATTAGCGCTTGCGGTGGTTCATAAGTTTCGCGTCCTAAATCGAGAAGTTCGCCATTTACAGGATCAGTAATAAATCTTTTCCACTTGCCATCCGCAGCAAGATCACGTGCAACAGATGCCGGGATTGCTCCATAGCCGGCAAGAATTCCAGGATTTTCAGTTAAGCCAAGGAGTGTTGGTAAATCAATAGTTAAATTAACGGTAACTGGTCGTCTATGTGGTTTATAGGAATCCACATTGTTCGCGAGAAAAGTTGCTGCTAAAGAGGTAAGTGCATCTGCGCGTTTCATATCTAAAGTTCTTTCATCATCTAAAGGCGAAATGCTCACATCACTACCATTTATTTCAGATTCATGTCTAGCTAGCGCATCAATTGCAAGCATTACAGTTTGAGCATCAGCCGCTGGCAACAGCGCAACTATGGTTGCCATGCCATCTGGTTCGGAGTACATAGTAACTTTTCGGCAATCACGAGCGTGCTCCGCAGCGGCTTCGAATATTTCTGGCGAGAGTCTTGCAATCGTGCCTCGTACTTTATTGGCAACTTGAATTGGTGTATGAAACTCCGCGTGTGAAATAGCTTTAAGTTCAATTTCTGTTATGGCAGCGGCTGATAAACCTTTACCAATTACTTCAGCGCTTTCACGAGCGATTACCGAAGCATGTGCCGCGGAAATTTCACCATTCGCCAATGCGGCACATGTTTTAGGTAAATAATTTACGAGAGTACGAGCAATATCGATACGGATTTGTGCGGTGCCGCTAGATAAGCGGAGCGCTGCAGCAATTTCTTCGCGTTCGGAGTCATCAACCCCGCTCCACATTGAATCTGCTTTTGAGGGTTCATTTCCGGCAACTGCGACAATTGCGCTCTGCATCAAAGCCTGCAGCCAGCCAGATTGTTTTTCCAACGCCGCCAAAAAATCAACTCGGCCAGATGGAGATAGTGAGAATGGGTCAATCGCAACGAGCTCCGTCAGAATTTCGATTCCGGCACGTGTATTAAGTAAACGAAGGATATTTTCATCGGTTAGCTCGGTTGCGATCTCCATGTGAGAAGTATTTAAAACAGGTCTGACAAAAATTAAAAGTTATTCACACCCGTTAAATTACTTTCAACTTGCATTCCCACCCAAAGTAGTTGAAACTTCAACCATGCCCGCCGTAACCGTAAAAGATATAACTGTCCTACCGCGCGTAATCGCATCGCCGACTTCACATGCACGCACCGTTAAAAGCGTTACCTCCGCGCCGCAAGGTTACGAAGGTGAAGGCTTCCCGGTACGACGCGCATTTCATGGCGTGGACCTTGCCGATGTAGATCCATTCATCATGATGGATCAAATGGGTGAAGTTGAATATTCACCCGGTGAGCCAAAAGGAACACCGTGGCATCCGCATCGCGGGTTTGAAACTGTCACATACATTATTGATGGCATCTTCGATCACTTTGATAATCACGGCGGCGGCGGCACGATTTCAAATGGCGACACGCAATGGATGACTGCTGGTGCGGGAATTTTGCATATCGAAACTCCACCGGAACATTTAGTTATGAGCGGCGGTTTATTTCATGGCTTCCAACTCTGGGTAAATCTTCCGGCAAGTAAGAAGTGGTCAACTCCGGCTTATCAAGATATCCGAGCTAAGAACGTTGAACTTTTATCTTCTAGCGATGGTGGAACTTTAATTCGCGTTATCGCTGGCGAAGTGGATGGAAATCAAGGTCCAGGTACAACGCAAACGCCAATCACAATCGTGCATGCAACTTTGCAACCTGGTGCGCAACTTCGATTGCCATGGAATTCTGCATATAACGCACTCGTTTACACGATGAGCGGCCGCGGCACTGTTGGCGATGAACACCGTCCCGTGCAGATGGGGCAACTTGCAGTATTTGATAGCGCATATGTAGATGGCGATGTATTAGTTGTAACTGCAGATAAAGCGCAAGAGTCTCGCGCACCAGAAATGGATGTAATCATTCTCGGCGGCGAACCAATTCGGGAACCCGTTGCATGGATGGGCCCATTTGTTATGAATACAAAGCGCGAAGTCCTGCAAGCATTCGAAGATTTCCAAAAAGGTGTACTTGGAATTGTTCCTGCCGATCACAAGGAATTTGTCCGGCAACGTGGCGCAGCGCTTAATCGCTCCGGCGAAGGATCAAAGCTAAGTGGCGATATTTTAGGCGTGCATGGCGCACCTACGGAGATGCGAGAAGGTTAAGCGTTTGTAATTTTTAAATTACAAAGATTTAAGCGCACCAACCACTTTCGTTAGCGAAGCTTTAGCGTCACCAAATAACAATGTGGTCTTTGGATCGTAAAGCAATTCGTTTTCGATACCGGCGAATCCTGGACGCATTGATCGCTTCAAGAAAATTACGTTTCCGGCAAGTGATACATCCAAAATTGGCATTCCGTAGATTGGGCAACCAGGTGTGTTCTTAGCGGCGGGATTAACTACATCGTTCGCACCAATAATTAACGCAACATCAGTTTGTGGGAAAGTTGGATTTACTTCATCCATTTCTGCAAGTTGTTCGTAAGGAACATTTGCTTCCGCCAACAATACGTTCATATGGCCAGGCATACGACCTGCAACTGGATGAATTCCATACGCAACATCAATTCCTTTAGCAGTCAGTAAATCAGCTAATTCACGAACAGTATGTTGTGCTTGTGCAACTGCAAGTCCAAAACCAGGAACTATTACAACGCGGCGAGCATAGTTAAGCAAAATCGCAACATCATCTGGCGAACCAGAACGAACTGGCCGAGTTTCGCCACCAACTGCAACATCTTGTGGCTTTGCGGTAAATGCGCCAAAGAGCGTGCCAAAGAGGGAACGACCCATTGCTTCTGCCATCAAACGAGTCAAGATTGTTCCAGATGCACCAACAAGTGTTCCCGCAATAATTAAAAGTGTGGAATCAAGTACATAGCCACTTGCTGCAACTGTTAAACCAGTAAATGCGTTTAAGAGTGAGATAACTATCGGCACATCTGCGCCACCAACTGGCAATACAAAGAGCACCCCAAAAAGCAGCGATAAACCGGCGAGAATTAAGAGCGGGGTAGTGCCTAAAGCGCTAATTACCCAACCACCGCAACCAAGTACGCTGACTAAGGTTCCCGCAATTACAAAACGACCGCCCGGAAATACAACTGGGCGAGTAGTCATTAATTCTTGTAACTTCATAAATGTAATGATCGAGCCAGAGAATGAAACACATCCAACAATTACAGTAAATACAGTTGCAACTACTTCAGCAACCGTCGCGCCATCACCGAGTCTTAGATATTCAACGATTGCAACCAGTGCAGCAGCGCCGCCACCTACACCATTAAACAACGCAACTAGTTGGGGCATTTGAGTCATCTGTACTTTACGCGCGGCCGGTACGCCAATTAATAAACCGATAACCATAGCGCCAAGAATCCAACCAAGATTATTTAGTGGAAGTGATGAACCTTCGCTGGCATAAAAGAAAACTACAAGAGTTGCAATAGTTGCGCCGAGTGCGCCAATTAAATTACCACGACGCGCAGTACGAGGATGTGAAAGGCCCTTAAGCGCAAGAATGAAACATACGCCAGCAGATAACCCGATTAGATCATAAATTGCGCGGTTCACTTTGGCGCCTTCGTTCTCTCTTTACCTTTGCCTTTAAACATTTCCAACATTCGATCTGTAACTACAAAACCGCCGACCATATTTATTGTTGCCAGGATGATTGCAGCAACAGATAATCCAAGTTCTAAATTTGTTGAGCTGTGATCAGCGACGATGATTGCACCAACTAAAATGACGCCATGAATCGCATTGGCACCGCTCATTAGCGGGGTATGTAGAGTAGAAGAAACTTTAGAAACCACTTCGAAACCAACGAAAACCGCTAGTACGAAGATAGCGACAATTGCCATTGGTTCCATTACTTCTTACCTCCATTTAATTGCGGCGTGCGTTTGGCACCTTCGTGGGTTAACGCGGCCGAATCGATAATTTCATCGGCAAAATCTGGCGCAATAGTTCCAATGGTTTTGCCATCGGCGTTCTCTGTTTTCGTCATTAAGAGCAGCAAGTTCACTACATTTCGCGAGTAGAGCGATGATGCATGGAATGGAAGTTGTGACGGAACATCTTTTCCGCCCCAAATCTTCACGCCATTTGCCGTAACTACTATTTCGCCTGGTTTTGATCCTTCAACGTTTCCACCAGTTTCAGCAGCTAAGTCAACGATGATCGACCCTGGTGCCATCATGCTAAACATTTCTGCGGTAACTAACCGCGGCGCTGGACGACCCGGAACGGCTGCGGTAGTAATAAGCACATTGGATTTTGTAATAAATGGAGTTAAGAGTTCGCGTTGCTTAGCAGCCCGCTCTTCTGTCATCTCACGCGCATATCCGCCAGCACCTTCAATCGCTTCAAGTCCTAAATCAATAAAAGTTGCGCCCATTGAACGAACTTCATCGGCAGAAGATGGTCGAACGTCGTAAGCAGAAACAACTGCACCTAGTCGGCGTGATGTTGCAATTGCTTGTAGACCAGCAACGCCAGCACCTAATACAAGTACTTGTGCAGGTGTGACTGTTCCAGCGGCGGTCATTAAAAGTGGGAAAAATCTTGGCGACATTTCGGCTCCAACGAGTGCTGCGCGATAACCGGCGCAAAGTGCTTGTGAAGTTAGCGCATCCATAGATTGCGCGCGTGAAATTCGTGGCACCATCTCCAGAGAAAATGCAGTAACACCGGCGCTAGCAGCAGCATCAATTGAATCAGCAGCTGTTGTTGGCGATAAGAATGAAATTGTGACTGCGCCTTTTTTAATTGATTTAAATTGATCTGGAGTTAGCGGTTGTACTGAAGCAACAACGTCTGCTTTCCCTAACTCACTTTGAATATTTGCAGTAGCGATAATCTCAGCACCAGCGGCTTGAAATTCGCTATCTGTAGCTTGCGAATTTATGCCGGCTCCGGATTCGATGGCGACTGTTAAACCAGCGCGAGTTAATTTTGAAATTATGTCTGGAACTAGAGCTACTCGCTTTTCGCCAGATTTTAATTCTTTGGGAACGAAGACACGCATAGGCTTCAGATTAGTGCTTAAAGCCAACAATTTCACCTTTAATAAGGTGAAATAAAAGTGACTGAATGGTGGTGCGGCGATGAAAAGCTTCTCGCCAAATAACCGACTTTGTTCCGTCAATCACATTTGCAGCAACTTCTTCACCGCGATGTGCGGGAAGGCAATGCATAAATATTGAATCCTTAGCGGTCAATGACATTAATGATTCAGTTACTGCGAAAGGGGCTAGCACTGCAATTTTTTCTTTACGCTCTGACTCTGGGTCGCCCATCGACATCCAAACATCGGTATATAACACTGATGCATCTTTAGCAGCAGCTTCTGGATCGTTTATAACTTCAACTTTTGCACCAGAGTGTTTAGCAATATTTGTTGCTATTTCAATGGCGCGCACACTAGGTGACCATTTACCGGTAGGTGTAGCGGTAACAACATGTGCTCCCATAATTGCCCCCATGATCAACCAAGAGTTAGCCATATTATTTCCATCGCCTAAGTAAACAAATTTTCTTCCAGAAATATCGGAACCAAAGTTCTCTCGAATAGTTAGCCAATCCGCTAGCAATTGGGTCGGATGGTCATCATCTGTAAGAGCGTTAATTATGGGAATTGTTGAATGAGCACCAAGTTCATCTACGTCAGCTTGTGCAAATGTCCGTACAATCATTGCGCTACAGAACCCACTAATTATTTTTGCGGTATCTGAAATAGTTTCACCGCGACCTAATTGCAAATCATCTCCGCGAACAAAAATCGGAGAACCACCCAAGTGAGCCACTGCAGTTTCTGATGCAAGACGAGTTCTAGTGGACGGTTTGGTCATGTAAATAGCAACTGTTTTATTTGCAAGTGCAGTGTTTGAGCGGAGCGGATTCTCAGCGAATTGCGCCGCGGTATCTAATATCAATTCGACATCGGCTCGCGATAAATGTTCGGTACGCAATAGGTCTTTCATCTGCTTAGTTTAATCACACCGATTATGATTCGCGTATGGGTTTATTTACACGCGGGCGAGATGCCGATACCGACACAATCGTTGCGCCTGTCGAAGAGCGACTTGATGAAGGTGATCACGAACGGTTTTCGCATTATGTGAAGAAAGCGAAAATTGTGGAGTCGGCGGTCTCTGGGAAAACTGTGACAGCCCTTTGCGGAAAGAAATGGATTCCAACTCGTGATCCTGAACGATTTCCAATCTGTCCTACATGTAAAGAAATTCATGCCGGTCTTCGAAAAGAACCAGATACGCCAAAGCCTTAATGAAACCAGTAGCAAAGCAATTAATCGGCGCATTAGCAATTACCCTTTTATCCCAATTAGTTATTTCGCCACAATCAATTAGCGCTGCTGATGTACCACCTCGTAAAATTTTAAGTGGTTGGGTTCCGTATTACTCCGTAAAGAATTCCATCGCTTCAGTCGTTGTAAACCAAGATTTAATTCGGGAAGTTTCACCATTTTGGTACACCCTTAAAGGCGAGAAGGAAATTCTCGACCTTTATGCTGCCGCCAAATTAACTGATCCAATGTCAGTTTCACTCAATACGCTTCGCAATCTAAATATTGGAATCATTCCCACCATTACCGATGGCACCGATAAGTTGGTATTAAGTAATTTATTAGGAAATGCGCAATCAAGAACGAATATCGTGGCCACAATAGCTAATTTAGTTAAAGTCAATAATTTTGACGGTATAGATTTAGATTTTGAGAATTTTGCTTTCATTGATGGAAACATGACTTGGAATGCGACAAGGCCGCGTTGGGTAGCTTTTGTTAAGGAGCTCTCTGCCTCGTTGCACGCAGATAAGAAAGTACTTTCAATCACAGCGCCGGTTGATTTCGATCCAGTTACTAAACGGAAGGGTTACACCGTTTACGATTGGAAAAATATTGCGCCATATATCGACAGATTACGAATAATGACTTATGACTATTCAACTTCGACAGTTGGCCCGATTGGCCCACTTATTTGGGTAGAAGATGCAGTTAAATACGCAACCTCTGTGATTCCTGCTTCTAAAATTTTTCTAGGTGTGCCTGGTTATGGCAGAGATTGGGTCGTGAAAGTTGTTGGCACGTGTGCACCAGCCGATGCCAAAGTTATTAATACCAAGATAAAAGCAGCAACGTTTGTGATGCGGGATGCGATTTCACTTGCAACCGGATATGGCGCAACTCCGCAATATATGGAGAAAGAAGGTGAAGTAACTTTTACTTATACAAAAACATTCCCAGGTTTCTTAGCGGACGGTACTCCAACATCCTGTACTGCAACTCGAACCGCTTGGTATCAAGATTCAAAATCCTATGTAGCGCGCGCGAATTTAGTTGCCAAGTATCGCTTAGGTGGAATCATGGCCTGGACTTTAGGTATGGAAGATGCTGCAACAATGCCAAGTGTTCGGTCTTATGCTCAAACAATTGCACCAGACCAAGTTGTTGTAACTTTAGTAACCGATAAAAGTGAAACTGAGTTTGGTCAACCCATCAGCGTCAAGACTTTATTTACACTTCCAGATAACCAACCAATCGCAAATTTGCCACTAAATATCGAAGCGAGAAATAGCGATGGAACTTGGCGAAAAATTTACTCTGGCGTTACCGCAATAGATGGCACGCTTGGAATTTCGACGCTACTTGCAGGGAACACAGCGTTGCACGCAGTTTCGGAAAGTTCATGGGAGCGATTAGCCGGTTATTCAAAAGATATAAATATAAATTTTGCCAGAAAAATTGTAGTTACCGCTCCGACTTCGGCAGTGCACGGCCGAGAGATCGTTATTTCTGGATTTATACAACCAAAAGAGAGCGGCGTGAAGTTAACATTAGAGCGTTTGATTGGGAGTGGGTATAAAGAGGTAACTATGAAGAACTCAATAATTTCCGATTTAGATGGTCGATTTACTCTTACTCATGTAGAAATTGATGATGGTTTTGCGACGTTTCGAGTAACGAGCACCGCTACCGGCAATAGCGCTCTCGGATATAGCAACAACTTCATCATTTCCATCCGATAGCGAGATAATTGAAAGATGGGAACGCTAACCGAAGAAGAAACTAAAAGCGATCTTCGTGCAGATCGCCCTTGGGTAACGGTGGTTTGGGATGACCCGGTAAACCTAATGAGTTATGTGGCCCATATTTTTATTCTGCTCTTTGGTTTTTCTAAGGAGAAAGCCACTGAATTAATGATGAAAGTTCATGTTGAGGGAAAAGCTGTAGTTAGTTCTGGAACTCGCGAAGAGATGGAGCTAGATGTTCAGAGACTGCATGAGTACGGACTTTGGGCCACGTTGCAACGCGATGATGAAATTTAATTGATGTCAGGATTTTTAAGAAGTGGCGATGAAAAAATCGCAATTACATTTGCTTCGCAGGAAGCCCATGTTCTAATGAATTTAACCGAGCAAATAATTGAATTACTCAGCGAAGAAGATGGCGGAACTCATTTATCTAAAGAACATACCGTTGATGACTTAATGCGAATGGTTGGAATTTCAACTAACGATGCACCACCTATTGATCCGGTATTACTTCGGCTCTTGCCTAATGCATATAAAGATGTTGAGAAGGCGGCAGAATTTCGTCGTTACACCGAACATGGGTTACGTGAAAAGAAGCGTGCAAATGCAGTACTGATTCGTGAAGCTCTTTTGCCGCAAGATGAAGATTGGGATAATGATTCACCTTTGGATGTTGCACACATAACTTGCGTTATAGAAGGTGACGATGTGATGGCATGGTTAAGCGCTATGAATGATATTCGGCTAGCGCTAGCAGTCCGCTTAGATATTGGCGGCGAAAGAGATGCCAAACCACAACACGAGAAATATGAATTAATGGTTGAGAGCGATCCAATGAAAGCGGTCTATGCGGTTTACTCGTGGATCGGTTGGCTACAAGAAAGTTTATTAAAGCTGCTTTAAAAATTCCTGAGAATAAAAAAGCCGAACCATTTCTGGTCCGGCTTTTTTATTGGTTTTAACTAGTGGTCGTCTTTCATGCCTTCAGCAGCAGATTTCATGCGTGCGATCTTGTAAATTGTAAGACCGAATACGCACTTAGCTAATACGTCAGCAACTGTGTAACCAATCTGTCGGTACATAAATGCATCTGTACCTTCAATACCTAGAAGTGGGAATAGGTATGAAATTGGATAAACACCCCATGTAGCAATGAGAAGTAAACGTAGTCGGCCAACAGTTGCAGCAACGCCTTCTGGTTGACGTTCCAATGACTTCCCTAGTTCTACGAATAGAACATAAAGGATGTATAGGAATGGGATTGTTGAAAGTACGCCCCAAAGAATTTTGGAACCATTTTCGGTTGCAATTTCGCCAGGGTATCCAAGTGCAATCATTGCTGTTGCAGCTGGTACTAAGCGACCGATTAGTGAAGATGCGGCAGCTTTGGCAAGTGCAAGTACGGCAACTACTTCTACTAATAAAAGTGGAACTGTCAAAACCCAGTCAACGTAGCGGTAAGCCTCGTTAAATGAACCTTGCGCATTTCCAACTTTAACCATTCCGGCATCGCTTGAATCAATAAACGAATTGAAGATTCGGAAGTAGTGATAGCCAGCAATGAATGTAACCATTGAAGAGAGTACAAGTGCATTTCGATATTTAGGAAGTACTCGGCTCTGCGATACGAGTGTGTACACAGTGCATGCGAGCATTGCAATTAATCCAAAGGAGAACATGTTGTACAACGTGCTCCATTGTGATGATGTTAGTTGCATTCTTTATAGCCTCCGTGGGGAGTTAAGTTTCCGAGTTCGGATGAAATCGGCGCTTATTATTCGTGGACCCATATGAAGTCTGCGACTAATAAGTAAGTAAATCGTCCGCCTAAAGTGGCTCCCCCGCCACTTGAAATTCCAGCGGGAACCTATCAAATTGGCTTATATTTATAACATTTTAGTAACAAATTAATTATCAAAGGTAGGCTACGCAGGTGCTTAATCAAGATGCCCCAATCGGAATATTCGATTCTGGCGTTGGCGGATTAACGGTAGCGCGAGCGATAATCGATCAATTACCTAACGAATCAATTCTCTATATCGGCGATACCGCCCGAACTCCATACGGGCCAAGGCCGCTAGCTGAAGTTAGATCTTTTGCTCTTGAAATCATGGATCAATTAGTTGCGGCCGGCGTTAAGGCGATAGTGATCGCCTGTAACACGGCAAGTGCGGCAATGCTCCGCGATGCCCGCGAACGTTACTCGGTGCCGGTCATTGAAGTTATTCAACCTGCAGTTCGGCGCGCAGTTTCTGCTTCCCGCACTGGAAAAGTTGGCGTTATTGGAACTCAAACCACAATTGATTCCAAAGCTTATGGTGACGCATTTGCGGCAGCGCCGCAGTTAGAAATCACTTCAATCCCGTGTCCGCTATTTGTTGAGTTTGTAGAACGTGGTGAAACTTCCGGTACCGAAATTACTAAAGTTGCAACGGAATACTTGGCACCACTAGTGAAAGCTAATGTAGATACTTTAGTTCTAGGTTGCACTCACTATCCGTTGCTGACTGGTGTTATTTCATATGTAATGGGCAACGGCGTAACACTAGTTTCGAGCGCGGAAGAGACGGCAAAAGATTTATACCGAGTTCTCGCTGAAAAGAATTTAATGCGAACCGCACTCAGCAAACCTGATTACCAATTTATCGCCACTGGCAGTACTGAAAATTTTGCAACACTTGCTCGTAGATTCCTTGGGCCAGAAGTTGTAAATGTAAGAAGCAAGATTTAATTACTAGGGGAGTAACATTGAATTCAAATATTTCACGAATTGGCATTGAACGCATCGATGGGCGCAAACCTGATCAGTTACGGAAAATTAAATTCACTCGCGGTTGGTTAGATCATGCTGAAGGTTCAGTCTTAGTCGAATTCGGCAACACTCGAGTTCTCTGTGCTGCTTCTTTCACTCCTGGTGTACCAAGATGGTTAGTCGGAAAAGGTAAAGGCTGGGTTACTTCCGAATATTCAATGTTGCCGCGCGCAACTCACTCTCGCTCTGATCGGGAGAGCGTAAAAGGCAAGTTAGGTGGCCGCACTCAAGAGATATCCCGGTTAATCGGACGCTCACTTCGCGCTGTAGTAGATATGCAAGCACTTGGTGAAAATACATTGGTTCTAGATTGCGATGTGCTTCAAGCAGATGGCGGAACGCGCACTGCGGCAATTACTGGCGCATACGTTGCACTCGCTGATGCAATCTCTTGGGCAAAAGGAAAAGGTTATGTTCCGCTTAATTCACAACCACTAAAAAGTTCGGTTGCAGCAGTTAGCGTTGGCATTATCAACGGCACACCGATGTTAGATCTTTGTTACGACGAAGATGTAACAGCAGAGACTGATATGAACGTAGTTTGCATGGGCGATGGCACATTTATTGAAGTGCAAGGTACTGCGGAAGGTGCACCATTTGATCGCGCACAACTTGATAAATTACTGGACCTTGCAGTTGCTGGTTGTGGCACGCTAACGCAAATGCAGATGGATGCGCTGAAGTAATTGAAATTAGTTATTGCATCGCGCAATAAAGGCAAGATCCAAGAACTTGCACGAATTCTTGCAGTTGTGGCGCCAAATGTTGAATTAGTCGGCAGCGATCAATTCCCAGATTTATCAGATGTAGCAGAGACTGGCGAAACATTTGAAGCGAATGCACTATTAAAAGCTCGAACTATTTCTCGTGAAACTGGACTTCCCTCGATCGCAGATGACAGCGGACTTTGCGTTGATGCACTAAATGGTGCACCAGGAATTTATTCAGCGCGTTGGTCAGGCACGCATGGTGATGATCGAGCAAACTTGGAAAAAGTTTTGCAGCAATTGGAAGATGTAGAAATTGAAAATCGTGGTGCTGCATTTAAATGTGTGGTCGCGCTAGTTTTGCCAAGCGGTCAAGAAGCTACTCGGGAAGGTGAAATTCGCGGTGTAATTCGGAGAGCTTCTGAAGGTGATGGTGGCTTTGGTTACGACCCAATTTTCCAACCAACCGGATATCAGGTAACAATGGCGCAATTATCAGCAGTCGAAAAGGATGAAATCAGCCATCGCGGGAAATCACTTCGCGCAATCGCCCCTGAAGTAGCCCGGTTATTGGCTTGAATTCAGTGGCATTAGTAATGCCCTGGGGTATCCTTAAGTCATAAATCAGCGTCTACCTGCGTTGATTACTCGAAACTAATTCAGGGAGTAAATAGTGGCCGCAAAGAAGAAGGCAGCAAAGAAGTCCCCAGCTAAGAAAGCTGCAAAGCGTACGGCGAAAAAATCGTCTGCGAAAAAATCTTCAGCTAAGAAAGCTGTGAAGCGTCCAGCTAAGAAAGCTGCGAAGAAGTCAGTGAAGAAGTCAGCAAAGAAAGTTGCTAAGAAATCTGCAAAGCGCAGATCAGATGCAGCGAAAATTGTTATTCCGCCAGTACCAAGTAGATCATCTACACCAACGATTGTTTCTACAACTCCAAAAGCTGGAACAAGTTCTTCCGCTAAAGCTGCACCAGCAGCGCCAGCTAAGAAAGGTTCAAGCCGCGTCACGCTTTTGGTTTTACTTGGAATTTTAATTCTCGGCTTAATTGTTTCTAACCGAAATAATTCATCAGATGATGCCGCCCCAACTCCAACCGAGTCGGCAACTATTTCTGAATCACCAACACCAGAAGCATCTGCAGAAGCGCTCGCTGCACATGAAGCACCACTTGGATTTGTTGCTATCACTAACGCATCAGGTGGCGTAACGCTACGTTGGAAGACTCCAGCAGCAGCCGAAGGGATTACCGGATACAACATCTCGGTTTCTTATAACAACATAGATTTCACACTTGTTTCGACAGTCCCAGCAAATCAATTAAACCTTGATGTTGCTAAAGCTGGCGACGAAGGTGGCACGCAATTCTTAATTCAAACTGTTTACTCTGATGGCCAAACAGTAGATGGCAAGAAGTTCTCGCTACCAGGCAAGTACGCCTAAGCAGTAATTTAAAAAGCCCTCCTAAATTTAGGGGGGCTTTTTTATTTACTTTAGCTTCTCCAATATTGCAGAGACATAAGCATTCGCACCTGGCGGATTTAAGTGCACCCCATCAGAAGCGAAATATTCTGGATGGTTTTCCGAAATTACTTCCCAATCAATCAAAACCGCATTTGGATATCTTGGCAGCACATTTCGTACAATTTCATTATTTGTCGAACGCCATGGCCGTGGCACTGCCGTATTAATTACAATAATTTGAGGTTGATTCTTGACGATCTCCATCAATTGCAGAAAAGAAGCTTCGTTAAATTGATTATTATTTCCAACATCAAAAATAATTATCGAATTAGGAGCATGACTTTGATCATTTCCGACTACCTGAATTAACTCCGGAAGTTGTCGACCAATCCGAGCATTCAATAATTCAATGTGACGATATTTTTCAAGCGAACTTCGTATTCCCAAAATTACTGAATCGCCAGTAACCCATAATCCTGGCTCCGTTGTAGGTGCAGCCGGAGTTTGGCTAATCTCGCTTAACTTTTGGGTAGCTTTTGCTTCAGAAATTGCCCGAGCATCGGCAACTGAAAGTGCGTTTACCGAGATTGCAATCGCTGCTGCAAATATTGAAATTGAAGTTATCGCAACGGTTAATCGTTGCCGCAATCGAACCTGTGGAGTGCGATATTTCATGCCACGAAACCAAAGTTCAACGTTGCCACGACGCACTGGAATCTCAACCCAACGAAGAGAAATGTCAGCTAGCGCAAAGACGATCAATATTCTTAGTGTGTATAAGGCCCATGGCTTACCGGCAAGGTCAATTGATGGTCGCGTAACTTGGAAAATTATCCAATGCCAAAGATAAATTCCATAAGAACGTTCACCAATCCACAAAAATGGCCGGTAGCTCAATATCGGTGCAAACCTTGAAGCGGGGTGCACAACTGACATTAAAGTTGCGCAGCCGAAAATTCCAGCGAGTGGGAATGCTAATTTATAAAGTGTGGGGTCGCTCTCTCTAATAAAGAGAAAAGTAGCGAGTAAACCTAGAAATCCTATGACGCCAACGCCATCAACAAAATCTTGAGCACGCTTTGAAATTACCTTGCTCAAGTTCTGTGGAATCCAACTTACCGCTAACGCTGATCCTAAAAATAAGCCAAGGCTATGAGTATCAGTTCCAAAATAAACATGGCTAACACTGCCTTGTGATTGTTCATCTATTTTCAACGAATAGAGAAAGAGTGCAAGTCCGGATGCACTAGCTGCAATAAGGGAAGCAATTGGAATATTCTTCTTGCCGAAGTATTTCAAAATAAATAAAAGTACAAGTGGCCAAATCAAATAAAATTGTGCTTCCACTCCGAGCGACCAAGTGTGTTGCAAGAGTGGCGGCCGGCCAATGCTTTCAAAATAATCTTGTTGCCGAGAAACTAGTGACCAGTTCATCGAACCAGTGAAAACATAAGGTAGATCGGTGATAAATCTGCGTACGGTTTCAGGTGCCCATACCCCAATAAACATTGCAGTTAGCGTCACCATAAAGATCAACGCCGGAACTAATCGTCTTAATCGATTGAAATAGAAAGCCCGGAGATCTAGCGCACTTGAACGATCAATTGAATCCAAGATTAGCCTTGTGATTACGTAACCAGAAATAACAAAGAATAAATCAACCCCTAAGAAACCGCCTGGAATCCAAGAAATTCCTAGATGGTAAAGCAGAACTGCGACGACAGCGACAGCGCGCAACCCATCAATAGGTGCGATGTATAACAGTTCTTTTCGCGACTTAACTTCAGAGTTTTTGCTGGTCATTTAAAGTATCGATAGATCGAAAGTGATTTAGCGTTTTTTCTTGACGGCTTTCTTACGAGTTTTGCTGGCCGCTACTCGCTTCGTCACTTTCTTAACTACTGGCTTGCTTATTTGTGAATTTCCTTCTCGAACTATCGAGATTCGGGCTTGTACTTTTGCATCACCTTGTGGAGTGCCATCCGGATTTATAGCTGCTTGAACTGATTTCTGTAATTCTGCTAATCGAGTAAATGCGCTCTCTAATCGGTTTCGTGATTGCGCAATTGCGCTCTCAGCTGCATCTAGCGATTGCGTTTGGATTCGATATAACCGTTCGGCTTCAGTGATTACACCGCTTAACCATTGGCGGTATTCAGCAACTTCGGTTGTTGCTTCCAAAACTAGTCGATCGGCATCGCGTTTTGCGGAAGAAGTAATTGAGGAGCCTTCACGTTTCTTAGTTGAAATTAATTCTTCAGCTTCGTTTTCAGCATTTGAAATCAAATCCGAAGCATCGGATTCTGCTGCTTCAATATATTTTCGGCCACGAGATTCAGCTTGGGAGAGCGTTGCTTTTGCTTTTGCTTCAGCAGCCTCTAAAGCGCTACGTGCACTTCGTTGACTTTCGGATAAAACTTTTTCAGCGGTTGTGGAAGCTTTTGCTTCGCGTTGTTGCGCAGTTTTAATTATAGACATTGCAGTTTCAGTAGCCAGAATTTCAAATTCTTCTTTAGAGAGCGCAGTTATATCGCGACGAGAACGTAGGTCATTTAATTGAGATTCCAATTCGCGGATACGTTCAATTGCATTTGTAGTCGGCGCGCTAGCAGATGTGGAAGTTGTTAATGTTTTATCTTCACCTTTAAAACCTACCCAAGATAGGAAATTTTTCTCGCTCATCGCACCCTCTTTTCAAATCAATTAAACTCCGAACCGGATCGGTGGCCCAGATGGGAATCTTGCCACGAAGTGTGCGCTACTGAAAATAGCCCACAGATACCCCCTTTTTTAGGCAGCGCCCAACGGCTTTCGAACTTCCATTCGGGCTGGTAGACATAGCGCATGACAAATCACCGCTCTCCGATTTTTGAATTATCCGATACCTATATAACTGCATCTGCCGCTTTAAGTCCTATGGGCAGTACTTATTTGGGAATACCTGGACAAGATCATTTACTTGATGACTTCTCTATTGCAGGCGCGGCTAAGAGTGCAGATTTAGTTCGTGCAACTTTGATTAAGTTAAAGGCGCTAACACCGATCGATGAGATTGATCGAATTTCAAAAGCAGTAATGACGGAGCGGTTGGGATCTGGGTTAGAACTACATGATTCTCAAGAGTCTCATATTCTTTGGAATGTTTTAACTTCACCGCCATCTAACATTCGCCAAATTTTTGAAATGATGGCGCATAAGAGTGATGCAGATTTTAAAAACATTGCAGCGCGACTTAACGCCGTAGCTGGCGCACATAAATCCTGGATCTCTTGCATCTCTGAAATGGCAAAGCAAGGTAAGACCACACCGCAGCGTCAAGTTCGCGGCGTGATTGCACAACTAAATGGCTATGCAAATGGCGGATATTCAAACTTTGCAAAAGGCGTTGATGCGGATGGTAAATACCCAGATTTACATGCAGCCGCCAAAAACGCGGAAGCATCTGCAGCTGCGACAGCAAAGTATTTGGAGAGTGAATATTTACCGATTGCTAACCCAAATGACGCATTTGGCTCGGATCGATATGCAAAATGGGCGCGGTATTTCACCGGCGCAAAATTGGATATTAAAGCAACTTATGACTGGGGCGTAGCCAACCTAGCTGAGATAAATAAACGTATGTGGGAGATCGCGCCGCTAATTAAACCTGGCGCAAAAACGCTTCGTGAAGTAGCAGATCATTTAGACCATGATCCAAAGTACATAATTAAAGGTGAAAGTGAGATCATCAAGAAGTTAAAAGATTTCACCGAAGCTGCGGTAAAACAAATGGATGGCACTCACTTCACAATTGATGATCGAATTAAATTCTGTGATGCTCGAATTGCACCAGAAGGCAGCGCATCTGCACCGTATTACCAGTCACCCAGTGAAGATTTATCTCGTCCAGGTACAACTTGGCTGCCTGCGCTAGGGAAAGATGAATTTAATTGGTGGCATCTTGCATCTACTTGGTATCACGAGGCGGTGCCTGGTCATCATTTGCAATGCGCAACTGTTGCACTTGAACAAGATCGTTTAAGCCGTTTCCAGCGCACTGAAGCTTGGTGCAGCGGATATGGTGAAGGTTGGGCTTTATACGCTGAACGATTTATGAATGAACTTGGCGCATTTGATGAACCTGGAATTGAAATGGGTTATCTATCTGCACAAGCTCTGCGCGCTGCGCGAATTGTTGTTGATATCGGGATGCACCTTGGTTATCCGGATTTTGAAGGCAAAGTTTGGAATGCGCAATCAGGCAAAGAGTTATTAAGTAACCAAGCTTTATTAGATGATGCCCATTCAACTAGCGAGATTGATCGTTACTTAGGCTGGCCGGGCCAAGCGATTTCATACAAAGTTGGCGAACGGGTTTGGATGAAAACTCGTGAAGATGCGAAAGCACGACTTGGCGCTAACTTTGATTTAAAGAAATACCATTCTTATGCACTTGCTATGGGTCCAATGGGTCTTGATCCATTTGAAGCCGAGATGGCGAATTGGGATGGAAATTAATTAACTACAGAAATTTGTTAATTAAATACTTTTAAATATGGTGCGGGAGAAGGGACTTGAACCCTCACGTCCGAAGACACAGGTTCCTAAGACCTGCGTGTCTGCCATTTCACCACTCCCGCATGAACCATGTACAAATGCAGTGGCTAGAGGAGAAGATTAGAGCGAAAAAGCGTTATCTCCCAATCCACGGTGAATACGTAGAAGCGAAGTAAGCGCGCTGAACGGTAGCCTTGCCTAGGTGTCAACTCATCACCAACTTTCAGAAGCCATCGAACGGGTAATAAACGATGCCCGCAAGGCTGGCGCGCTCATTGCTGCTGCGCCGGAGTCGGTGCCGCTAGAGCGACCAAAGAATCGCGAACATGGTGATTACGCAACTTCGATTGCGCTCGCGCTTGCAAAAAGTGCTGGCAAACCACCGCGCGAAATAGCTGAACTAATTGCAGCAGGATTGCGCTCGCTAGAAATTATAGATCGTGTTGATATTGCTGGCCCTGGTTTCATAAACATCACTTTGGCAAAATCCACCCAAGGCGCAATTGTTATTAATATTTTAGAAAATAATGTGAAATTTGGAATCGGAAATCAACTTGCGGGTGTCAAAGTAAATTTAGAGTTTATTAGTGCAAATCCAACTGGTCCATTACATCTTGGCCACACTAGATGGGCGGCAGTAGGTGACGCACTTGCGCGGGTTTTATCAGCCGCTGGCGCTGAGGTTTCTCGAGAATTTTACATAAATGATCGCGGCGTGCAGATGGAATTATTTGGTGAATCCTTGCGTGCGGCAGCGTTAGGAATAGCAAAGCCGGAAGCTGGTTATCAAGGTGGATATATCGATGATTTAGCTAAGAAAATTCTGCAGTCAGAACCAGAACTTACGAAATTACCAGAACCAGAATCGATAGTTGCATTTCGTGAAGCGGGATACAAATTACAGCTACAGGAACAGAAAGATGTATTAGCAAAATTCGGCACTAACTTCCAAGTATGGTTTTCGGAAAGATCTTTACATGCAGGGAAAGCTTTAACAAAGGCAATGGATCGCCTTAAAGAGCAAGGACATATCTTCGAAAACGAAGGCGCTACTTGGTTAAGGACAACTGACTTTGGCGATGACAAAGATCGAGTGCTCCGAAAATCTGATGGTGAACTAACTTATTTCGCTTCTGATACTGCCTATTACATTGATAAACGAAACCGCGGCTTTGATATCTGCATTTATATGTTGGGAGCAGATCATCATGGCTATGTAGGGCGCTTAAAAGCCACTTCTGCCTGCGCTGGAGATGATCCTGAATACAACATTGAAATTTTAATTGGTCAACTTGTGAAAATTATGGAAGGTGGCGAAGAAGTAAAACTTTCCAAACGTGCAGGAACCATTATAACTTTAGAAGAATTAGTGGAAAAAGTTGGCGTTGATGCGGCCCGTTACACCTTAATTCGATATCCAGTGGAAACTCCGATGGTGCTTGATATTGATTTACTTAAGAAACAAACTAACGATAATCCAGTTTTCTATGTGCAGTATGCCCATGCTCGAATCGCAGGAGTATTGCGAAATGCAACAGATCTTGGCGTCAAATTTGGTCTGGAATATTACAAACCAGAACTCCTTGAACATGAGCGGGAACGCGAGTTATTAGGCGGCCTTGCCGAATTTCCGCGAATTGTTGCTGGTGCAGCACAATTACGAGAGCCGCATCGAATCGCAAGATACCTTGAAGATTTAGCGGGGATGTATCACGGTTTCTATGCTGATTGTCGGGTGCTACCGATGGGCGATGAGAAACCTTCACAGTTGCATTTCGCACGCGCAACTTTGTCGGCAGCAACTATGCAAGTATTTTTTAATGGCCTCCAACTACTTGGCGTAAGTGCGCCGGACCGGATGTAGCGATGAGTGCATGGTCAAGTAACGCAAAATTTGTTAGTGGCGAGTTAGAGATTGCGAGCTGCGCAGTTTCCGCTTTAGCTAAGGAATTTGGTACACCTTTATTTGTAGTAGATGAAGCAGATTTTTATGCTCGTGCAAAAGCTTGGCAGAGTGCACTAAGTAACGGCTTCGGAGAAAACGCTGGAAATGTTTACTATGCGGCTAAAGCATTTATCTCGGTAGAGATTGCAAAGTGGGTAAATGAAGTTGGCATTGGGCTAGATGTATGTACCGGCGGGGAGCTTGAAGTAGCGCTTGCGGCAGGTTTCCCTACTTCCAAAATTGAACTTCATGGAAATAATAAATCTGAAGCTGAAATCGCAAAAGCTATTGAAGTAGGAGTAGCAACTATCGTGGTTGATTCACTGCAAGAATTAGCTCGAGTTTCGAAATTGGCCAAAGCTTCGAATAAAGTGCAAGCCATTCTGCTTCGACTAACCCCTGGCGTAGAAGCCCACACACATGAATCGATTTCAACTGCTCACGAAGATGTGAAATTTGGATTCTCAATTGCAAGTGGTGCCGCTTGGAACGCAGTTGTTGCCGCCAGAAGTGGCGCAAATCTTAAATTGAACGGGTTCCATTGTCATATAGGTTCTCAAATTTTCAAGAGCGAAGGTTTTGAACTCGCAGCTGATCGATTAATTTCGTTATTAGCAAAATACCGCGATGAGTTTAACGAAGAGTTACCTGAGTTAGATCTTGGTGGCGGTTATGGAATTGCTTATCTAGAGAATGAAGTAACGCTTAATCCAAACGAAACGATGATGCTTTTAGCTAACGTTGTAACTAATTCTTGCGTAGCAAACAAATTAAGAGTTCCACGAATTTCAATCGAACCTGGTCGTGCAATTGTTGGTCCAACAACCGCAACTATTTATGAAGTTGGCACTACTAAAGAAGTTAGATTAGAAAATGGTGAAGTGCGTTGGTATGTCTCGGTTGATGGTGGTATGAGTGACAATATTCGTCCAGCTTTATACGGAGCCGAGTACAGCGTTGCTCTTGCAAATCGTAATTCAACAGCTTCGCTAAGAAATTCACGAGTTGTTGGGAAGCATTGCGAAACTGGCGATATCTTGATCCGAGAAGTTAAGTTGGCTAGCGATATCGAGCCCGGGGATTTATTAGCTATTCCAGCAACCGGTGCATACGGTCGAAGTATGGCGAGCAATTACAACCATATGGTGCGACCAGCTGTGATTTCGGTTATCAATGGAACGGCGCGCACCATCCTTCGTCGTGAAACTGCAGTCGACCTTCTAGCCTTAGATATTGAAGAAAGTGCGCGTACGATGCCAGGCGCAACCAAGGACGAGAGGCGCGATAAGTAATGAAAACACTACAAATCGGCATGCTCGGGTGTGGCAATGTTGGAGCTGAAGTTGCACGGTTATTAACTTCTGATTCTGGAGATTTTAAAGAACGCGCTGGCGCAGAATTGGAACTTGTTAAAATCGCAGTAAAAGATATGGAAAAGGCTCGCCCTGGAATTGCTAAAAAATTATTAACTAGCGATGCAGATTCCATAGTTAACGATGCTGATATCGAAATCATAATCGAAGTTATGGGTGGAATTGAGCCTGCTCGTAAATTATTGCTTACTGCAATGAAGAATGGAAAATCTGTAATTACTGCAAATAAAGCGCTTTTAGCTAAACATGGTGCCGAACTTTATGAAGCAGCTAGCGCTAACGGCGTTGATCTTTATTACGAGGCATCAGTCGGTGGCGCGATTCCAATCTTGCGCCCACTTCGGGATTCCATTGTAGGTGACCATGTAACTCGCATCATGGGAATTGTAAACGGAACTACAAATTACATTCTTACTAAAATGGATGAAGATGGTTCGGCTTTTGCAAATGTATTAAAAGAAGCTCAAGCACTTGGTTACGCCGAAACTGATCCAACAGCCGACGTGGAAGGCCATGATGCTGCTGCAAAAGCTGCAATTCTCGCTGGCCTAGCATTTCATTCTCGAGTCAGCGTCGACGATGTTTTCTGCGAAGGAATTTCGGGAATTACCGCAACCGATGTTTCGGTGGCTAAAGCAATCGATCATGTAATTAAATTATTGGCAATTGCGGAATTAACTTCTGATAATAAAATTTCGGTAAGAGTCCACCCAACGCTGATTCCCCGCTCACATCCATTGGCATCAGTTAGAAATGCATTTAACGCAGTATTTGTGGAAGCGCAATCTGCTGGCGAACTAATGTTTTATGGTCGGGGAGCGGGTGGCGAACCGACTGCTTCGGCAATTCTTGGTGATTTAATCGCAGTAGCTCGCCATAAATCTGGTGGCTCGCTGGGGGCGGGCGAAAGCGCTTACGCGGATTTAGAAATTGCCGCTATTAGCAGTGTAAAAACTCGCTATTTGATTAGGTTAAATGTGACAGATCGACCTGGCGTACTTGCAACTGTGGCGCAGATTTTTGCTTCCCATAACGTCTCCATCCAAACTGTTCGGCAATCTGGTCGGGGCGAAGATGCAGAGTTAATTGTAATGACACATGGCGCTAGTGATGCTGCGCTATCTGCGACCGTAACAGAATTAGCTGCACATGATGTTGTTAAGAGCGTCGAAAGTGTAATTAGAGTTGAAGGCGCTGCATCTTGAGCGCACATCAATGGCGCGGTGTAATTGCGGAGTATCGCGATCGGCTTCCGGTCTCTAGCGCAACTCCAATAATTTCATTATGTGAGGGCGGCACTCCACTTGTGCATGCTGAAACAATTTCAAAGATGTTAAATAATGACGTTTGGTTGAAGTACGAAGGTGCAAATCCAACGGGATCGTTTAAAGATCGTGGCATGACTATGGCGATTTCAAAAGCTGCGGAAGCTGGTTCAAAAGCAGTTATCTGTGCATCAACTGGAAATACCAGCGCATCTGCAGCCGCTTATGCAACTAAAGCGGGAATGCGACCCGTAGTTCTAGTTCCGCAAGGAAAAATTGCAATGGGAAAATTAGCCCAAGCAATTGCACATGGTGCGAAATTGTTACAAGTAGATGGCAACTTTGATGATTGTTTAACTTTAGCTCGCGAACTTTCGGATAGATATCCAGTTGCACTAGTTAACTCAGTCAACCCATTTCGAATCGAGGGCCAGAAGACTGCATCCTTCGAAATTATTGATGCGCTTGGCTTTGCACCAGATCTGCATGTTCTCCCAGTTGGCAATGCTGGAAATATCACCGCATATTGGAAGGGCTATAACGAATATTTCAACGACGGTATTGCTAAACATTTGCCGCAGATGTGGGGATTCCAAGCTGCTGGAGCTTCGCCTATTGTGCTTAATAAAGTAGTTTCAAATCCCGAGACAATTGCAACCGCAATTCGAATTGGAAACCCAGCCTCTTGGAAAGAAGCAGTTGCCGCACGTGATGAATCTGGTGGCTTAATTGATTCAGTTACCGATGATGAGATTTTGAGCGCATACCGTTTGGTTGCAGATAAAGAAGGGCTATTTGTGGAACCTTCTTCTGCTGCTGGTATTGCTGGCTTAATAAAGAAGAAGAGCGAAGGCAATTTGCCAACCGGTAAGAAGATCGTAATCACAGTGACTGGTAATGGTTTAAAGGATGTGCAATGGGTGCTTGATGGCGCTGCTGCACCTATCGTAGTGTCGGTGGATGTAGATCGAGCTGCACATGAGATTGGGTTGGCATAACTATGTCGCGCAGAGGTTTTCGAGATCCACTAACTTATAAAGCAACTCCAGTACAAGTAAGCGTTCCTGCATCTTCAGCAAACTTAGGACCAGGATTTGATTCGCTCGGTTTAGCTTTAGAGCTGCGCGACCAATATGTAGCGCAAATTCTCGATGAGGAAATTTTTGATATTGATGTAACTGGTGAAGGTGCCGCAGAAGTTCCTCGTGATGCCAAGAATTTAGTCATCAAAGCTATGACAAAAGGTTTTGAATTCATGGGTGGAAAGCCGCGTGGTATTGCACTTCGCGCACTAAATGAAATTCCGCATGGGCGTGGACTTGGTTCTTCAGCTGGCGCAATTGTCGGTGGACTCTCGCTCGCACGAGGATTAGTTTTATCGGGAACGCAATTGATGAGCGATGAAGATTTAATTGCACTTGCCACAGATTTAGAAGGGCACCCAGATAACGTTGCGGCTGCACTTTTGGGCGGCGCAACAATTGCGTGGATGGAAGATCGTGCCTCAGTCCCAACTGGTTGCGCCGTAAAACTTGAGGTAAGCGTTGCTATAAAGGCGCTGGTCCTGGTGCCAAGTACGCACCTTGCAACTGCTAAAGCTAGAAGGTTATTACCCGAGAGTGTTTCACATAAAGATGCGACCATTAATTCGGCGCGGGCTGCGTTATTAGTTCATTCGTTAACACTTCGCCCAGATTTATTATTTCAAGCTACCGAAGATCACATCCATCAAAGTTTCCGAAGAGAAGCGATGCCTAAATCTTTTGACCTGCTAACTAAACTTCGTGCCGCCGGTGTTGCTGCGACAATTTCTGGAGCAGGCCCATCATTGCTAGTACTACATACCGGTAACAAGTCAGAGCGAGATGAAATTGTGCGGGTTGCTGGAGCTGGATTTACGCCACATGATTTAGAAATTTCGGCTACCGGAGCAGAGTTAACTAGCGCTTAATACGCTTATTTTTAGAATTTGCCGACCCCGTGCTAGGGTTTACCTATCTAGTGACCGAGGGTCAGTAACCTCGCAATAGGCCACAGAATCTAAAACTTCTTAAAAATCCAATTTCCTTGCTGGTATTCAGCGGGTTACAAATAGAAATGAAATGAGAATGGCAGAAACAACAAGCACACGAACTCGTAGAGAATCCGGCGAATTAGCCGCGATGTTACTTCCAGAGTTAAAGAAAGTTGCCGGCAACCTCGGGATCGATGGCGCTGCGAAAATGGCAAAGACTGAACTTGTGCAAGCAATCGGAGATTTACAAGCAGCAAATCGAGATGCAGCTAAGGCAGAGCGTGAAGCTCGTCGAGCCAGTCGAAATGCAAATCGTGAAAAGAAAAAAGGAAATTCAAATAAGCAACAGAGCAACAACAATGAATCAGTTGATCAAAATGACCAAGATGATGACTTGGATGGACAGGATGAAAACTCTATGAATTCTGATGAAGATACTTCAAATGATCAAAATCCAAATGACCGTACCGGTGATGTAAACGAACGTACATTTGCATCCAATCGATCAGCAGGTTCACGTGATGGTGCGCGCGATTGGCAAAATCGAAATCGTGACCGTGGTCGCGGACGCGATCGCCATGATCGTGATCGCGGTACTCGCGGCGCTCGGAGCGAGCGTGAAATCGTGCTTACCGAAGATGACGTGCTGCTTCCAGTTGGCGGTTTACTAGATATTTTGGAAAGTTATGCATTCTTGCGTACCGGCGGATACTTACCTGGTCCTAATGATGTTTATGTTTCGCTACAACAAGTACGTCGATACGGTTTGCGTAAAGGCGATGTAATTGCCGGGTCTGTGCGTCAACCTCTAGAAGGCGAACGCCGTGAGAAATTTAATGCTCTAGTAAAAATTGAAACTGTAAATGGAAATGATCCGGAGAGCTCAAAGGAGCGCGTTGAATTCTCTAAATTAGTTCCGTTATACCCACAAGAGCGGTTACGCCTCGAAACTGAACCTGGTGTGCTAACTACTAGAGTTATAGATTTAATTTGCCCAATTGGCAAAGGCCAACGTGGCTTAATTGTTTCGCCACCTAAAGCTGGTAAGACAATGGTCTTACAAGCAATTGCCAATGCAATTACAACCAATAATCCAGAGTGTCATTTGATGGTTGTACTAGTTGATGAACGTCCTGAAGAAGTAACTGATATGCAACGTTCGGTCAAAGGTGAAGTTATTGCCTCAACATTCGATCGTCCCGCCGATGATCACACTACTGTCGCAGAGCTTGCAATTGAACGCGCAAAGCGTTTAGTCGAACTTGGCCATGATGTAGTTGTGTTGCTCGATTCGATTACTCGTTTAGGTCGTGCATATAACATCGCTGCCCCAGCATCTGGCCGAATTCTTTCTGGCGGTGTTGATTCAGCTGCGTTATATCCACCAAAGAAGTTTTTTGGCGCCGCGCGAAATATCGAAGATGGCGGATCGCTGACTATTCTTGCAACAGCGCTTGTTGAAACTGGTTCGAAAATGGATGAAGTTATTTTCGAAGAGTTCAAAGGCACTGGAAATATGGAACTTAAATTAGATCGCCGCTTTGCAGATAAGCGAATTTTCCCAGCGGTTGATGTTGATGCCTCAGGTACTCGTAAAGAAGAAATTCTGATGGGAACTGAAGAACTCAATATCGTATGGAAATTACGGCGCGTGCTACACGCCCTTGATTCACAACAGGCGCTCGAACTTCTCCTAGAGAAGATGAAGGGCACCAAATCGAACGTGGAATTCTTGATGCAGATCCAAAAAACCACGGTTGGACCAACTTCCGAGGTCTAGTAAAGTAGCAACCTGTTTGAAACCTGATCGATCGGACTGGTTCACATAAAGCGCGAAGTGCGGTTTATGACCCAGCCACTACAACCGAAAGCAAGAGGCTAGAGATGAAACCCGAGATCCACCCACAATATGCAGAAACCAAAGTAAGTTGCGGTTGCGGCGAGACTTTTACCACTCGCTCTACTGTTGCTAGCGGTTCGGTATTCGTTGAAGTTTGTTCCGTCTGCCATCCGTTCTATACCGGCAAGCAGAGAATTCTTGATACTGGTGGACGCGTTGCTAAATTCGAAGAGCGTTTCAACAAAGGTCCAAAGCAAGATAAAAAGTAGCTTTCTTAAAAAGGCCGTTGCTACCCAATTTGGGGTAGCGCGGCCTTTTTATTTTATAAATTTTTCTATTTAACATAGGAGGCGAAGATGAGTAAAGATAAAGAGCTCGTGCGCTTCGCATCCATGCCCGAAATTTTAAAAGAATATGAAACTTTGGAAGCTGCAATGGCTGATCCATCAATTCACTCTGATCAAGGTAAAGCGCGCCAACTTGGAAAACGTTACGCCCAACTCGGTCCAGTAATTGCTGGCTACCGTGCCTGGAAGAGCGCCGAGGATGATTTAGCTGCTGCTAAAGAATTAGTGGATGTTGATCCAGATTTTGCGAAAGAAATCCCCGCACTGCAATTAACATGTGATGAAACTGCAACTACTTTAGAAGAGTTATTACTGCCGCGTGATCCAAATGATGATCGTGATGTAATTATGGAAATCAAAGCTGGGGCCGGCGGCGATGAATCAGCGCTATTTGCAGGCGACTTAATGAGAATGTATATGCGTTACGCCGAAAAGCAAGGTTGGAAAACGGAGATTATCGATGTAACTGAAAGTGATTTAGGCGGCTATAAAGATATCTCGGTTGCGATTAAAAGCCGAGGTACTGCTGAGCCAGGTAAAACTCCATATGCGAAATTAAAGTTTGAAGGCGGCGTGCATCGCGTTCAACGTGTTCCAGAAACGGAATCGCAAGGCCGGATTCATACTTCTGCTGCGGGAGTTTTAGTGCTTCCAGAAGCTGAAGAAATCGATGTGCAATTAAATTTAAATGATATTCGAGTTGATGTTTATCGCTCTTCTGGCCCTGGTGGTCAGAGCGTTAACACCACCGACTCGGCAGTGCGCTTAACTCATGAACCGACCGGGATTGTAGTTTCGTGTCAGAACGAGAAGAGCCAACTTCAAAATAAAGAGTCAGCAATGCGTATTTTACGAGCTCGCATACTTGCAGCAGCGCAAGAAGAGGCAGATCGAATTGCATCTGCAACTCGGAAATCTCAAGTTAGAACTGTTGATCGTAGCGAACGAATTCGCACCTATAACTTTCCCGAAAATCGCTTAAGTGATCATCGAGTAAATTACAAAGCAAATAACTTAGATGCTGTATTAAATGGCGAATTAGATCCAGTGATTCAAGCGTTACTCGATGCAGATAAGGCAGAGAAACTTTCTTCTGCTGAGGCATAAGAAGGCTTAAAGATGTTAGTTCGCGAAATTCTAGATCAAGCAAAGTCACAATTTAAAGAGCGTGAAATCTCCGAGGTTGATGCCGAAATTTTATTGGCACACTTGCTCGACACTGACCGCATGCAATTGCACGCCAAAGAAATTGATCTAGATAGCGCACAGCTATTGCAACTCGAGGAATCTCTTAATGACTTAATTACGGCACGTTTAAGTGGCACTCCAACTCAATATCTATTGGGCTATGCACCATTTCGTTACCTTTTATTCGATGTCGGCCCCGGCGTACTAATTCCACGTCCAGAAACGGAATTACTCGTTGATGCTGCGCTAGTTGAGATAAAACGAGCCCATAGCGAAAGTGCACGTGCAGTTAGCGTTGTTGATTTAGGTGCGGGAACTGGTGCAATTGCTATTTCAGTTGCTTTCGAAGCCGATCGCCACAAGTTGCCGGTAACCGTTGTCGCAGTTGAGCGAGAACTAGCAGCATGCGAGTGGCTCCGTAAGAACATTCAAAAACACGACGTAGAAGTTCGAGTTATCGAAAGTTCTGTGGAAAGCGCTTTAATCGACGTTAAATGCGATCTCGTTATTGCAAATCCACCTTATATCCCAGCTGATACGCCACTACCAGCGAATGTAATTAATTTTGAGCCGCACTCAGCTCTAATTGGTGGAGTTACTGGGATCGAAGTCCCAACAGAGTTCATTGCTGCTGCGCGCAGAATTCTTAAGTCTGGTGGTCTGTTCTTAATTGAACATTTTGAAACTCAAGGCACCCTAATAGCGCAACTCTTAAGCAACGGATTTAACGAAATCGAGTTGCATAATGATTTAAATAATCGACCGCGCTGGACCAGCGCGCGGAAGTTGTAGGAAAGTTTCGTCATGGCACAAAAATTTGAAATCAAACAGGGTCCACGTGCAAAACTCACGCCAGTGATCACAAAGTGTGTTGAGTTAATGCGCGATGGCAAAGTTCTAGTTATGCCTCTTGAAAATGGTTATGTATTTGTCTGCGATGCTTTTAACCACGCTGCAGTGCAACGAATTCATATTTTGCGGGGCGATGAAGATGGCGTGGCTTGCCAAGTATTAGTTGGTAGCTCATTAGTTGCGGCTGGCATCACAATTGATTTTGATGCGGAGGCTAAGAAGTTTGCCGAGAAATTTTGGCCGGGCTTATTGACGCTAAATCTGCCAGTACAACGCGGCATTACCTGGAATTTAGGCGACAATCGAACTTTAGATTTAGTTTCAGTGCGGGTTCCAAGCAGTAAATTTGCACTTGACCTAGCAAAAAGTTATGGCCCGTTGGCAATTGGTAGCGCCGCTCGGATAGGAATGCCGCCAACGCGAGAGACACTTTTTGTGCCTGCGTTAGATTCCGATATTGGCGCAACCATTGAATTTGGCGAACTACCAGTTGGCGCCCCTACTACAGTGCTTACTATCGCTAATAACGAGGTAAAACTCGACCGAATCGGTGCGATATCACTCAAAGAATTGAAGTCTGTCAACAAAAATATCGTAATAACGCCGTAGGCTTTCGCGCATGCCTAATAAAGACACATTCAGTTCCGAATTTTTCGGCCCAGATTTCAACCAACTGCAATCAGAAGATCCAGATATTGCGGCAGTAATTCTCTCTGAGCTCGAACGTCAACGGCAGAATTTGCAATTAATTGCGAGCGAAAACTTCACCTCATCAGCAGTTCTTGCTGCGATGGGATCAACTCTTTCAAATAAATATGCAGAAGGTTATCCAGGAAAACGTTATTACGGCGGTTGTGAAGAAGTTGATAAGGTCGAAGTGATAGGAATTGAACGAGCAAAATCACTTTTTGGCGCCGAGCATGCCAACTTACAACCACATTCTGGTGCAAGTGCAAACGTTGCGGTCTATCAAGCATTTACAAAACCTGGCGATACCGTCCTTGCAATGTCACTTCCGCATGGCGGCCATTTAACGCACGGATCTAAAGTCAACTTTTCCGGAAAATGGTTCAATATCGTTTCTTACGGTGTTCGCCAAGATAACGAGTTAATTGATTATGACGAGCTTCGCGATTTAGCGATTGCCCATAAACCAAAAATGATTTGTTCGGGCGCAACGGCATACCCATCACTTATAGATTTTGAAAAAGTTCGTGCAATCTGTGATGAAGTTGGCGCAATCATGTGGGTAGATGCAGCACATTTCATCGGACTAGTTGCGGGTAAAGCCATTCCTTCTCCAGTTCCTTATGCAGATGTAGTTTCATTTACAACGCATAAAGTTTTGCGCGGTCCACGAGGCGGCATGATTCTTAGCAAAGCTGTGCATGCGCCAGCAATTGATAAAGCAGTCTTTCCAGGTATGCAAGGTGGGCCAATCATGAGCGCAGTAGCTGGTAAAGCGGTAGCGCTAAAAGAGTGTGCCACCCCTGCCTATCAAAGTTATGCCAAGAACGTGATTAAGAATTGCCAGGCGCTTGCAAAATCCTTGGAAAATGAAGGAATGCGGGCAGTATCTGGCGGTACTCAAACCCATCTTGCGTTAATTGATATTAGAAAGACTGGCATCAACGGAAAAGTAGCCGATGAGAGATGTGATGCTTCTGGCATTACTTTAAATAAGAATTCAATCCCGTTTGATCCAGAAGCACCTTCCGTAACCAGCGGAATTCGTGTCGGAACTGCTGCAACCACGACCCAAGGAATGGGCGTTTCCGAAATGCCAGCAATCGCATCTTTTATTGCCCGCGCCATAAAAGATGGTGGCGACGAGAATTTAGCTAAAAAGATTCGTTCTGAAGTTCATGACTTCACCGCAAAATTTTCGGTATATAAAAGATAATTAGTAGCGTTTAAATCTTATGCGCGAATATTTATTAACCCTCCTAATTGCAGCGACGCTCTGCTATCTAGTTACTCCATTTATTCAGGGATTAGCAATTAGATGGCGGGTAGTAGCTGGTATTCGAGATCGCGATATCCATACTGAAATTACGCCTAGATGGGGCGGAGTTGCGATGTGGATTGCACTTGGCCTAACGCTTTTAATAGTGCGCGATTTACATTTGGTTGGAAAAGCATATGGGCGAGAGTTACAAGGGATTTTCCTAGCAGCTACTTTTGTAGTGTTGCTTGGCGCATTAGACGATCGTTTTGAATTAGATGCAGTTACAAAGTTAGCCGGACAAGGTTTGGCAGCTGGAATATTATTAATTCATGGAATTCAAATTCTTTGGTTGCCCATTAATGGAATTCTTATTATTCCATCCAATATTGGCCAACTACTTACAGTTTTAATAGTTATGGTCACCATTAATGCCGTTAACTTTATTGATGGTTTAGATGGACTAGCCATTGGGGTTGTAGCAATTGCATCAAGCTGCTTCTTTGCCTTCTCCTATTTGTTAGCGGTAACTAATGGCTTTACCCGCGCTGGCGCACCTTCGCTCATGACGGTTATCTTGATTGGGCTATGTATTGGATTCTTGCCGCATAATTCGAATCCAGCTCGGATGTTTATGGGGGATTCAGGGTCAATGTTATTAGGTTTAATTCTTGCAGCTTCTGCAATAACACTGACCGGCCAGATTGATGGCAATGCACTATCAGCAGAGAGTATTGGGCCATCGCTACTACCGCTCTTTTTGCCATTTGCGGTTCTAGCAATTCCACTTCTTGATTTAGTTTTAGCAATTTTGCGCCGTACTAGTTCTGGTAAATCACCTTTTGCGCCAGATAAGTTGCACTTACACCATAGGTTACTTGCATCGGGCAATTCTCAAAATAGAACAGCAATAGTTTTATATCTATGGACTGCTACTTTTGCGGTACCAGTTACAGTTGCCGCATTCGCGCCAATCTGGATTGCATTTCTAGTAGCAATATTTTTGGCAGGTACTGCTTTCTATGCTAGAAAGCGAACCCTAGACCAGAATTGGAATTTACTAAATGTCTAATCTTTCAGTTGAAATGAAATTATGGCGTGGCGCGCTGATCCCATCTTCAGTAGTGGGAATTTTGGGATTAATTCTTGCTACGTTATTGCGCGGCCAATCTGGGCTGATTGGTGCGCTATTCGCACAATTTATCGTTCTAATTTTTTTTGCGATTCACTTAATAGTTTCAAAATTTTCTAATAATTTAGAACCAATGATGGTTATGGTTCTAGCGATGACTTCATACTTTGCAAAAGTATTGACAATGGGAGTTTTTTTATTGGTGCTGATGAAAAACACCAATCGAGAATTTCTAGATCGACAGAGTTTTGCCATAGTTGCAATTGCGATCACAATGGCATGGCTTGCTGGGGAGATTCGAGCTTTTCTTAAATTACGATTAACAATGCCGCTACCTAAGCGTGACTGATATTGCTTTATATTGCCTTGCACCTGGTTCTCCAATAGATTTGACCCATGGCAACCAAAGATGAAGGCGCGTTTTGGTCAATAATCGGGTACTTACTTTCAGGGTTTTTAATCTGGGGTGGAATCGGCTGGCTCGCTGACCATTTTCTAGGCACCCACATCCTCTTCTTGGTTGGAATGCTGATGGGTACGGTCGCCTCTCTCTTCTTGATTTGGATCCGTTTCGTTAAAGAGTAGGAGTTTCCAACTCGGGCATTTTGCCCAATTCACCATCTAAGTGACCTATAACTCATGGAGCCCGGTTTGGCGATAGCACCTCTTTCCATCTAAGTTTGGGCGCGGATTAGGTTACTTCCCTTTGCCAAAGCCGCGGAATACTCGATAACTTAAATATTCCAGATTTTTAAGGAGCTTGATTTTGTCTGTGTTGCTAGCAAAAGCAGAGAGTGGTTTCACGCCACCTAGCGCCGCCGACTTTGAATTCCAACCAATATTTGGTCATAGCATCTATTTCACCAAGCCAGTTTTTATGGTTTTTCTCTCAGTAATAGTAATTTCAGTTTTCTTTATAACTTCGGCACGTAAGGCTGCAATTGTTCCTTCGAGAATGCAATTTGCCGGGGAATCCGTATATGGCTTCGTTCGCAAAACAATTGGTGAAGAAGTCATCGGTCCCGAATTCATGCGTTTTATGCCGTTTTTGTTTTCAATTTTTACATTTGTGCTCGTAAACAATCTCTTTGGAATTTTCCCACTTTTGCAATTCCCAACCATGTCTCGTATTGGTTTCCCAATTTCAATAACGATCTGTACTTATCTGGTCTATCACTTTGTTTCAGTAAAACATAAAGGGCTTTTACCTTATTTAAAGGAAATTTGCTTCATGCCAGGTATTCCAAAACCGGTGTATTTAATTCTAACTCCCGTTGAGATCGCGACTTATTTCATTACCCGCCCATTAACACTTGCTATGCGGTTATTTGCAAATATGTTTGCCGGTCACTTATTACTTCTGATATTTACACTTGGCGGAGAGTATTTATTGCATAGCGGCTTAATTTTTAAGTTTATGAGCATATTTTCTTTTGGTTTTGCAATCGGGCTTACCTTCTTTGAGTTTGGTATTCAATGCCTCCAGGCCTACATTTTTACCTTGCTTTCTGCACTTTATATCGCCGGAGCACTTTCCGACGAGCACTAAAAATAGATTTGTCCAAACACCCGTTTGGTCAATAAATGAAATATGTGAAAGGGAAGAGAAATGACCGGCACACTCGCAATCGTGGGCTTCGGCCTCTCGACAATTGGACCAGGTACAGCAACTGGTTTAATTTTCGCGGCATACATCAATGGCGTCGCACGCCAACCAGAAGCACGTTCAATCCTGCAACCAATTGCGTTCTTAGGTTTCGCACTTGCAGAAGCATTGGCGCTCTTTGGTCTCGTACTCGCATTCGTTCTCTAATTCGATAGAGGATAAAAGATGAACAAGAGCTTTAGTATTTTGGCTGCAGCGGAGGGCGCACATAGCCCGGTTGTTCCGCAACCCGCTGAAATCATCGTTGGCTTAGTTGCTTTCACTATCTTGTTCTTATTACTTCGCGCCAAAGCTGTGCCAAAGTTTGAAGCAGCGTATAAAGCTCGTACCGATGCTATTCAAGGTGGAATGGAACGTGCTGAAAAAGCACAACTAGAAGCTGAGAACGCGTTACGAAGTTATACCGCTCAACTTGCAGAAGCTCGTGGTGAATCCCAGAAACTTCGAGAAGAAGCTCGAGTCGAAGGTGCCGAAATAATTGAACAGATGCGCGCTACTGCGCAAGAAGAAGCATCACGCATTACTGCAGCAGCTCGTGCAGCTATTGAGGCAGAACGCCAACAAGCGCTCAACTCTTTAGTAAGCGAAGTCGGGTCTATTGCAACTGCGTTAGCTTCTAAAATTGTTGGTGAATCACTTGATGATCAGGTCCGTCAATCAAGAGTTGTTGAACGATTCTTGAGTGATCTTGAATCAAATTCGGAGGCGAAGAAGTAGCCATGACACTTGCCATGAAAGGAACCAGTCGACAATCACTTGCAGCTGCTCGCGCATTTTTAGAGAAGAAAATCTCTAGTCTTGAGAGCGCTGGCATTTCCAAGGTTTCGACTGATTTACTTTCAATGGTGGCTGTTTTTGATTCCAATATCGCGCTGAGTCGAGCCCTAACTGATCCTTCACGTAAAACTGAAGATAAATCTGAACTGGTAAAACGGGTATTTGAAAAAGGAGTTAGCGAGCCGACTTTTGCATTTGTAAAAGAATTAATAGCGCTCCGTTGGTCATATGCATCTGATTTAGTTCGAGCAATCGAACGATTAGGCGTCGAAACCGAAGCTGCGGCTGCTGAAAAAGACGGTGCATTGGATCGACTCGAATCTGAACTTTTTGCTTTCACACAAACCATTCAGAACTCTTCCGAATTGCGCACGGTATTAGCAGATAGAACGGTGCAATCAACTGCAAAGAAGAGCGCGCTCATTCGAACTTTACTTAACGGTAAAGCTACTGAATCTACAATTCGATTAATTGGTGCGATGGTTGATCAACCACGTGGCCGAAACGTTGAAGCCGGAATGCGCGACCTGGCAGAAGCAGTAGCAGCAAGAAAAAATCGAACCATTGTTCATGTGAAGAGTGCAATTGCGCTCTCAAAAGAACAGATAGATCGCATTACAAAATCACTTTCAGCACAAATTGGTGCCACAGTTCGATTAAATGTCGAAATTGATCCAAACATTCTTGGTGGACTTTCAGTTCGCTTCGGTGATGAATTAATTGACGGTTCAATCGCAACTCGCATTATTGGTGCAGAACGTACGCTCTCTGGACAGAGTGCGTAAGAGTTAAAGATAGAAAAGAAAAGGGAGAAATAAAATGGCGGAACTTACGATCCGGCCCGAAGAAATTCGCGATGCATTAGCGAACTTCGTTAAGTCATACGATCCAGGTGTTGCTGCTCGAGATGAAATCGGAACCGTTACAGAAGCTGGCGATGGTATTGCTCGTATTGAAGGTCTGCCTTCAACTATGACCAATGAATTGCTTAAGTTTGAGAACGGAACCCTTGGTCTCGCACTTAACCTAGACGTCCGTGAAATTGGCGTGGTTATCCTCGGTGAGTTCACCGGAATTGAAGAAGGAACCACAGTCCGTCGTACTGGTGAAATTCTTTCAGTACCAGTAGGCGATGCATTTTTAGGTCGTGTAGTTGATGCTCTCGGTCGTCCAATCGATGGCAAAGGCGAAATTAAAGCTGAAACAAACCGTGCCCTTGAATTACAGGCTCCCTCTGTAGTTGAGCGCCAACCTGTTAAAGAGCCATTAGCTACTGGTATCAAAGCGATCGACTCAATGACTGCGATTGGTCGCGGACAGCGTCAATTAATTATTGGTGACCGTCAAACTGGAAAGACTGCAGTTGCGATCGACACCATTATTAACCAACGCGAAAATTGGAAGAGCGGCGATCCTAAGAAGCGCGTTAAATGTATTTATGTTGCGATTGGCCAAAAAGGTTCAACTATCGCAGCAGTACGCGGCTCGCTAGAAGAAGCTGGCGCAATGGAGTACACCACCATTGTTGCAGCACCTGCATCTGATCCTGCTGGTTTCAAATACCTTGCACCATTTACTGGTTCAGCAATTGGTCAGCACTGGATGTATGCCGGCGATCACGTACTAATTGTTTTTGATGATCTTTCAAAACAAGCAGATGCATATCGTTCAGTATCGTTGTTGCTACGACGTCCACCGGGTCGCGAAGCGTATCCAGGAGATGTATTTTATTTACACTCACGTTTATTAGAACGTTGCGCAAAACTTTCTGATGAACTTGGTGGCGGCTCAATGACTGGATTACCAATCATTGAAACCAAAGGTAATGACGTTTCTGCGTTCATTCCAACAAACGTTATTTCAATTACAGATGGTCAGTGCTTCTTAGAAACTGATCTATTTAACGCAGGTGTACGTCCCGCTATTAACGTAGGTATTTCGGTATCTCGCGTAGGTGGATCTGCACAGACTAAAGCGATGAAGAAGATTGCTGGTCGCCTTCGTTTAGATCTAGCTCAATTCCGCGAACTCGAAGCGTTCGCAGCATTTGGATCAGATCTGGATGCGGCATCAAAAGCTCAACTTGAGCGCGGTGGTCGACTTGTTGAACTATTAAAACAGAATCAATACACCCCGTTCATTCTTGAGCGGATGATTGCTTCAATTTGGGCTGGTACAACTGGTCAACTCGACTCAGTGCCGCTACCAGATATCAAACGTTTTGAAGCCGAATTTTTAGATTATTTGTCACGAGATCATAAAGGCGTTCTAGATGTAATCGCAACCACTAAAGAGTTAAGCGATGACACAGTTGCAGCACTTACCGCTGCAATTACTACCTTTAAAGATCGCTTTGTTTCATCTGTAGCTAAAGCGCTAAACGAAGCGCCAGTTAAAGCTGAAGGCGACGATTCGAATGAACAAGTTACTAAATATGTCCAACCGGCGGTAAAGAAGTAACAAATGGGCGCCCAACTCCGCATTTATCGTCGACGCATTCGCTCGGTTAAAGCGACTAAGAAGATTACGCGCGCCATGGAGTTAATCTCCGCGTCGCGAATCGTCAAAGCGCAAAACCGAGTTAGCGCATCGACTCCATACGCGAATGAATTAACGCGTGCGGTATCTGCGGTTGCAACTTTTTCAAACACAAAGCACCCATTAACAACGGCTTCTGAAAATCCAAAACGCGCTGCAGTACTGATTATTACTGCGGACCGCGGAATGGCCGGCGCATACTCAAGTAGTGCAATTAAAGAAGGCGATGGCTTAATTGCATATCTAAGAGAACGCGGGCTTGAAGTAAATACTTACCTGGTGGGACGTAAGGCTGTTAACTATTACAAATTCCGCAATCGACAAATTAAAAATTCATGGTCTGGCTTCTCTGATAACCCAACTTATGCAAACGCTAAAGAAGTTTCAGATGAGTTAATTAGCGCCTTCATTGCAGATGCCCAAACTGATATTAACGGCGTAGATGAACTACATATTATTTACACTGAATTTGTATCAATGATTACCCAAAATCCACTTACAAAGCGAATGTTGCCACTTGAGGTTGTAGAGAGTGAAGCAACACCACCAACTGGCTTGCTGCCAATGTATGAATTCGAACCAAACGCAGGTGATGTGTTAAACGCACTTCTCCCGCGCTATATCGAATCTCGCGTATTTAACGCGATGCTTCAATCTGCTGCGTCCGAGCATGCCGCTCGACGTCGCGCAATGAAATCAGCAACTGACAATGCTGAAGATTTAATCAAGTCGTTAACTCGACTTGCGAACGCGGCCCGTCAAGCCGAAATCACACAAGAGATCAGCGAAATCGTGGGCGGCGCAGATGCGTTGTCTTCAAGTAACTCAGGGAGCGAATGATGTCCGTAAATACTAAAACTGGCACTGGACGCGTAGCGCGCGTAATTGGACCGGTAGTTGATATTGAATTTCCAGCAGATTCAATGCCAGCTATCTACAACGCGCTCGAAATCGATGTCACGTTAAGCGGTAATACTAGAAAACTCACGCTTGAAGTCGCGCAACATATTGGCGATAACTTAGTCCGTGCGATCTCGATGCAACCAACCGATGGCATGGTCCGTGGGGTTGAAGTACGCGACACTGGAAGTGCGATCTCAGTTCCAGTCGGCGATGTAACTAAAGGACATGTATTTAATGCGTTAGGTGAATCGCTAGATGTTCCTACATCTTCGCTCGATGTAAAAGAACGTTGGCCAATCCACCGCACGGCTCCAGCATTTGATCAACTTGAATCAAAGACTGAGATGTTTGAAACTGGAATTAAAGTTATCGATCTTCTAACGCCATATGTAAAAGGTGGAAAGATCGGATTATTTGGCGGTGCAGGTGTAGGTAAGACCGTGCTCATTCAAGAAATGATATATCGAGTATCCGAAAACTTCGGTGGCGTATCAGTATTCGCTGGCGTTGGCGAACGCACTCGTGAAGGTAACGACTTATTCTTGGAAATGACCGAGACCGGGGTTATTAATAAGACCGCGTTAGTTTTCGGTCAGATGGATGAGCCACCTGGAACTCGTTTGCGCGTTGCGCTATCAGCGCTAACAATGGCGGAATATTTCCGAGATGTGCAGAAACAAGATGTTCTGCTCTTCATCGATAATATTTTCCGATTCACCCAAGCTGGTTCAGAAGTTTCCACACTTCTAGGACGTATGCCATCTGCGGTGGGTTACCAACCAACACTTGCTGACGAAATGGGTGTATTACAAGAACGTATTACATCTACTCGTGGACACTCGATTACTTCGATGCAGGCGATTTATGTACCTGCCGATGACATCACAGACCCAGCGCCACACACTACTTTTACGCACTTAGATGCAACTACAGTGCTATCTCGTCCAATTTCCGAACTTGGTATCTATCCTGCGGTTGATCCACTGGATTCAACTTCTCGGATTTTAGATCCACGTTACATTGGCGAAAATCACTTCCGCGTTGCAAACCGAATTAAGCAAATTTTGCAGCGTTACAAGGATTTACAAGACATTATTGCGATTCTTGGTATCGACGAACTCTCCGAAGAGGATCGAATCCTGGTTGGTCGCGCTCGTCGTATCCAACGCTTCCTTTCGCAAAATACTTTCGTCGCAAAGGTATTTACTGGCCTCGATGGTTCATTTGTGCCACTTACTGAAACGATTTCGGCATTTGATGCGCTCGCAAATGGTGACTATGACCATGTGCCTGAGCAAGCGTTCTTTATGTGCGGCGGTCTAGATGATGTTGAGCGTCGAGCTGCAGAGTTGGCAAAGAACTAAAAAATGAACTCACTAAAAGTCGAATTAGTATCACCAGAGAAGCGAGTCTGGTCGGGCGAAGCTACCCAGATTTCTGCTCGAACTCTTGACGGAGATCTAGGAATTCTTCCTGGCCATACCCCGCTTCTCGGTGTACTAGTAGATGGATTAGTTTCAATCAAAGGTGTTGATGGAACTATTTCTGAATTCAACGTGCACGGTGGATTCTTATCAGTAGCTAAAGATCGAGTCTCAATCCTTGGCGAAAGTACCGATTAATTTAATTAATCAACTCGCGAAACATCCGCTCCAAGTGCTTGTAATTGTTCTGCAAAATTGGGGTAACCACGATCAACGTGATAGCCACCTTCCACAAATGTAACTCCATCTGAAACTAAACCAGCCAAAATTAAACCAGCGCCTGCGCGAATATCTGTTGCGACAACTGGAGCAGAAGATAATTGTGGAATTCCTGAAATAGCAGCATGATGGCCATCTACTCGAATTTTTGCTCCCAAACGCGTTAATTCATTGACGAACATAAAGCGGCCTTCAAATACGTTCTCGGTGACAATCGCATCGCCATCAGCAATTGAATTCAGCGCGATAATCATTGGTTGTAGATCAGTTGGAAATCCTGGATAGGGCAGGGTTGCGACATCTATTGCTTTTGGACGGCGATCCATTTTTACTCGGATGCCATCTTTCGTGGTTGTAATGACAGCGCCAGCTAAAACTAATTTATCGAGTGGCACTTCTAAATCGCTCGGGCGACAATTATGAATTGTAATATCACCTTGCGTTATCGCGGCTGCAAATGCCCAAGTTCCGGTCACAACTCGATCTGGCAGAGTTGTGTGATCGGTTGGCGTAAGAGTTTTAACTCCAATTATTTCTATTTTAGGGGTGCCTAGACCGGTAATATCTGCGCCCATTGAAATTAAGAAATTACCAAGATCGACAATGTCGGGCTCGCGCGCCGCATTATCCAAAATTGTTTTACCTTTAGCTAAAACTGCGGCTGTCATAATATTTTCTGTTGCACCAACGCTTGGAAAATCCAAAGTTATTTCTGCTCCGACTAAACCGTGCGGAGCTTCGGCAATTACATAGCCGTGTTCGTTATGTGCTTTAGCACCAAGTTCTGCCAATCCTTTTAAATGGAAATCTAAGCCACGCGAACCAATCGCATCGCCACCTGGTAGCGCTACTTCTGCTTCCCCTAAACGCGCTACTAGCGGTCCGAGTACATTAATTGATGCGCGCATCTTTCTTACCAAGTCGTAATCTGCGCGATGACCTAATTTTTCCGGAACATCGATATTCAGAGTTCCATTCGGAGCGCTATATTCAATTTTACAACCGAGCCGAGTCAATAACTCGGACATAATTTCAACGTCGGCAATTTCTGGAACATTTCGAATCGTGGTTTTTCCAACAGCTAATAGCGAGGCAGCCATAAGTTTAAGAACTGAGTTCTTTGCGCCAGTCACCGAAACTTCACCTTTGAGGGAAGCACCGCCAACGACTTTAAAGCGATCGAGCACAGCGGACCTCCTCTAAATAATAATTCGGCGCTTCTAATTGGCTACATCGTAATGGCTCTATTAGGCTCATACTATGGTGAATTTGACGCGGATCTATACAAAAACTGGCGATGACGGCACGACTTCTTTAGGGGATATGAGTCGAACATCGAAAAATGATCCTCGATTAGAAGCCTACGCAACTGTGGATGAAGCAAATTCTTATATCGGAGTTGCTCTGACAGTTGAATCTATTAGCGATGAAGTTCGAAAGTTGTTAGTGCGGATTCAAAACGATTTATTTGATGTTGGTGCAGATCTCTGTACTCCGGTAGTAGATGCTCCAGCCCATGAACCGCTCCGAGTTTTAGAATCTCAAATCATTTTCTTAGAAGAGCAGATTGATAAATATAACGCTGATTTAGAACCGCTTCGCTCATTTGTTTTACCATCCGGAACGCCAGCTTCAGCTCACTTGCATGTTGCGCGTACCGTTACTCGCCGAGCAGAGCGTTGCACTTGGCACGCAATTCACGGGTTCGGAACTGGCGTTAATCCACTAACTGCAAAGTATTTAAATCGGCTTTCAGATTTACTATTCGTTCTGGCTCGCCATGAAAATAAAAAACAAGGCGATGAACTATGGGTGCCTGGGGCTAACCGCTAGTTTTAAGTCGAGCGGGGTCTGGCAAGTAGCTACTCGAAGGATATGGAATTATTGTTGCGCCGCGTTGGCACATAATTTTTATGCCGCTTATGTAAATTCCGGTAATTAAGGGCTCTTTACTTATTAACAAAATAACCTTCAATTCTCTGGAGTAAGTAGATTTAGCAATAGTTTTGATAGTTCCATATCTAACAGTTGCGGTATCTACATCAGAAGTTGGCCCATAAACCACAGAGTGAATTTCCCACCATTGGCAGGCTTTCTCAGCAGCAACTATTACAGCGCCACAAGCATATTTTTTGCAAAGTTTAACTTCAGATGCCAGAGCAGTTTTTGCAGAGAGCACCCCAGTCAATTCTTTGCCAGTTGGTATCTTTGCGTAAACCCCATCTTTAGCAACAAATCCAGTCGGTGGCCATAACGGAGTTGGTGATGGAATTGGCTTAGCAGTTGCTTTTGTGGCCGGCTTTAACGTGGCTTCACTTGTCGATGGCACGCTAACAGTAAGAATTAATAGTACGGCGAGGAAAATATCTAATTTGCGCTTCATTCCTTCGTCCACTTAAAAGTTTTTAGCGAGATGAAAACTCCCGCAATTAACCAGGCGATCAAAATTATGGCGATTTTATTAATTTCCCAAGATTTTGCAGCCTCTTCAGTCGCGAAACTATCTGGCAAGAAGACCGAACGCATACCTTGGGTAAGCCATTTGAGCGGGAATAATGCAGCGAAATGTTGCATCCAAGATGGCAAGGTAGTGAAGATGAAGAAAACGCCACTAAAGAATTGGAGCACGATTACAACTGGCGAAACCACTGCGGAAGCGCCTCGGCCAGATTTAGGGACAACTGAGAATGCAATTCCAAGAAGGGTTGATGAAGCAGTTCCCAAGATTATTAACCAAGTAAAAGTAAGCCACTTGGTTGGCTGGGTCGGAAGTTCAAGTCCGAAGAATATGGTTCCAAAAAATAACAAGAGCGTTAATTGTAAGAACATCGAGTACAGAACTTGAATTCCTTTTCCGATGAAATATGCAGTAGCTGGCATTGGTGTGCCACGTAACCGCTTTAGCGTTCCTAAATCTCGCTCAATTGGAATTGAAATCGCAAGTTGTTGGAAGCCAGAATTGACCAAGCCCGAAGCGATCATTCCGGCTACGAAATATTGACTGAAGGTCACTCCTGGCGCAATATTGTCATTGAATACAGATCCAAAAATAAAAAGTAGAATTACGGGAAAGAGAATCGTAAAAACAACTGATTCTCGCTGCCGATTAAATTGTTTAATTTCAAGCGCACCTCTAGCTAGTCCCAATTTAATAGTGGAAATTTGTTTCATAAATTTTCACCAATCATTTTAAGATAAATATCTTCCAAAGTTGGGCGAGCAACTGTTAACCCAGCTATTTCGCCGCCTAATCGCGCGGCCAATTCTTGAATTGTTGCAGTCGGGGTATCGCTAAAGCTAGATCGGGGTTCGCCATTTTCAATCCAAGAAATCTCAACTTTAGAATTCTCTCGGCCACCAAGTGTTTTCGGGGTTGCTACTTCTAAAATCTGGCCATTATTAATAACGGCCACCCGATCGGCTAACGCTTCAGCCTCATCTAAATAGTGGGTGGTTAATAAAATTGATGTGCCCTGATCGCGAAGGTTTCGGATTAACTCCCAAAATGCACGTCGAGCTTCTGGATCGAAACCAGTTGTTGGCTCATCTAAGAAGAGCAACTCTGGTCTACCGATAATTCCGAGCGCAACATCTAACCTGCGACGTTGGCCACCAGAGAGCGTTCGAATTTTTTCATCTATCTTTTCGGTTAGACCGACTGATTCAATGACTGCGTTTGCATTTTTAGGATTTGAATAATATTTTGCAAAGTGAGTTAGGGTTTCGCGCACCGTTAAATCAAGTGCGTCCATGGTAGTTTGTAGAACAATGCCAATTTGATCGCGCCACATGCGCTCTGCAGATTTACTAACTTTAGAATTTGGATCGAACCCAAGCACGGAAACGCTACCGCTATCTCGCTCCCGATATCCTTCTAGAATTTCTACAGTAGTTGTTTTACCAGCGCCATTTGGACCTAAAAGCGCGAAAACTTCGCCTTTGCGAACTTGGAGATTGATCCCGTTAACGGCAGTTTTACCATCATATGTTTTCGTTAAATTCGAAACATCAATTACTAACGGGTGCAGCATTTCGCTATTCTAATGCTCATGAGCCCACGCCGAAATCACCCGAAACGCCGCGGCCCCAAACCTGCCGAACGTGAAGTGGCTGCTTCTCATGAAACTATCGAAGAACACGATGAAGGAATTTATCGAGTCCGAAGAATTACTGGATCTGGTTCTACAAAACCATATCGGTGCCCAGGTTGCGATCAAACAATCCCAATGGCGACACCACATACCGTTGCCTGGATTGAGCACGATGTTGAAAGTCGTAGACATTGGCATACTGCTTGTTGGAACAAACGAGATGACCGCAAACCAAAAACCGAACGTACTAGAAACGCACCGCGGTATTAATTAGCGGCGTTTATTACCGTGTAACATTTTTACAAGTTTGATAATAAATTTATTGGCAAACTCTGTTCGTTTAAAAGTTGTAAATGCAATCGGAATCTTAAACATCGGTCGAACAATTGCGCGCGGATAAGTGAATTCCAGTAACCCTTCGGCACCGTGGATTCGGCCATTTCCACTATCTTTTATGCCGCCAAAAGGAATCGAAGCGATTGCAGCAAATAGGAATACCGAGTTGATTGAAACCATACCGCAATGCAATTTGCTGGCAATTTTCTCACCATTCCGCCTGGACCATACCGATGCTCCTAAACCATAACGAGTTGCATTTGAAAGTTGGATCGCTTCGTCCATATCGGGGACGCGATTTATTACTAAAGTTGGACCAAAAGTTTCTTCAGTCACAGCGGTTGAATTCTCCGGGACATCGCACATAATTACTGGATCTACATATTTTTCATGCACCGAATCGGCTCCACCCAAGAGGAACTTTGCACCATTGTCGGCAGCATCTTTAATATGAGCTGCGATAATCTTTAATTGGGAGGGCATAGTTGCTGGCCCATAACTGTCGCCTTCAATTGCGCCTGGCTTTAAATCACTTGCCATCTGAGTAATGATTTTTATGAATTTATCTGCAACTTCTTTATGCACATAAACGCGCTCTGCTCCAATACATGATTGGCCAGAATTAGACATCGCCGACCAAAGCGTATTGTCAGCAGCTAAATTAAGATCTGCATCTTCATCTATTAGAACTGGGTCCTTTCCGCCACATTCCAGAAGAAATGGAATCATGCGGGCTGCACAACTTTGTCCAACTAATTTCGCAGTCTTTGTCGAACCGGTGAACGAGATTTTATCTATTGCGCTTTCAGTAAGAGCTTTTCCAGTTTCAGGTAGTCCCGTAATCGTGGTGAAAATATCGTTAAATGGCGCAACTCTCTTAAAGGTTTCACTTAGCCATGCACCAACACCTGGCGTGAATTCACTTGGTTTAAATACCACGGTGTTACCCGCAGCTAACGCATATGTAATCGAACCAATCGGGGTGAACGCTGGATAATTCCAAGGGCCAATTACTCCGACAACTCCATAAGGAGTACGTTGAACTTTTGCAGACATATTGAACATTAATATTCCAGCAGGTCTTGATTGAATTGCCAAAATTCGTCCGGCGTTCTTTGCAGCCCAAGCAATATGCGAAATTGCGAGCGAAATTTCTAAACGAGCATCACCAAGTGGCTTACCGGTTTCAGATTTTATGAGCGCTGCTCCGACCTCAAATTCTCTTGTTAGTAGCGCTGCCCAATTGAGCATAATTTTTTTTCGCTTTGCAAACCCAATCGCAGCCCAAGGCTTACTTGCTAACTTAGCGTTATCTACTATTTGAAAAACTTCTTCTCGTGAAGTATTTGGATAACGACCAACCACTAATCCAGTAGCGGGATCAAGGCTTGCGAAAGTTTCTTTGTTTGCCATGGAGACAGAGTAAACTGATTTGGTGTCTGAGTTAATACGCCCAAGTACCGTTTTGCCAGCTAATCGGCGGCCAATCACGATTAATACTGTAGATGGATTGAAGTTGATTGGTGAAGTAGCAACCCCATTACAGCCCGCTGTCGCATCTCTCCTTTGTTTACATCCATTGCCAACTCATGGCGGGATGATGGATAGCCATATCTTTAAAAAGGCTGCAAACAGATTGCCAGCGTTAGCCAAAATTGCGGTGCTTAGATTTAATACAAGAGGTACCGAAAGTGAAGCTGGCAAAAGCGAAGGTGAATTCGGAAATGGCCAGACTGAAAAATTCGATGTTGAAGCGGCAATTGAATATGCATTTGCCGAATTAAAATTAGAAAATTTATGGGTAATTGGTTGGTCATTTGGTACTGAGCTTGCACTTGCTTATGCAAAAGATCCACGAATTAAAGGTTTAATTTTACTTAGCCCACCACTTCACAGAACTAGTGAACTCGAATTATCTTTTTGGGCAAAAGATGGTCGCCCGATTATTGCGCTGGTTCCGGAATTTGATGAATTTTTAAAACCAGATGAAGCAAGAAGTAAATTTGCCATAATTCCACAAGCAAAAGTTCTCGGAATTGATGGCGCTAAACATCTATGGGTCGGTGAACCTTATGTTTATATTGCCCTAACTGAAATCTTGAAGATTATTAATCCAGTGGCGCTACCGCTACCGTTAGAAATTTAAGATTTAGCAGCGTTTGGATAGACAACTTCGTCAAGAATTAAGAGAATTGCAGCGGCGATTGGCACAGCCAAGATTCCACCAACTAGACCAAGTAGCGATGTTCCCAATAGCGCAGCAACGATTGTGACTAGTCCAGGAATCGAGAGTGATTTCTTCATGATTCTTGGGGTGATCAAATAATTCTCAACTTGGACATAGATTACATAACCAAGAAATGCAATCACTGCAGTTTTTGGAGACTGGGTTAGCGCCACTATGGTGACTATGGAAATCCCTAGAAAGTGACCTACAAGGGGGATTAATCCGCAGAAAAGAACGATCATGCCAAGCGCTGCGCTATAAGGCAGACCAAGAATTAGTGAAAGTACTAAAACAAAAATACCAGCAAGAGTTGCAACTATTACTTGGCTACCCACGAACGCACCAACTCGACCGATGATTGCATCGCTTAATCGTGAAACTCGCTCGCGACGTGATGCTGGTACTAATCGATAAGCCATCTCAGTTACATTTGGCAGTGAAGCTATGAAGTAGAGAGTTAGAACAATAATAGTTAGCGCTGAAATTGTGCCAGATATGACAGTTTTCCCGACACCAAGCACCCCGCCAAAAGCAGATGTAACTAATTTTCCATTTTGAATCCACTCCTGCAATTTCTTATCTAACGTATCTATCAAACCAAATTGGTCATTGAATTTGGCAATGTTGGAATTTTGCCGGAGTGAATCGACAAGTTGTGGTGCGCTATTTATAAATGAATTAACTTGCTTAATTAAAGGTGGGATCACTATGACTACAAAGAGCGCAATAAATATTAGTAAGCCAAAAATCAATACAGCTACAGCTTTCTGCCGCGAGAGTCCTTTATTTCGGATCGATTCAACAGCCGGGTTTAAGCCCATGGCGAAGAAGAGTGAAATTATGATTAGAACGAATACTTGGCTGGCAGATGCGAGTGCACGCATCATTGTCAATGCGGTAATTGCTCCGGCTGCAGCCAGGAATCCAAAATAGAATGGGTGATTTCGATTAATTGGCGCACCAATTGCGCCGAAATCAGGTGTCGAAATTGGTTTCACTGGTTTTTTTCTTAATATCGCCATGGCGCTATTGTAAATGGTGGTTTTTTCGTTATGCACGTTAAGGACCCCTTAATGTAACGCGCCGTTCGCAAAAATTAGAGAGAATACGGTCATGGCAACGAGTAAATCGGGACTTCGCATCACCGGGTTGGGTGATGAAATTGGTGCGCTTGCCTCGCTTCCTTGGTCAACCCCACTTGAAGAGTGGCCCGAGGATCCAACACTTACCAATCAAAGAGGTATCTCTCGCCACGTAGTCCGGTTAGTTAGATCAAGTAACGATCCCGAAAGTGAAATTTATGCAGTAAAAGAAACGGTAGCAGAGTTTGCGAATCGGGAATATGCGCTGTTACGAGAATTGATAAAGCGGAACGCACCTTCAGTTGGTCCAATTGCTGTAGTTGAAGGCAGATTGGATAAGAGCGGTGCGGAACTTCCCTGCACCTTAGTTACTAGATTTTTACCTTACTCGCTTCCGTATCGCGTAATTCTAAGTTCTAATGTTTCTGATTCAGAGATTATTAATATGGCCAATGGGTTAGCGCTCTTATTAGTGCGACTACATCTTTTAGGTTTTTGGTGGGGCGATTGTTCGCTTTCAAACACGCTTTTCCGAAGAGATGCTGAAGGTTACGCTGCATATTTAGTTGATGCTGAAACTGGTGAATTTCAAAAAACTCTAAGCAATGGCCAACGCGAGCACGATTTGGAAATTGCACGCTTTAACGTTGCGGCGGAATTAGAGGATTTGTCGATTGCAGGGGTATTACATGAAGGCATGGATCCAATTAGAGCAAGCGAAGGTGTGATTCGCCGTTATCACCGGTTATGGAAAGCGTTGAAAGATCCACAAATCTTAGATCCGAGCGATCGTCATGCAGTTGAACGCGCGATGCGCTCGCTGCAAGATTTAGGGTTTGCGGTTGAAGAAGTTGAAATTTCTTTAGATGGTGAAAAACAAGTGCTGAATTTCCAACCAAAATTAGTTGCTCCGGGATATCACCAACAAAGATTGCGCGAATTAATAGGGCTAGAGACTGAAGAATTGCAAGCTAAACGTTTACTTGCATCTTATGATCGATTTAGGTCGCGCGAAGAGAAACCAAGACCACCTCGCGAAGAAACTATTCGTAGATGGTTAAGCGAAGTATTTGAAAAAGTAATTAACCAAGTTCCAGATAATTTAAAAGGTCGGGTAGAAGATGCTCAAATATTCCATGAAGTTTTGGAACACCGTTGGTATTTAGGCGAAAAGGCGGGCAAAGATGTTGGGTTAGATTTCGCAACTGCTGATTATATGAATTCTATTTTGCCTTACCGAATGGATTCTGGTGTGCGCGTTAAAAGTTGATTACTTCTTAACCGGTTCAACTAATTCAACAAGGACGCCACCACAATCGCGCGGGTGCAAGAAATTTATTTTCGCACCAGCAGTTCCTATTTGTTCCTCTTCATATAAAACTCTAATTCCTAGCGCTCTAGCGGCTTTAACTGCAGCAGCAATATCGGTAACTCGATAAGCGAGTTGCTGGATCCCAACCCCACTTTTTTCAATAAATTTCGCAATTGTAGATTCAGGATCGGTCGCGGCAAGTAGTTGCAGAGTCGATGTACCGATTTGGATCATTGCCTCTTCTACGCGTTGTTTACTATTAGTTTCTCGATGCGTAAGTACAGCGCCAAAATTTGTGATGTAGAACGCAATCGCAGAATCTAGATTTTCGACTGCAATTCCGACGTGGTCAATGGCGACAAGCCCAGGAATCCCAGCGAGATGCGCACTTGATTGGTTCACATGTCGTATCGTGTCAGGTATGGCGAGCCTAGACAAACCAACGACACGGGAGAGCGCGCTCAAATCTATTGTTGATTTCGCTTCCGATATTCAAAGCGGCGATCAAAGAATTGTGGCTAAAGCTGCATCACTCGTTGAAGATTATGATTTGCTTGTTTCAGAACTTAAACCGATTTTGGGAGAACCCAAGAAGTTTCCGCCAATTATCGGAATTACTGGCAGCCCTGGCGTTGGAAAATCTACAACCACAAATGCACTTATAAATTTGATTCGCAAGGACAGCGCCTCGGTTGCAATAGTCGCAATTGATCCATCCTCTGCAATCACCGGTGGTGCACTACTCGGTGATCGAATTAGATTGGCGCATCATTTTTCAGATAAGAAAGTATTTATTAGATCGCTTGCAACCCGGGGAGCACTTGGCGGATTATCAAATGCAACTGATTCAGTTGTATTCCTCTTAGCAGTTGCTGGGTTTGATATTGTAATTATTGAAACAGTAGGTGTAGGTCAGAGCGAAATTGAAGTTATGCGCCATGCCGATACCGTAATGGTGGTTCTTGCACCTGGAATGGGCGATGGCATCCAAGCGGCAAAAGCTGGTGTTATGGAAATTGGTGATGTTTATTTAATAAATAAGGAAGATCGTGGTGGCGCAGAAGAGGTTGCCAGAGAGGTAGAGCGCTCACTTGCGTTATCAGCAAAAGACCCAAATTGGAAACCACCAGTATTAATTGGCTCAATGGAGAACGAATCTGGCGCAAGTGCAGTATTAGAGGCAATAGAGAGCCATTTAAATTATCGTCACTCAAAAATTTGAAATAGGATTACCGAGTGAGTTCACCAAAATTGCCACAAAATTTCGGAAGAGCTTTTGATTTAAGTTCGCTAAAGAAACCTGCAGCAGGCACAGAACCAACGCAACCAGGAGTGGCAATTGAGGCAACGCCAGAAAATTTAGTAAGCGACTTTGTTAGCTATTCAAATACGGTACCGGTTGTCCTATTAGCTTGGTCGGCACGGGTGCCTGAATCCGTTCAGGTATTAGAAATACTTAATAAATTAGCAGCAAACGATGGTGGAACTTGGCGATTGGGAAGTGTAAATCTTGATAAATATCCGGAAATGGCCAACGCACTTCAAGTTCAAGCGCTGCCATTTGGAGTTGCGCTAATTCAAGAACAAGGCGTGCCACTTTTTGATGCAGCACATCCAGAGCCACAACTTCGAGCAGTATTAAATAAGGTGTTGGAATTAGCCACCGAAAAAGGTTTAAAAATTAGCGGGGCAACACCGGCAAGTGCCCCAACTGAGCCCGCTCTAGAAGCCGAAGAAGTAGAGGCAATGACAGCGCTGGGAAAAGCCGACTATGCCGGAGCAGCCGCGGCATATAAGAAATGGTTGTTCCGAAAGCCGGGCGAGAAGTTAGCACAAATTGGGCTAGCGCAATGTGAGTTGATGCTTCGTATTTCAGGTTTAGATAGCGTAGATATTATGACCAAAGCGGCTGCCGAGCCAAACATTTTAGAATTGCAATTACAAGCTGCTGATATAGAAGTTGCTAGCGGCAATTACGAAAGTGGTTTTAATCGAATAATTAAATCGATTCGAATTTTAGACGGCGACGATAAAAAGCGCGCTAAAGAACATTTACTAACTCTCTTTTCATTAGTTGACCCAATGGATCCAATTCTAATTAAAGCGCGTAGCGCTTTAGCGAGTGCGCTATTTTGATAAAACACAGTAAAGAAATGGGTAGAGCAGAGAAACAAGCCCTGGCAGCGATGTTTGGTTTATTTGGATTTGGAGTTATGACACTTGGCCCCCGAATGCCTGATATAAAATATAATTTGGGTGTAAGTAATGGGATCTTCGGAATGTTACTTAGTTCTGGATCAATTGGAGCGCTAGTGAGCCTCTTAACGATGGGCCATATCGTGCATCGAATTGGTGTGAAACCGGTATTGCTAGTTTCCACCTTTACCATGTATGGAACGCTTGCAATAATGGTTCATTTGCACAACCCATTTATATATTTAATTTTGAATTTGTTGTGCGGTGCATCTTGGTCTAGTTACCACATTGCTATTAATGCACAAGCTTTCCATCGCCAAAAAGATAGTGGCCAAACCATAATTCCGTTCATGCATGGATTCTGGACCGCGGGTGCGCTCGGCAGCGCAGTCGTAGCATCGCTAGTTGCTCGAACTATTCCAATTACTTGGCACGTTGACACCTTAGTTACCATTGATTTTTTTATTACTATGTATGTGATTTATTTGCTTCGTGGGGTATTGCTAAAAGGGAGAGATATTACAGATTCCGATGAGGTAGTAACCCTTAAAGATATTGCGAAATCCTTCAAAATTGATTGGTTCATCAGCATCGCTGTGCTTTGTTCGCAAACGTTAGAGACCATGCTCGGCGATTGGGGCTCGATATTTGCCCGCGAAGAGATTGGTGTTAACGCATCGCTTGCGGTACTCCCGTATATCTGTTTTATGGGTGGCATGATTTTTGGTCGAATTTCTTTCGGAACATTGTCAAAACGATGGTCAGAGCAAAAACTAATTAGAATATTTCCATTAATTGGTGGCTTAACTTTTG
>CAIRHO010000041.1 GCA_903878415.1 uncultured Actinomycetes bacterium
GCACGAACACCTAGATCTACCATAGTCCGTGCTAATAATTTTGCTTGTTCTGGATCGGAGATAAATGCGCCGCTTCCAGTTTTGACATCGAGAATTAATGCGCTTGTACCTTCTGCGATTTTCTTGCTCATGATGGAAGATGCAATTAATGGAATTGATTGCACTGTTCCTGTTACATCCCGAAGTGCATAAAGTTTTTTATCTGCTGGTGCCAGCCCTGCACCCGCCGCACAAATAACTGCGCCACAATCTTGTAAAACTTTAAGCATTTCATCATTTGAAAGCGAAGCGCGCCAACCTGGAATTGATTCGAGCTTGTCGAGAGTTCCGCCAGTATGTCCAAGCCCGCGACCTGAAAGCTGCGGAACTGCTGCGCCACATGCAGCTACTAACGGCGCAAGTGGCAAAGTGATCTTGTCACCAACGCCACCAGTTGAATGCTTATCAACTGTGGGAATGGAAAGTTTTGACCAAGACATTCGCTCCCCGCTGTTGATCATTGCATCGGTCCACCTAGATATCTCATGGCTATTCATTCCATTTAATAAAATCGCCATCAATAAAGCGGACATCTGTTCATCAGCAACAGCACCGCGGGTATATGCATCAATGATCCAATCAATCTGTGGATCGGTTAATACGTTCTTATCGCGTTTAGTCGCAATTATTTCGACTGCGGAAAATAATTCGTTCACTTTGGCAGATCTTCTGGCCCAAATCCCCACGGCAGCATTAGTGACATCGGTTGCGGGCCATCTGGCGTCATTAATTGCAGATTTGGACCACCATGCTCAAAAAGCAATTGGCGACAGCGACCGCAAGGCGATAAATAATTACCGTTTCCATCAACGCAGAGCGCTGCAATTATTCGACCACCACCAGTCATAGCTAAATTAGAAATCATGCTGCATTCTGCGCAGAGAGTTAATCCGTAACTAGCGTTCTCGACATTACAACCGCCAATAATTCGACCATCGCTTACTAAGCCAGCAACTCCAACTGGAAATTTTGAATATGGCGAATATGAAAGTTTCATTACGCGTTTGGCTTCATCATGTAGTTCTTGCCAGTTAATTTCCATTAGTGGGAACCGCCTCTGTTATATGGAATTCCATCTGCTGCCGGAGCCCGCACTCTCCCAACAAATCCAGTTACTGCGATTATGGTGGCAATGTAAGGCGCCATCAACATAAATTCACTCGGGATTGGGGTTCCAGTAATTGAAAGTATCCCTTGCAAATTGTCAGCGAAGCCAAATAAAAGCGCCGCCATCACTGCGCCGAGTGGGCTCCAACGTCCAAAAATTAGCGCAGCTAGAGCGATAAAACCTTTACCCGCAGTCATCTCTTTACCAAATGCACCGACAGCGCCAACTGTGAAATATGCACCACCAAGACCAGCAACCAGTCCTGCAAAAATTACATTTCGGAACCTTAAATTATTCACTTTGATACCAACCGAGTCAGCCGCCGTAGGGTGTTCGCCTACTGCGCGAGTTCGGAGTCCCCAACGAGTTTTAAAGAGTGAGAGGTGAATTACCGCCACGATTAAATACATTAAATAAACAATAATAGTTTGATTAAAGAAAATCGGACCAAGTAATGGAATCTTACTTAAAATTGGAATTTCGATTGGTGAGAGAATTGGACCAGAATTCCAAGTATTTTGATATGGAATTAACAACTTCTTATATAAGAAATTAGTCATTCCGATTACCAACACATTAATTACGAAACCGAGAATAACTTGATCAATAGAGAACTTGATGGCAAAGACTGCCAAAATTAAAGAAATTAAGGCGCCAGCTAACGGAGCAACTATCAAGCCCCACGTAGTGTTTTGAGTCAAACTTGCGACTACACCGGCTGCAAAAGCGCCAGCAAGAAGTTGCCCTTCAATCGCAATATTAATAACACCAGATCGTTCACAGAGCACGCCAGCCATGGCACCGAAAATAAGTGGCACAGAAAGCAAGAGTGCACCTTGCAAAAGCCCAGTAAAGGGGATCATTTTCCCGCTCGCTGCCCAACAGAGAAAAGCCATCAGAATCGCAAATCCACCTAGAGCGCTCTGCAATTGAATTTTCTTATTTCGTCGAAATTGAAAAATTGCCCAGATTGCAAATATCAAAGCAGCGCAACTAAATCCATAAGAACCAGTACGAGAATCTAATGTCCATTCATTAATTGCTATCCACTCTTTTTCTAAAACAAATTTGTAAGTTACTGGAGCGGTATTTTTTTGAAGAATTCCAAAACCAATTAACGAAGCAAAAGATAGGAATAAAAGGCTAAAAGCGCCACGTTGGCGTCGCTTTTGAATTGGAGTCAATTTCGAAACCTTATTCATCCGTTCCAACCCTTCGCCGCCATATCGGTTCCAGATTTCACGTTCTTTAATTTAAAGATTGCTCGGACCATTGCAGGTGCTGCGATAAATAGGACAACAAGTGCCTGGATAACTAAAACAATATCGATTGGAGTAGTGGTATTTGCTTGCATCGTTAAACCACCAGCTCTCAGCGCGCCAAATAATAAAGCAGCCAAAACTGTGCCAAGTGGCTTTGCTCGACCAAGGAGTGCAACAGTGATTGCATCAAAACCAAAGGAGCCTGCGACGCCTGCGGTAAGTGCATACTCACTACCCATTACTTGGACTGCACCGCCTAATCCAGCAAGAGCGCCACAGATCACCATTACTGATGTCATCACAAAGGGAACTGACATTCCGGCAGTTTTCGCAGCAAGTGTATTTGCGCCAACAGATCTAAATTGGAAACCCCATGTGGTTCGCGAGAGCAAAATGTGAATCAAATATGCCACACCTAACGCAATAAAAATACCCAAATTAATTCGATAATCCATACCAAATAACTTTGGCAGGCGTGCGTTTTCGTTTACTGGCGGCGCAATCGGATCTTGTCTTCCTTTGCGCAAAAATGTTTGAGTGCTAAGTAGCCACAACAAGAAATAGACTGAGATGTAATTAAGCATGATTGTGACAATAACTTCGTGTGCTCCAGTACGCGCCTTTAGAAAACCAACTAGTCCACCCCAAAGTCCCGCCAAAACAATCGCACCTAGAATTGCAGCTAACGCATGAATTACTGGCGGTAAATTGTAGTGAAAACCTACATATGAAGCTCCGATAGCACCAAATATAAATTGCCCTTGAGCACCAATGTTGAAAAGTCCAGCTCTAAACGCGAGCGTTACCGAGAGTCCAGTTAAAATTAACGGGGCTGCGACTACAAATGTCTCCGACAATGGGTAGAAACCCAGCAAAAAATTCTTAGATGTTAAGTTGCCATCGAAAATTGATCCTTGAATCAGCGCTAAATACGCGTGTCCAGCTGAAGCAAATCCAGTTCCAAGAAATTCCAGCGGTGATTTCCAGAGTTTATAAATTTTAGGATCTGAGAACGCAATTAATAAGCCGCCCGAAAGAATTGCTAAAAAGAAAGCTAGTAACGGAAGTGCGATTGACTTGGAAGTTTCTTCTATATATTTTTTAAATTTGTTCATGAACTTACTTTCGGCTTAACGCCCGCCATTAATAACCCAAGATCGCTCCGTGAGATCGTAGCTGGGACTATGTCGATGATCGTGCCTCTATACATAACCGCAATTCGATCTGCTAACGCAAAAACCTCATCTAGTTCAGTGCTGAATAATAGAACTGCCCTGCCCGCATCACGCTCTTGCACGATCTTTTCGTGAACAAATTCGATTGAACCAACATCTAAGCCGCGAGTTGGTTGTGAGGCAACCACAATCTTTACTGGACGCGAAAGTTCTCGCGCGAGAACTACTTTCTGCTTATTACCCCCAGATAACGAAGAAACCAGTTCGTTTGCGCCTTGGCTTCGAATATCAAATTCGGTAATTCGTTTTACCGCTTCATTTGTAACAGTATTTGGACTCATTAGTAGCCCTTTTGCATTTGGCGCTAAATCAAAAGTATCGAGAATTAGATTTTCAGCTATTGAGAATGAACCAATAAGTCCATCTAATTCGCGCGATTCTGGAATAAATGCAATTCCAGAGTGCAATGAACCTCGAACAGTTTCACCAAGAATATCTTTTCCATCGACCAAAATCGAACCCGAAACGTGTTCTTCTAAATTTAAGATGGCACGAGCAAATTCGGTCTGGCCATTACCTTGAACCCCGGCCACAGCAACAATTTCACCAGCGTGCACATCTAATGAAATGTCATGAATTAATTCGCGTCCAGTACTGTCGGTTACGGTTAAGTTCGAGATCTCAAGTAAAGTTTTGCCGATTTTTGCTGGACTTTTATTCATTGTTAAATCTACTGGGCGACCAACCATCTGAGACGCTAAATCTTCTTGGGAAGCTGTTGGTAGCGCTGTACCGACAATCTTCCCGCGTCTAATAATTGTGATTCGATCTGCAGCTTCTTGAACTTCCCGTAACTTATGCGTAATAAATATTATCGAAGTCCCCTGTTTTTTTAAATTCTTCATCACTTGCAGTAATTCATCAGTTTCTTGGGGAGTTAGAACCGCAGTTGGCTCATCTAATATCAATACTTTTGCATTATAAATTAGCGCTCTAATTACCTCTACGCGTTGTTGAATTCCAACCGGCAGTGTTTCAACCACAGCATCTGGATCTACATCAAAATTGAATTCTTTAGAAATTCGAGCAATCTCTGATCGAGCTTTTTCTAAATCTAAAACTCCAAAGCCGTTAACTTTTTCATGTCCGAGGACAATATTTTCAGCAACGGTAAATACTGGAATCAGCATGAAATGTTGGTGCACCATACCAATGCCGGCAGCAAGGGCATCGCTTGGTTCCGAAATAATAATTGGCTTTTCATCTACTAAAATTTGACCACTATCTGGAGACAACAGTCCATAAAGAATGTTCATTAAAGTGGATTTCCCAGCGCCATTTTCGCCGAGGATTGCGTGAATCTCTCCAGTTTCAACCCGAAGATCGATACCGTCGTTTGCTACTAACGCACCAAAACTCTTGGTGATGCCGCGCAATTCGACTGACACGTTGACCTTTCCTTCGTCTTGTTAATACCTAACCTATACGAAATTAAGCTGGGCGGGTTAAAAACCCGCCCAGCTTAATTTTTACTGCTTAGATACTTCTAGTTTTTAGCTGATTTCTATTAGGAAACAGCAACTTTTCCAGAAGTGATATCTGCACCAAGTTGTTCAACTTCTGCTGCCAATGCAGCATCAACTGTTGATTCCAAATCATGGTATGGAGCCAAGAATGTTCCTTGGTTTTCCAGAGTACCTAGATAGTTGGTTGCGGAGAAGGTGCCATCAATAACAGATTGAATAGCAGCTGTTACTGAAGTTCCAACACCCTTAACAACTGATGTAAGAAGTACTGATGCAAATTGTGGGGCTTGAACGAAACCATCTGAGTCAACCCAGATAGTTACAGACTTGCCACCAGTCATTGATTGGTTAGCTGTTGCAGCACCAAGGCCACCAGCAACTGGGAAAATCACATCTGCACCTTGTTGCTCAAAGTTCTTTGAGATCTGAAGTGCTTTTGCTTGATCCGAGAAACCACCAACGAATGTTCCGTCCTTCTTAGCAACATCCCATCCGAGTACAACAACTTTCTTACCCTTAACAGTGTTGTAGTAAGCAACGCCGCGAGCAAAGCCGTCCATGAAGATGCTAACTGGTGGAATATTTAATCCGCCGTATGTTGCAACTTTGCCGGTCTTTGAATATCCAGCTGCAAGGTAGCCAGCTTGGAATGCTGCTTGGTTAGTTGCGAATTCAATTCCCTGTAGGTTGTCAATGACTGCACCTGGGTATTGATCTCCAGCTGGACCATGGTCTTTACCGTCTTGGTCAACGATTGCGAACTTGGTATCTGGATTAGCTTTAGCAGCTTCAACAATTGCGCCATTAATTAAGAAACCAACACCGATAACGATGTTGCAACCCTCGTCTACGAGCTTCTTAATGTTCGGTGCATAATCTGCATCTGAAGTTGCGGCTAGATATTTAACCTCTGCGCCAGCAGCTTCTGCAGCTTGCGCGCCAGCCCATGCTGAAGCGTTGAATGATTTGTCATCAACACCGCCAGTATCAAGTGCTAGGCAAGCTTTTACTTTTGCAGCGCTATCGGATGATGATGAGCAACTTGCAAGCAGTGTTAATGCAGCTACTGCGGCAATCGCCTTAATCGATCCTGTTACGAATGACTTCTTCAATTTATTCCTCCTGAGAATCCCATCAAAACCGCTTCGAATACGGCTTCAATTCCGAGATCAATTTGTTGGCTCACCCTATAGCGGAACGTCAATTTATAGGCGTAAAAAATTCGATCTTATTATCACAACTTAGCAAACACTCAACCTTGAGTTGAAACTTTGCCGCTCTTGATTTCAGAAATTGCGCGAGTCACCTTTGATTTTGTGGCGGCGGTCACGGGATTTAGATAAGTCAGAGTTAAGCCGGAATTCTTA
>CAIRHO010000042.1 GCA_903878415.1 uncultured Actinomycetes bacterium
GCACGTCGTGAAACTCTGCGGAAATTAGCACCTTGTAAAATCTCATTTTGAGTTTCGCGCAGTTGAAGTGCGAAGAATGGCCAAGGACCCTGATTTGCTGGTTCATCTTGTACCCAAAGTAAAGTTGCACCAGGATGTTTAGCTACCTCATTAGCAATAGCCTCAGTTGGGAATGGATAAAGTTGTTCAACGCGAATAATTGCGGTGGTGTGCTCGCCAGATTTTTCGCGTTCGGCAACTAAATCGTGATAAATCTTGCCGGAGCAGAAAATAACGCGAGTGGCTTTTTCAACATTCGGATCTGAAATTACTGGACGGAAAGTCCCACTAGTGAAATCAGTAATTGCAGAAGATGCTGCCTTTAACCGGAGCATCGATTTAGGAGTGAAAACAATAAGCGGTCGTCGAGCTGGGTTCTTCATATGCCAGCGAAGCAAATGGAAATATGAAGCTGGATTAGATGGTTGTGCAACAGTCATGTTCTCTTCAGCGCAAAGCGTTAAGTAACGTTCAATTCTTCCGGAAGAGTGATCTGGACCTTGTCCTTCGTAACCATGTGGAAGTAGCAAAACTAGCGAGGAACGCTCGCCCCATTTTTGTAACGCAGATGAAATGAACTCATCGACAATTGTTTGTGCGCCATTGGCGAAATCACCGAATTGGCCTTCCCAAATAACTAGAGCATTTTCGCGCTCAACCGAGTATCCATATTCAAATCCCATCGAGGCATATTCTGTTAAGTTGGAATCAATTACGAAGAATTGGTTTTCATCTGAGATCAAACCTCGAAGTGGGGTCCACTCGCTGCCATTCTCTTTATCAATAATTACCGCATGACGATTACTAAATGTGCCACGTCGGGCATCTTGTCCAGCAACACGAATCGGATGCCCATCTAGAAGTATTGCTCCGAAGGCGATCATTTCGCCACCGGACCAATCGATAGTGCCATCTTGCAACATTGCAACGCGACGTTCTAATTGTGGCAATAGTTTTGGATGAACCGTAAATCCTTCTGGGATTGCAACTTGAGTAGCTGCAATTTTACGAACAGCTTCTTCGGCAAGTGCCGTGTCAACCGATTCTGGCGTTGGCGCTTTTGGAACCTTAAAGTTTGGATCTTCTTCTGGTGCGTTGTTATGCACTGCATTGAAGATTGCTTCTAGCTGAGCATGGAAATCTTTTGCAATTTCATCTGCTTCTTCGGGAGTGATATCGCCGCGACCAACCAGCGCTTCGGCATAAAGTTTTCGTACAGTTCGCTTTGCTTCAATCAACTTATACATAAGTGGTTGCGTGAAACTTGGTTCATCGCCTTCGTTATGGCCACGACGGCGATAGCAGACCATGTCGATTACAACATCCTTATTGAATTTCTGCCGGTATTCAAATGCTAATCGAGCAACGCGTACGCAAGCTTCGGGATCATCGCCATTTACGTGGAATACCGGCGCTTGAATCATCTTTGCTACATCAGTTGCATATCGGGTAGAGCGCGCAGCGTTCGGTGAAGTAGTGAAACCAACTTGGTTATTAATTACTACGTGAATAGTGCCACCAGTTCGATATCCACGTAATTGCGAAATATTTAAGGTTTCTGCCACAACGCCTTGGCCAGCAAAAGCAGCATCGCCATGTACCAAAATTGGAAGGACTGAGAAAATCTCTTTCTTATTTAAAATATCTTGTTTCGCGCGCACGATTCCTTCTAAAACGGGATTAACCGCTTCTAAGTGGGAAGGGTTAGCAGCAAGATAAACATTAGTTGTTGCCCCGGATTCTGCTTTGAAAACCGACTTAGTTCCTAAGTGGTACTTAACATCGCCTGAACCTTGGACTGAGTTCTCGATGAAATTTCCTTCGAACTCTTGAAAAATTTGGCCATAAGATTTACCTGCAATATTTGCCAATACATTTAACCGACCTCGGTGTGACATGCCGATGCAAGCTTCATCTAGTCCAGCTTCTGCAGCACCTGTCAAAATCGCATCAAGAATTGGAATTACCGATTCACCACCTTCAAGTGAGAATCGTTTCTGCCCCACGAACTTAGTTTGCAAGAACGCTTCGAAAGCTTCGGCGCTATTAATCTTCCGTAAAATTCTTAATTGTTCTTCACGAGCAATTCGTGGCGCACCAACTTCAAAATGTTCTTGAATCCATACCCGCTCTTCTGGGTTTTCGATATACATATATTCAACACCGATGGAACGACAATAAGAATCACGCAATCTTCCTAAAACTTTTCGCAGTAAGGAATGTGATTCGCCGCCAAATCCACCAGTTGCAAATTCTCTATCTAAATCCCAGAGCGTTAAACCATGTGTGACAACATCAAGATCTGGGTGATATCGCTGTTTATATTCCAACGGATCAGTATCAGCCAACATATGGCCACTATTTCTATATGCGTGAATTAACTCTTGGATTCGGGCAGCTTTGTTTAAGCCTTCTTCTTTGCTCTCTGGAATATCTACAAGCCAACGGATTGGAATATAAGGAATTCTTAGCGCTGCGAATACTTCATCGTAGAAATTATCTTCGCCAAGCAAGATTTCGTGAATACGTTTTAGGAAATCACCAGATTGCGCGCCTTGAATTATGCGATGGTCATAAGTACTTGTAAGAGTTACTATTTTACTAATTGCTAATTTAGAGAGTGTGGCATCGCTTGCGCCTTGGAATTCGGCCGGGTAATCCAAAGCGCCAACTCCGAGGATCATTCCTTGGCCCGCTACTAAACGCGGTACTGAGTGGACGGTTCCGATAGTTCCTGGGTTTGTTAGCGAGACGGTCGTTCCAGCAAAATCTTCAACAGTTAGCGTGCCACTTCGCGCTTTCTTAACGGTTTCTTCATAAGCCAACCAAAATTCTCGGAAATCCATGGCTTCGCAACCTTTAATGGAAGGTACGAGTAACTGCCTTGATCCATCTGGTTTTGCTAAATCAATTGCGATACCCAAATTTAGATGAGTTGGATGAGCAAGCGCTGGTTTGCCATCTAGTTGGGTATAGAAGTTATTCATCTCTGGCATGGCGCGTAGCGCTTTAACCATTGCATAACCAATTAAATGGGTAAAAGAAATTTTTCCACCGCGAGCGCGTTTCATGTGGTTATTAATGACGATTCGATTATCGATTAATAATTTTGCTGGAACAGCCCGAACGCTAGTTGCAATTGGAACCGTAAGCGAAGCTTCCATGCTCTGCACAACTCGTGCGCTTACGCCGCGGATCGGTTCAACCTGCGCATCACCGTTGTTGATAACAGGAGCGGGTTTTGCGATTGGATCTGCTGGAGTTTGATTTGTACTTTGTATTGCCGGCCTTACAGTTTCTTGTGGCGTAAATGTGGCAACCGCTTCTTGCACTGCTGGTTCTAACGGCGCGACCGGCGCAGGAGGAGTAACGCTCTCCATGACAGGTTGGACCCGAGTAGCTGATTTTGGTTGGGGCGGTACACCACGTTTTGGAGTTTGAGTTACATCGGGAGCGTTTCCTGGAAGCGGTGAGCCAGGTTTGTAATTGCTAAAAAATTCGCGCCAAGATTCTTCAATTAAATTGGGATCGCGTAAATAATTTTCATACATCTCATCGACTAACCATTCGTTTGGACCGAATGATCCACCAAAGTGATTCTCTGGTGTCATGGACTCCGAAGACATCTATTTACTCCTGATCTACCGTGTAAATCTGGCTCTCAGATAGTAAGCCTATCGGGGTGGGGCGATGGCTCCGAATCGGACGGGCGGTTAGCGGTAGTTGGGTAAGCGATATTGCCCACATTTACGCTTTTTGGGTCCTCCACCAGTGATATCGATAAATCGGTCCAGCAATCACTAGCGTTGTTAAATCATTTACTAAATTCATTATTGAGTTTCGACGATTCAAATCAATTTGGCTTAGCTTTGCAGCGGCTGTTGCGTTTACATCGACGAAACTACTTAATTTGGTGCGCTCGCTTTAGCCATGATTTAAGGGTATTCAATTCTCTTCAGCAGGTACGGCAACCAGCGCACTAATTAGCGTCAATAGTGCAATGGTCGCTAGCGGTACGCCAAGTTGTGGTCGACCGCCATCAAACATGTAATAAGAAACGCCAAGTGCAATTCCATTAGCGAGCACGGTTGGAGCGCGGCCGTAATTCTTCTTTAACTTAAATCCACGAGCAGCGACCAATAACCCAATTCCACCAAGCGTTGCAAAAACTATCTCCGCCACCATTGCCGCAATTTCAGTTGGATGCTTTATATAACTAGCGATAGCGAGTGATCCTGCGATCCCAAAAAGGATGATGGCTTCGAGGATAGCCAGGCCGCGTGCGTATCTTCTAGCCGCATTAGATAGAGCTGAATTAGAGTCCACCTTTAAATTCTACACTTTTATAAGTGAAAGCCCTCGCACTTCTCGTGGTCATTTTCGAATTCGACAATACGCTTTAGCATGGCTCGGCTCAATGAGATTTATCAAGGCTTGGAATTCAATAACGACGGTGAGTTGGATTTAGCAACTGGAACAATTGCGCCAATCAAATTCTATGAATTAATGCAACGGGAAATTGACTATTCTAAAAGAGCAAAAGCCCCTTTAACAGTAATTTCAACTGGTGTGGCAATATCTGAATCAAGCATTTACTGGGTCGAAAAATCTGATATCTCTATCGAAGAATCCGAACTTCTAATTTCAATTTTGCTTGACTTCATTATCAATACAAGTTTTAAGATCACTGGAACGCTTCGTTCCAGTGATTCAATGGCGAGATTAGGTGTATTAACCTTTGCTATTCTAATTCGTGATGACTTAAAATCGGGAGAAATATTAAGTAGTCGAATAAATACAGTAATGGAATATGAATTCAATGTTCTGACTAGCGAATTACAGAAATCAACTTTAAAGGGCATAAATTTAGAAATTATTACTTGTACTTCCTCATATAAGGATAATTGGACACTTTCAGAATTTCTCAATAGCGCCAGTCTATAAATGTCAATTAATTACTTAGGGTATTTTTAAGAAGCAATTCAGGGAACTAATCTTCTATTATCAACAATCACTCAAGGAATCCAAAGGCAGAGAATCTTTCAGGCGCTTACATAACCCATAATTTCATTTGAATTCAATTGATACCGGGAGTGTTTAAATGGCTAAGCAAAGTATTGACCGAGCCAAGCCATTGGAAATTCCACATCCTCAGAAGAATTGCCGCTCCTTACAAGAATTATTAGATGATGCTGAGGTAGAAGAGATTTGGATAAATGCACCTGAACGGATCTTTGTAGCTAGAAATGGAAAGAGTGAGTTAACTAATTTGATAATGACCAAAGAGAGCGTTACTGCATTTGTTGAGAAAGCACTGATGTGGGGCGGGCGCCGCTTGGATTTATCACATCCATTTGTGGATGCTCGATTACCTGATGGCAGTCGCCTACATGTAGCCATACCGGAAATAACTGCAGAACATTGGGCGGTAAATATTAGAAAACATTTAATCCGGGATAAATCGCTAAGAGATTTAGCGAGCTATGGAGTAATGACATCGGAAATTTCGGATTTTCTATCTCAACAAGTGGTTTCTGGGAAGAATATATTGATAAGCGGTTCCACCCAAGCTGGGAAAACAACGCTTTTAAATGCACTCGTTGGTGAAATTCCAAATAGCGAACGTGTCATTACTATCGAAGAAGTATTTGAACTCAAGCCTAAGTTGCCCGACTTGATTGCAATGCAAACTCGGAGCATGAATCTAGAAGGATCTGGCGAGATCTCAATGCGCAAATTAATAAAGGAATCCTTACGGATGCGGCCTTCACGTTTAATCATTGGTGAAATTCGAGAAGCTGAATCTTTAGATTTGCTTATAGCATTGAATTCTGGCTTACCAGGCATGGCAACTATTCATGCAAATTCTGCTAAAGATGCCATTAGAAAGCTACAAACACTTCCATTGTTAGCCGGCGAAAATATTTCACATTTCTTCGTTACGCCATTAGTCGCGCGTTCTATAGATCTTGTAATTCAAATCGCGATAGATAGCAAAGGCTCTAGAAGAATTTTAGAAATTTTGCAAGTTACTAAGAGAGTAGAGGGTGAACACATTGAAACAGAAGCAGTGTGGACCCTGGAGAAAAATGAATATCGAAGAGGAATGCAGCCCATATTATGAATCGGGAAATTCTAATTTCATTTACAACCCTACTTCTGATCGGTGGTTTCTATCTGATTTATAACAGTAAATCTTCGAGTACTGATGTTGTGATTGGAATGAAACGCAAGATTGTGGCACGTGCTTTTCCGTTCATAATTGTTTTTATCTTTGGCTATCTTGCGATCTACACGATTATAAAATCCATGGAAATTTCTATTGCAGTCTCAATACTCTTCCTGTTCATTCCTTATCTGCAAGAAAGATCACTTGCTAGGAAACGAGCCAGAAACATTAGAAGTGCCTGGCCAGAGATGATTGATCAATTAGTGACCGGAATCCAATCCGGTGTTTCGCTCTCCGAAGCGCTTTTAACTTTGAAAACTCGTGGCCCAATTCCGTTAAGGCCTTTTATCGAAATCGTGAGCAAGTCACTTCTAGATGGCGAGAATTTTGAAATAGCCATGAGAAAGTTGAAAACCGCTTGCAACTTAGCCGAATCTGATCAAATCGTAGAAACTCTAATTTTGGCAAAAACGTTAGGCAGTAAAGATATTGGGATTGTGTTACGAACTCTTAGTCAATTTCTCCGTGAAGATTTAGCAATCCGAATAGAGATTGAAGCAAAACATAGTTGGATAAAAAACTCTGCAGTTTTAGCAGGTGTAGCACCGTGGATTCTGCTCCTGATCCTTTCCACGCAACCAGAAACTATCGCCGCCTATTCAACAAGTGTCGGTTTATCAATCTTGCTTGCGGGTGTCTTACTAACCGTTATTGCATTTTTTTGGATGGAGAAAGTTGGAGCTTTACCAATTAGAAGGCGAGTGCTAGAAAAAAGGATTTTGGTGGGTAGCGAAGCATGAAGATTAACAACTTATTTAGCTTCATAATTATTCTGCCAACCATATATTTCGCTTCTCGTTTGATAACTAGCGACTATTTTGACCCAGACGCACTCTTCTCAAACAGAATTAAGTTTAACTTAGGAAAGAAATTCAATCTTTTCGATCGAGCTAAGAGTGAAAAGAATCTAAAGAAATTAGATTACGAGTTTTCCGAAATGATTGAAATGTTTGCTTTAGCAACTTCCGCAGGTGAAAGTTTGCTTGGCGGTTTTATATTTCTCGCAAGCTTTCCTAATTCCAGCCATGCCAAACTTTTCGTAGACGTAATTGACCTTACCGCACAGGATATTTCAATTATGCAAGCGGTTGATTTAGTTGCGGAGCGGAGCAGTTCTATTTCATTTAGGAAATTCGCAAATACTGTTATTTTGGCTTTGGAACGAGGCTCACCTCTTAGCGCAGTGCTGCTCAACCAAGCAGCTGAATCTAGAAGTAGTTATAAAGCTGACCTTTTAACTTTGGCAGGTCGAGCTGAGATCGCGTTATTGATTCCGGTTGTTTTCCTGATATTGCCGCTATCGGTGATCTTTACCCTTTGGCCTTCATTCCACTCCATTCTTCGAATTGTTTAGAAGGATTCTTTAGACGGATTCTTATTGGCAATTTGCACAGTTATTCATTTTCCACAGTTTAAGCGGATACCCAAGGATCAAATTCCCATCTAGTTAAGGATATAGATGTTCACAATTTAGAAACGGGAGAAAGAAATGAATATTAACAAGTATCGCAAATTGCAATTTATCCTCAAATATAGAGTCACGGTATTGATAATCTCGATCGGCAAACTTAAAGAGAAAATTGTTGGAAAATTTATTTCCGAGCGCGGCGATGTACCGGGTTGGGTATTAGTAGTTTTAATGACTACTGGGCTGGTAACTGCAATTTGGACGATTGCAGCGCCAAGGCTAAGTGCAATCTTGAGAAACTCACTCGATGCTATGAACAATATTAAGTAAATTTCAATGCAAATTCTAACTCGCATCAGGAAGCCTGTCAGTTCGCTAATAAAATCAGAGCGAGGAAATGTCGAATCTTTCTTGGTTTTAATTCCGTTAGTGATACTTTTCTTACTAGTTTTTCAATTGGTAATTGCGCTATACCAAAGGAATGTATCTACTTATGAAGTTCAAAGCATCGCCAATCGAATTGCTATTACTGGTGAATTAAGAAGTAGTTCTGATGAATCATTGATTAGCAATAAAGTTTCTGCTGCATTGCATAATAGCGAAGCAGGCATTCAAGTAGAGAATCAAAACATGCCAGGCGACGGAGTTTTAATTTCAGTAACAAAGTATGTAAATATTCCTATTTTTACTGCGCTATTTCGTGACACAAAACTTGGAGAATTCTTGCGAGTTCGGTCATTTGCATATTCTGAAATAAATTAATCCGAGCTTAATATGCTGAAATCCTTATTTAGTAGATTCAAATTCAAACGTGTGCTTAATATTTGTCTCCGAGAGACTGGATCGTCTGTAGTCGAGTTTGTAGTATTCGCAATCCCACTTTTTATCCCATTGATATTTTTCGTAAATAATTTCGCAGCACGCTCATTTAGTGAGATCGAATATCAGAATATAGCCAGACAATCGTTACGGGCTTTTGTTACCAGTTCGGATTATGAAACTGGAGTTCGAAAGATTGACTATATTTTGGATAGTTCAAGAATCGTTCCGGTACCAAAATACAAAATCTATTGCCCCACCGCAAAATGTTTTACTCCTGGCTCTATTGTGACGATTGAACTATTCGGATCAGTTAAGGAGATTTCAAAGAGTTACGGAACCGATGACGTGATTGGTTCGCAGATAGTGCTTGCCAAACTTTCAGAGCGATTTGATGAATGGCGTGATGGATGAGTGGCTTGAATGAATGGTCGCGCTACAAGTCGTGGGTTAAAGGGGAGCGGGGTTCATTACTCCCACTTACGTTTGGGTTTTTTATTATCATCTTACTTTTAATTTTTGTGCTGGTTGATTTTTCTTCAGTAATGATGCGACAGAGAGTCTTAATTCAAGAGAATGAATTTGCCCTAATGAAAGCAAGCCATCAGTTAAGTCAGAGTAGATATTTTCTTTTCGGACTTAAAGGAAATTTCTCAAATAATGAATTTCGAGTTCCAATTGATTGCTCGGGAGCAAGATCTGCTTACTTTTCGGAGATTAATTTAGTGAATATTGATAAATATTCAGAAAACTCAAGAATTGAATCCGAATCAGGATCAATAGAAATTATTAGGTTTGACTGTGATGGCTACAAGGTTTATGGAGAAGTTGCGGCAAAATACGTTTTACCACTACAAGCCACTGCATTAGGCATAAGTGCATTTATGGTTAGGGCCAACGGGAGTGCAACTAATCAATACAACAGGTAATACGATTCCACTATGGCCGCCCGTGAATTTGAGTTAGAGATTGCTGCGTTAAGCGGCACCCTCGGATCGATTGAAAAAGTGATCGATCTTCCGAAATTACGGATAGCAGCTAAAGAATTAGAAGAAGCTGCCGGCGTTCCAAACCTTTGGGAC
>CAIRHO010000043.1 GCA_903878415.1 uncultured Actinomycetes bacterium
AATGGTGAGAGTGGAATCTTCTGTCCTAAGACTTTGACATTACCTTTTTCTGAAACATGCGCAGGAATTCTATTGGCAAGACCAACGAAGGATGCAACAAATGGTGTTGTTGGTTTGTTATAGAGCGCAATTGGTTTATCGATCTGCTCCAAGTTTCCCTGATTCATAACGCCCACACGATCAGCTATAGACATTGCCTCTTCTTGGTCATGTGTAACGAAGATTGTTGTGATTCCTAAATCTAATTGTATTCTACGGATTTCTTCACGTATTTGTGTTCTTACTTTGGCATCTAGAGCGGAGAGAGGTTCATCCAAAAGCAACACCGTAGGCTCGATTGCAAGGGCTCTGGCAAGTGCAACTCGTTGTTGCTGGCCACCGGATAGTTGATGTGGGAAATTTTTCGCCTTAGAGCCGAGGGCAACTAATTCAAGTTTTTCTCCTACTATTTTCGCTCTTTTAGCTGGCTCCATTTTACGTACCCGTAAGCCATATTCAATGTTCTCTTGAACAGTCATGTTTGGGAAGAGTGAATAGGATTGAAAAACCATACCCATATCTCGGTGGTTTGCTGGCTTGGAAATATAGTCAATTCCATTAACTTCTAATTTTCCAGAATCAGCGCTTTCTAAGCCCGCAATAATTCGCAGCGCAGTGGTCTTACCGCACCCTGATGGCCCTAGCAAAGCAATCAATTCACCAGGTTCAACGGTCAAGTTAAATCGATCTAAGGCAACGACTGTTCCGAATCTGCGGCTGATATCTGTAAGTTCTAATTTGGAACTCAACCGATTTGATTGTTGGGCATCTAGCTTCATGCGAACTCCTCTTCAACTTGTTGATTAAGTCTCTTATTTCGCTTATTTGCAAAGATTGAAATAAATATCATTAGCAGAACAGCTCCGACTAGTGAGAACACAGAGAGCGCAATTGCACCAAGGATATTTTGTTGCGAAGCAATCACGGTCCAAGTTGGGAAAGTCGTCCAGTGCAAGAGCACCGTCAAGGTATATTCCCCTAGGCATAGGGCAAAGGATAGAAAAATTGCCCCGATCACTCCAGTTCGAATACTAGGGAAAATAACCCGCACGATTGTCAGAAACCAACCTGCTCCTAAATTTCTAGAAGCTTCAACTAAGGTTTTTAGTTCAACGCTTACAAGAGCATTATCTAAAGTCCGATAGGTAAAAGGCAGAGCAATAATTACGAAGAAGAATGCCAGTTCATACTGCGAATTCTGCAGAAATTCTGGCATTGCAACTTGGGCACCAACGGCTAGAGAAACGACAGGAATTATGAGGGGCAAAATGCAAATAAAATCTAGTACTGGGCGCCATTTTGGGAATTTTATGTTAGTTATGACTGCGGTTGGAACCATCAAAAGAAGATTTAGAATTCCTGCAATTGCACCTAACTGCAGAGTTATCAGAAGGTTTTCTAGAAAACCATCTTGTTTTAGGAGCCAAAGATAATTTACAAATGAGTGACCCTTGCCAAAGTCACCGCGGAAACTAAATTCTGCGGCTGCTGTGAGGGGGATGAAGAAAATTAAGGTGGCCATGATAATTGCAAGAGAGATTATGAATGTTTTACTACGTTCAATTCTCATTTTATACGCCAACGACTTGCATATTTTTGGGCTATTAAGTAGCCCGACATTGTTACCACTGCTACGAAAATCATGCCGACGGCTAACGCTGATCCAAGATTTGCCTCATTAGAAATAACATTCCCATCGATGAGCGTCCCAATGACAAGAGGAACTAATGGAACATTTCCTGCTGTCATTGCGCGAGCCGTTGCGTAAGCGGAAAACCCACTGGCGAAAAGAAGTAAGAATGCGCCGAGGAATGCAGGTGTAAGGATGGGTATGCCTATTCGGAGCCAATAAGTTAGAGAGTTACCACCAAGGTTGCTGTTGGCATCACTCCACTCTTTTTTGAGTCCATGAAGCGCCGGTTTAAAAACTAGGATCATTATTGGTACTTGGAAAAATGTATAGACCAGAACTAGTCCAGTGAAAGAGAAGAGAGAGAAATGTCCGGCATAGATATCCACGCCTAAATTTTTCAATGTTTTAGTTACTAACCCCTGCATTCCAAATGCAGCTATAAACATAAAAGCGAGCGGCACTCCACCGGAATTCGCAAAAACTGCCGAAATGCTATCGAGAATTACAGTTAATCTATTTCCGGCATATTTATAGATTACATACGCAAAAAATGCCCCGATAAATGACCCTATAAAAGCTGTAGTACTTGCCAGTTTTATGCTCGAAATAAAGCTGT
>CAIRHO010000044.1 GCA_903878415.1 uncultured Actinomycetes bacterium
CCGAACTCTTACCGCTTGACCTGGCCGCCCACTCTCAATAGTGTCAGCCTCTACAACAGGCTGAGGCATCTCGATTGCTGAGACCTTTTCTGTGGATTGATCGGAGGGTCTAATGAGCGTTACCGCTGAAGATCCGAAACGCGATGTAACTACAACGATCAATCTTTCTTCACTTAAGTCGCTCTCGCCACATGTATCTGCAATTATGGAATCTCTATCAGAAGAAGAGCGCCAAGTTTTATCTAAATTGCCACTTGGTTCAGCAATGTTATTAGTTGTTTCCGGACCAGCTCGTGGTTCTCGTTTCCTACTTAATGTTGGAAGTACCCGTATAGGTCGTTCGCCGGATGCCGATATTTTTCTAGATGACGTAACAGTTTCGCGTAAGCATGCAGTAATAGAACACTCAGTGGGTAGTAATTATTTGGTGAAAGATTCTGGAAGTTTGAATGGCACTTATGTAGATGGTTTAGTTTCAAGTGAAAAAGTTTTAGGGAATGGCAGCGAAATTCATATTGGTAAATATAAATTGGTCTTCTTCATTAATGAAAAGAATGGCTTATCCGAAACGCTAAAACAAAAGGGGAGTTTGTAATGGGCGTACCAGCAAGAGCGTATTTGAGCATTGGTGAAGTTTTGGGGAAATTGCGTAATGATTTTCCGGATGTATCTATCTCTAAGATTCGTTTTTTAGAAGCGGAAGGGCTGATTGAACCGCAACGCACACCTTCTGGTTATCGCAAATTCACTTCTGCAGATTTAGAAAGATTGCGTTATGTACTTTTTGCGCAACGAGATCAGTATTTACCGCTGAAGGTTATTAAGGAAAATTTAGACTCTATTGATAGAGGATTGCAGCCGGCAACCGCAGCAGGTGCGCCAGCAACGCCAAGATTGGCAACAATTGATGGTGGTTTAACACCTAATGCATTTATCGAACAAGGAGATTTGCGTTTATCTCGAGATGAGCTCATATCATCGAGTGGAATTACTGAAGCCCAATTAATTGAACTTGAGTCTTACGGTTTAGTTGCAATGAAAGGACGCTTTTACGATGCAGATGCACTGTCGGTCGCTAAAGTTGTTTCAGAGATGGCTGCGTTTGGCATCGAGAGTCGCCATCTGCGAGCTTTTAAGACCGCAGCAGATCGCGAAGTTGGTTTGGTAGAGCAAGTTATTACGCCACTCTTGCGCCAAAAGAATACGGAATCAAAAGCTCGCGCCGAAGAAGTTCAACGTGAATTAGCTTCGCTCTCCATCCGGTTGCACTCTGCATTAGTCCGCACTGGGCTGCACCGCAGCAAATAGTTATCTCCTTTGAAAGGCAATGATGGAGTTTCATGCAATTGATGTAGTTGGAGTACGAGTTGAAATGCCTTCAAATCAACCAATCGTCCTTTTAAAAGAGATAGGCGGGGTGCGTTACTTGCCGATTTGGGTTGGAGCGGTTGAGGCCACTGCAATTGCATTTGCGCAGCAAGAGGTCGTTCCGCCTAGACCGTTGACTCATGATTTAATAAAGGATTTGTTGGTTGCAATCGGATCAGATATTGATTCGGTTCATTTGACCGAGATCAAAGATGGCATTTTCTATGCTGCTATCAATTTGAGGGGAGGCGTCAAAGTTTCAGCTCGCCCCAGCGACGCCATTGCAATCGCGTTAAGAACTGGTGCACCAATTTTGGCTAGTGAAGAATTACTAGCTGAGGCAGGCATAGAGATACCTGATCAAGCTGAAGATGAAGTTGAGAAATTTAAAGAATTCCTCGACCATATAAATCCAGAAGATTTCGTAAGCTAAACCTCTACTTGAGGGTTGGACCGTGTCGGTGATTGATTCTAGGGAGCTCAGGCCTTACCTTTTGCAAATAGGTAGGAGCCCTTCCCCCCGACCTGTAGATGAGGCCGCTAATGTCTGACCGCAAAAATACTGGTTATCGAGGCGCTACAGCTTGCACCGCGGCAGGCATTTCTTACCGGCAATTAGATTATTGGGCGCGTACAGGTTTGGTTGAACCAACTGTGAGAAGCGCTTCAGGCTCCGGTACGCAGCGTCTATACGGCTTCCAAGATATTTTGGTTTTAAAAATTGTTAAACGGCTATTAGATACTGGCGTATCCCTGCAGAATATCCGCACTGCTGTTAATCATTTACGCGCGCGCGGCATAGAAGATCTTGCTCGGATCACTCTGATGAGCGATGGCGCATCTATTTACGAATGTACTAACTCGGATGAAATCATCGACTTGTTGCAAGGCGGTCAAGGAGTCTTTGGGATAGCGATTGGCAAAGTTTGGAGCGAGGTTGAAGGCTCTCTTTCAGTACTACAAGGCGAAAACCTTGATAATGGTTTACTCGTTTCAGGGAACGAAAGTGATGAACTCGCAGCACGTAGAAAACTCCGCGGAGCTTAATTTCCGATAGTTTTCCCTCCTTAAGTTCTTATATCTAGCTCTATAGGAAGATTTGGAGGACGAATATAGTGAGCGAAGTTCGACATAATTTTGAAGATCGACATATTGGTCCTTCAGCAACCCAAATTCAGAGAATGCTTTCCGAGCTTGGTTATGCAAATCTTCACGAGTTCATAGAGAAAGTACTGCCTAGCAGCATTGTTATGGAAAATTCACTAAGTGAATTGTTACCAGACGCTATCAGCGAGGTGGATGCGATTGCCGAACTTCGAAATTTTGCATCTAAAAACGTTGTAGCTACTTCGTTAATTGGGACTGGATATTACGGCACGATTACACCACCTGTTATTTTGCGCAATGTATTAGAAAATCCGGCTTGGTATACCGCTTACACGCCATATCAACCCGAGATTAGTCAAGGTCGATTGGAAGCGCTATTTGCTTTTCAAACCATGGTTTCTGACTTAACTGGTTTACCTATCGCAAATGCGTCAATGCTGGATGAAGCAACTGCGGCTGCCGAAGCAATGACGCTAGCTAATCGTGTCTGGAAAGGTGCGCAGGATGCAGTTTTTCTTATCGATAAGAATTTGCACCCACAAACTATTGCAGTCATAGCCACTCGGGCTAAGCCTTTAAAAATTGCGATTGAGATTGTGGATTTAACTGGTGCAGCTTCATGGAATGAAAATGCATTTGGTTTGATAATGCAATATCCAAATACTTTAGGAGAGATTTACTCACCATCAGAGATAATCAAATGGATGCATGCACGAAACGGAATAGTAATTACTGCCGTCGATTTATTAGCACTGACATTGATTAAGTCACCAGGGGAGTGGAGCGCAGATGTAGCAATTGGTTCTGCGCAACGTTTTGGTGTTCCGATGGGTTTTGGTGGGCCACATGCAGGATTTATGTCGGTTCGTATTGGATTAGAAAGATCTTTGCCGGGCAGATTAATAGGACAAAGTATTGATTCTCATGGCAATCCAGCACTCCGCCTGGCTTTGCAAACCAGAGAACAACATATTCGTAGAGATAAAGCAACGAGCAATATTTGTACTGCGCAAGTTTTACTAGCCGTCATGTCCGCTTTTTATGCAGCATGGCACGGACCGGAAGGGCTACGCGCTATTGCTCTCCGAGTTAATTCGTATGCGCTAACTTTTGCAAGTAAGTTGCGAAGCGCAGGAATTAGCGTTGTTAATGCGGAGACTTTTGACACGGTAACTTTTAGAGTTGCTGAACAAAGTAAATTTGCAGCAGAGGCCGTACAGGCTGGCTATAACCTCCGTTATTTTGATGGTTTAATTGGAGTCAGTTTTGATGAAACAACCACTAATAGTGTTTTAATCGATTTGCTAGCATTTCTTGGCATCTCGTGGGATGAGAAATTAGTAAAAAGTTCACTCCCTGCGGAATTAATCCGGAAGACTTCTTATTTAGAACATCCAATTTTTAATAATTATCATTCAGAAACCGCCATGCTCCGCTACCTACGCATGCTCTCTGACCGAGACTTAGCGTTGGATCGTACGATGATTCCGCTTGGTTCTTGCACAATGAAGCTAAATGGAACTACTGAGATGGAGTCAATTACTTGGCCGGAATTTTCTTCGCTTCATCCTTTTGCTCCGATTGATCAAAGCGCGGGAACTAGAGAGTTGATATCTCAACTTTCTTCATGGTTAATAGCGATTACAGGTTATGACGCAGTTTCACTGCAACCTAACGCTGGATCACAAGGTGAATTTGCAGGCTTACTGGCGATACGAAATTACTTAGATAGCAAAGGGGAGAGTGGCCGAGATATTTGCTTAATCCCATCAAGTGCTCACGGTACCAATGCGGCAAGCGCAGTGATGGCAGGGATGCGGGTAGTAGTAATTGAATGTGATGACGCTGGCAATGTCAGTGTTTCGGATTTGAAGGCGAAAATTGCAGAATATCAAGGCAAATTGGCGGCTTTAATGGTTACATATCCATCAACGCATGGTGTTTTTGAAGAAGCCATTGGTGAAATTTGTGGATTAATACACGATGCCGGCGGACAAGTTTATGTTGATGGCGCCAATCTGAATGCCTTAGTAGGTTTAGCGCAACCAGGAAAATTCGGCGCCGATGTTTCGCATTTAAATTTGCATAAAACTTTCTGTATTCCACATGGTGGTGGGGGACCAGGCGTCGGTCCAGTTATTTCACGTGCGCATTTAGCGCCATTCCTACCGAATCACCCATTAGATGTAACAGCCGGCCCGATAACTGGACCTGGTCCGATTTCAGCAGCTCCCTTTGGTTCAGCTGGAATCTTGCCAATTTCTTGGACTTATATTCGAATGATGGGTGGCGCAGGATTAACATCCGCCACAGAAGTTGCAATTCTCTCCGCAAATTATATTGCTCATAAATTGGGCAATTCGTACCCGATTTTATATACGGGTAAAAATGGATTGATTGCGCATGAGTGCATTATTGATCTTAGAGAAATAACATCCGCTAGTGGTGTGACTGTTGATGATATTGCGAAACGTTTGATGGATTACGGGTTCCATGCACCAACTATGAGTTTCCCAGTACCAGGCACTTTAATGATTGAACCGACGGAGAGTGAAGATATTAAGGAATTGAATCGATTCATCGCCGCAATGCTCTCTATTCGAAACGAAATTGAAGAGATAGCAACTGGCAGAATCAACGTAGAGGAATCTGCTTTACGAAATGCACCGCATACGATGAGCGATTTGCTTAAAGTGGAATGGAATCGGCCATACTCAAGAGAGTTTGCTGCTTTTCCATCTGGCGAAGAGATTGGATTAACCCGAGCTGGGAAATATTGGCCAACAACCGGACGTATTGATGGTGCTTATGGGGATAGGAATCTAGTTTGTGCTTGTGAACCCGTTTCAGCGCTTGCAATAAACTAATTCACGCTCATTCTACTTTACATAATGTAACTTATCGGCGGTATTTATAGCTCCCGAATCCCCATTTTGTGACATTCCAAAGCGCTTCGATCACGATTCGTTTACTCATTTTAGATACTCCGCCCGCACGTTCAATAAAGGTGATCGGTACTTGTGCGATTGAGAAACCATCTTTGGAACTTCTTAGCGCAACTTCAATTTGAAAACAATAACCTTGTGAATTAATACTTGCTAAATCAATTTGTTCTAAAACTTCGCGATGAAAAGCTCGGTAACCACTTGTTATATCTTTCAAATCTAATTTTAAAGCGAGTCGAGCATAACCGGTGCCAATCCGGGAGATTAATTGTCGAGAAAACGGCCAATTTACTACCGATCCGCCTGGCATCCACCGAGTTCCTATTGCTAAATCATGGCCGTCTAACGCATCTAATAAATGGACCAATTGCTCTGGCTGATGGCTTAAATCTGCATCAATCTCGCATAAGTAATCAAAATCTTGCCTTAAACCCCAATTGAATCCGGCGATATAAGCTGGGCCAAGACCGCCTTTTCCAGGTCTATCAAGTACCGATATCCAATTAATAGCACGCTCTTTAACCGCTCTTGCGGTTCCATCAGGAGAATTGTCATCGACAACCAATAACGAAATGTCATATCTAGCGGCAAGCTCGTCCTTAACCACGACTAAACGAGTGATTAGGGCATGAATGGATTCAATTTCATTATAAGTAGGTGTAACTATCAAAACCTTCGGCAATTTATCCACGCTTTCTCCGATAGAAAGTAAATAAAAATATCGCAGTAATTAATAACTCGGGAAAATTTCGATTCTTGGAAATCGGAGTTTGATAATTATTGAGCGAAATTTCGCGGGAGGTTGCAGATTGATCGAATTGCGCTGCTTGAACCATCACTCTCCCTTTTGAATCTATAAATCCGGTATATCCAGTTGTGGAGACTATTGCTGCTTCTTTCCGGGATTCATATGCTCTCACACGCGCTATCAGAAATTGTTGTGCCGCCTCTGAACTTTTGCCGAAAGTTGCATTATTAGTAATCGAAACTAAGAAATTACTCTTCAAGTTGGTTTGAGTGGCAAAGGTGTCATCCAGCAGTTCGAAGCAAATTAGCGGGGTAAATACGCCATTTTCTGTACTGAAAAGAGCGGAATTGCTGCCCGGAATAAAATCGGTAATTTCCTTAGCTAACGGGCTAATTCTTTCCGCAATAGTACGTAGCGGAATGTACTCTCCAAATGGAGCTAAATCTCGTTTAATATATTGCTCAATATTGCCATTATCTTTATAAAGTATCGCCGCATTTTGAGGACCATCTTCCCCATTTAATACGGCGCCGATCAAGATATCGCCAGTAAATTCTCGACCTAGAGCGCTTATATCTTTTGCTATTTCAGGCGTTGTAATCGGATCTAGATCGCTAGCATTTTCAGGCCAAATTATTAAGTCAGCGGGATTGATTGCATAAGATTTGCTCGCTAAGTACTTATTAGTTGTTGCTAAATGTCTTTTGAAAACCTCCATCGGGATATTGTTAAAGTTCAAGTTTGCTTGGGCCACTCCCCCTTGTATCAAAGTAATATTTAACTTGGAATTTTCAGATTTCTGCGCGACTTTATGATCTATCAAATATTCAGTACCAAATCCAATCATTGTTGTTGCTACTAAGAAAATGAAGGATTTTGTCCGTAGCTCCTTCTTCGTGAAAACTGCAGCGAATATGACCGTCAGAAATGTTAGCCCAGTGACTCCAAATATTGGTAGGTAAAAACTCAGCGGTGATGGTAGTTGCGAAAATCCAACTCTCCCCCAGCCAAATCCTCCAAAAGGCAATTTTTCCCGGGCGAATTCTAGTAACACCCAGAGGGCCGCGAATCGAAAATAATGAGTAATTTTAGAATCCCACGAAAAAATCGCGAGCCCTAAGAAAAATAGCGTTTCGCCAACTGTGAGAATTAGCCACGGCAGTGCACCAACAAATGTCGAACTCCAATATAGAAGTGGCGCAAAGAAGAATAAACCGTAAAGGGCGCATATCTGTAGCCTCAATTTAAAGATGGCTCGCATTAGCTGACTGTAAAAAAGTGCGATGGAAATAGGAGCTAAAAACCAGAGATTAATTGGTGGGAAGCTCGCGGCAAGCAACACTCCTGCAATTACTACACGAAACATCACTACCAACCTAGCGCGTCAATCATGCGATCGATGCTTGTACCAAGACCGTATTTAAATCGAAAGTCCTCAATCGCCGTCATATCTTGTGGTCTCTTTGGCATTGCATGTGAAAGATCAGGTATGGGTGCATCGGTTGCGCAATTAACCAATTTCGGAGCTATCTCTATATATTCAACTCCTTCAATCAATTTACGTTGTAATAACGGTTTTAATTTTGAATCGCCGGAAAGTGCTGCAGCTAGCGCTTCGGGTAGTGAAGCAAATTTATTGGCAATTATCGCAGCCCCTATTTCACCAATCCCTCGAACTCCAGGTAAACCATCCGAAGCATCCCCTCTAATCATTGCAAATAAGGCGTACCTATCCCCCGGTATTTCATACTTATTGGCTATCCAAGCGTGATCAACTAAATCATGTGCCGAAATACCTTTTGCTAAGTAAACAATTTTTAC
>CAIRHO010000045.1 GCA_903878415.1 uncultured Actinomycetes bacterium
TAAATTTAAGGGCGATTGCCGCAACCGCAACGCCTGCAATCCGTTGGTCAAAGACAATTTCAGATTTATTTGTGATTGCTTGGACGCCAACCAAGGCGGAAAGCAAAACAATTGGGATCAATGTGTTAATTCGTTGGACTCGAGGATTAGCTAAAAATGATTCTGGAATTGCATAGCCAAGGTATTTTAAAATATAGCAAACCAAACTAGATACTAAAGTTGCTACCCACATTGCACTCATGCTTTTGGTTTCCATCCAAATATAACCGCAAGTAAAACTGTTGCGATAATTGGAACGCCAGCTGGTGCAAGTGGAGTAAGTATTAGCGCCATCGCTACTGCGCAGATAGCAATTAATTTACTCTGCTTATCGATTAGCCGTGGCCAAACTAAACCTAAGAAGGCGGCTGGTACTGCAGCATCCAAACCCCAAGCTGAAGGATTACCTAGCGCCTGTGCACCAAAAGCGCCAAGTAAAGTAAAAAGATTCCAAAATATAAATACACCGATTCCAGTTGCCCAAAATCCATACCGCATTGCCGCTTCGCCGCGTGGTTCTTGGGAAATTGCAACACCAGTTGATTCATCAATGGTTATCTGTGCTGCCAATAATTTCTTAAAGCCATGCACATTTAACACTGGCTTCATTCGCATTGAATAAAGTCCATTACGAAATCCAAGTAGGGATCCAGTAGTGATCGCACTCAAAGCACTTCCGCCAGCGCCCATGACGCCGACAACTGCAAACTGTGAAGCGCCGGAGAAAAGTAATATTGAAAAAAGTGAAGCTTGAATCACAGAGAAGCCATTTGCAACCGCAGCAGCACCGAATGCAATGCCATAAGTCCCAACCGGTAGCGCAACGCTCATTGAGTCGCGGAATACCTGCGCTTTAGATAGTGACACGCGCGCCATTCTGCCTTATCAATCACGGAATCTAGACATTGCTCTAGATAGGGTCACGCTCGTGAGTGAAAATAGCGATAAAGCAGCGATCTTCCGTGATGACGTCACCGTTGAATTAGTAAAAGCAAGCGCAAGTGATGCTGATGTAATTTGGGCGGCCCGAGTCTCAACTGCGGGTGAAAATTCTTTAGATGAGATTAATCAGGACCCTTCAAAATCTGCGGGCTTAATTAATTATTTGGCGCGAGAGCGACATGGTTCACCCTTTGAACATACCTCTATGACATTTTTTATCTCTGCGCCGATCTTTGTTTTCCGTGAATTTATGCGACACCGAATCGCTTCTTATAACGAAGAGAGTGGCCGTTATCGCGAGCTAAGTCCTGTTTTTTATCTGCCATCAAAAGAGCGCAAACTTGTACAAGTAGGCAAAACTGGTTCGTATACATTTGTTGATGGCACCGCAGAGCAATATGAAATTACAGTGAAGGCAATGAAAGAGAGTTATCTACTTTCATATAGCAATTACCAAAAAATGTTAGAAGCGGGCGTAGCGCGCGAAGTTGCACGAGCAGTTTTACCGGTTGCGCTTTACTCATCCATGTATGTAACGATGAACGCGCGCGCTTTAATGAATTTCTTATCGCTTCGTACCAGTCGAGAAGGCTCACATTTTCCAAGCTACCCACAACGAGAAATTGAGATGGTTGCCGAGAAAATGGAGCGACATTTTGCAGAACTTATGCCGCTCACATACGGAGCCTTTGAAAAGTCTGGGAGAATTGCACCCTAAAAGCGGTAGCCTTAGGGCATGTTGATTACCCCACCATTTGGTCGGTTGCTTACCGCAATGGTTACGCCATTTAAACCTGATCTCTCAATTGATTGGGCTGGCGTAGAAAAGTTAGCTAACCATTTAATTAGTACCGGTCATGATGGCATCGTGGTTAATGGCACGACCGGTGAAGCGCCAACAACGAGCGACGCCGAAAAACTTGAAATAATTAAAGTAGTAAAGAAAGCCGTAGCAGGGAAAGCAAAAGTAGTTGCTGGCGCTGGAAACAATGAAACTTCACACTCGGTTGAACAAGCAAAGTGGGCAGCAAATGCTGGCGCTGATGGCTTATTAGTAGTGACTCCTTATTACAACAAGCCGCCACAAGCTGGTATCGAAGCCCATTTTCGCGCAATGGCAGATGCAACTGAGCTTCCAGTGATGATGTATGACATTCCAGGAAGAACTGGAGTTCAAATTGAACCAGACACGATTGTTAAATTAGCAGAGCATCCAAGAATTGCTGCACTAAAAGATGCCAAGGGCGATGTCGCTTCAACTTCATGGGTAATTAAACGTTCTGGAATTCCAGTTTATTCTGGTGACGACATTTTGAACTTACCATTGCTCGCTGTCGGAGCAGTTGGCTTTGTTTCTGTCTGTGGTCACACCGTAGGTAAAGAATTGCGCGAAATGTTAGATGCTTGGTTTAGCGGTAATGCGCACCGCGCTACTGAAATTCATCAACAGCTGCTTCCGGTTTATACCGGGACTTTCCGCACACAAGGTGCGATTCTCACGAAGGCAGCTATGACACTGATGGGACTCCCTGGCGGAGTTGTAAGACTTCCACTTGTAAACGCAACTGCGTCACAAATTGAGCAACTTCGTGAGGATTTAAAACTCGGAGGCGTTAAAGTTTGAATCATCCCCACCCAGATTTAGGTTTACCAACAAAGTTAGTTGCAGGCGGGCTACGGATAGTTGCGCTCGGTGGTCTCGGCGAAATCGGCCGCAATATGACGGTATTCGAAAGCGATGGCAAATTACTTATTGTTGATTGCGGAGTTTTGTTTCCGGAGGAGAATCAACCAGGTATTGATTTAATCTTGCCGGATTTTTCTTACATTAGAGAGCGCTTAAATGATATTGAGGCGATCTTCTTAACCCATGGTCATGAAGACCACATTGGTGCAGTTCCATACTTATTGCGCGAACGTGGTGACATTCCGGTTATTGGAACAGCGCTAACAATCGCATTTATTAAATCAAAATTAAAGGAACATCGAATAACTGCTATTACTCGTGAAGTCAAAGCGGGTATGCGTGAAAAAATTGGTCCGTTCGCGATGGAATATGTGGCAGTAAACCACTCAATCCCGGATGCACTTGCTGTCGCAATTACTACGAAAGCCGGAACGATTTTACATACTGGCGATTTTAAAATGGATCAATTACCGCTCGATGGACGAATCACTGATCTGGCAACGTTCGCACGATTAGGTGCGGATGGCGTTGATTTGTTTATGGTTGATTCAACCAATGCCGACATTCCAGGTTTCACTACATCAGAACGTGAAATTATGCCCGCGCTTGATCGAGTATTTAGAAGTACTCGTCGTCGAGTAGTAGTTGCCTCATTTGCATCTCATGTACATAGAATTCAACAGATTATTAATACTGCGGAATCCCATAAACGAAAAGTTGTTTTTATGGGTCGCTCCATGGTCCGCAATATGAATTTGGCTGCTGATATGGGTTACTTAACAATTCCAAGCGGTGTCTTAATTGATGAAAAAGAAATGGATAATCACGGCGATAATTTAGTTTTGATTTGCACTGGCTCTCAAGGCGAGCCACTAGCGGCGTTATCGCGTATGGCAAATGGCGATCATCAAATTCGAGTCGGTGAAGGCGACACCGTTGTTTTAGCCTCCTCGCTTATTCCTGGAAACGAAAATCCGGTATACCGAGTTATAAATGAGTTAACACGATTTGGTGCTCGCGTTGTGCATAAAGCGAATGCGCTAGTTCACGTATCTGGCCATGCCGCTGCAGGGGAGTTGTTGTACTGCTACAACATTGTTAAACCAAAACATGTGATGCCTATTCATGGCGAGTGGCGACATATGCGTGCCAATGCTGAACTTGCGATTCAAACTGGTGTTGCTCGTAAAAATACCGTAGTAGTTGAAAATGGCATTGTGATTGACATGGTTGATCACAAAGTTTCAGTAGTTGGTTCGGTTCCATGCGGATTTGTATATGTGGATGGTCAAAGCATTGGTGACATTACGGAAAGTTCGCTAAAGGATCGAAGAATCCTTGGTGAAGAAGGCTTCATCTCAGTTGTCGTAGTTATCGATTCGCAGACCGGAAAAATTGTTGCTGGTCCAGATATTCATGCTCGCGGTTTTGCAGAAGATGTGGCGCTTTTCGATGAAGTGAAATCCAGAATTGAGAAAGCACTTGCTACTGCGGTATCTGAAGGAATTAATGGAACGCATCAACTTTCACAAATAATGCGAAAGACAGTTGGTAGTTGGGTGGGTGGCGAACATCGCCGACGTCCAATGATTGTTCCGGTTGTTATAGAAGTTTGACGGCGAGCCAGACCGCTTCGTATTTCGCTTTCTAATACGATTAACGCTTATGGCTAAGAAGAAAAGCGGAAAATCAAACGGTCTATTTGCCGGTCTTGGTCGCATCCTAGGTTCCTTTTGGCGCGGTATCGCAAAAGCTATTGGGGCAATCATTCGCTTTATTTCACGCGGCGCAAAAGATTTAGATCCAGCACATCAGCGAGATGGATTTGCGCTATTACTTTTCATCGTAGGTTTAATTTCCGCAGCAACAACTTGGTGGCATTTAGATAATATTTTTGGGCGAGCCATGCATTCATTCTTTTATGGCGGAGTGGGTCGGCTTGCGATGGCTACTCCGTTAATACTTGGGTATTTTGCATTTAGATTATTTAGAAATCCAACGGATAAAGCGGCAAATGGCAGAATTACAATCGGTTCGCTGCTTTTGATATTAACTAGTACTGGACTTGCTCACATATTTAATGGCTCAACCGGAACCGGTGCAACCGCGATGCGCGGCGGCGGTGGCTGGATTGGGTATGGCGTTTCAACTCCGCTAATTGCGCTAGTTACTTCGATGCTGGCAATTCCAATTTTAATACTCCTTTTTGGTTTTGGTTTATTAGTTGTTACTGCAACACCCGTCTCTGAAATTTTTACATTATTGAAGCGGTTGTTTACAGGCGCAAGCACCAAAGTTGGTACGGCAGTTGCAGATCGTCGTGAGCGCAAACTTGAAGAGTTTGAAATTTCAGAGTCTCCACCATTTGAATCTCCGTTAGTGGCACAACATTTAGATCATGGTGATTACGATGATGATGAAGATGATGGTGAAGAAGAGTTAGATGAAGAGAGCTTTGACGAGGAGTTCACCGTAGAAATTCCGGTAGCTACCGGAACGGCTGAAGGAAACCCACTGCCAACTCCAGCAAAACCACTTCGGCCAGTCCAGATGGTTTTGGCTTCAGATAGTACTTACGAACTTCCTTCTATGGATTTATTACGTGCCGGTCCCGCTTCTAAAACTAAGAGCAAAGCCAATGATTTGATTGTTGCTGCTTTGACTGAAGTTTTTAAGCAGTTTGATATAGATGCAGAAGTAACTGGTTTTATGCGTGGCCCAACGGTCACGCGCTATGAAGTTGAACTTGGATCTGGCGTTAAAGTTGAGGCGATTACTGCTCTAGGCAAGAACATCTCATATGCCGTAGCAAGTAGTGATGTGCGAATCCTCTCGCCAATCCCTGGAAAATCTGCGGTAGGTATTGAAATACCAAATACTGATCGTGAAATAGTTTCGCTCGGTGATGTGTTGCGCTCTGGTGTTGCTGGAAATGATCACCATCCAATGTTGATTGCGCTCGGCAAAGATGTTGAAGGTGCATTTATCTGTGCCAATTTAGCGAAAATGCCACACCTATTAGTTGCCGGCGCGACCGGCGCAGGTAAGTCTTCGATGATTAACTCACTTGTAACTTCTATTTTGATGCGTTCTACTCCAAACGAAGTTCGGATGATTTTGATTGATCCTAAGCGAGTCGAGCTCACTGCATACGACGGGGTCCCACATTTAATTGCACCAATTATCACGAACCCAAAGAAGGCAGCCGAATCACTTGCTTGGGTAGTTCGCGAAATGGATATGCGATATGACGACCTTTCCACATATGGATTCCGTCATATTGATGATTTCAACAAAGCTGTTAGAACTGGAAAATTAGCAAACCCTAATTCGTCGGATCGACCACTTGAGCCATACCCGTATCTACTTGTAGTTATAGATGAACTCGCCGATTTAATGATGGTTGCAGCAAGAGATGTCGAAGATTGCATAGTACGTATTACTCAATTAGCGCGTGCTGCTGGAATTCATCTCGTTATTGCAACCCAACGCCCTAGCGTTGATATCGTTACTGGTCTAATTAAAGCGAACGTACCTTCTAGACTTTCGTTTGCAACCAGCAGCTTGGCAGATTCACGAGTCATTCTAGATACACCTGGCGCAGAGAAATTAGTCGGTCAAGGTGATGCATTATTCCTGCCAATGGGCGCGAGTAAAGCAATGCGTATCCAAGGCGCATATGTTTCGGAGCGCGAGATTGAAGCTGTTGTAAATCATGTTAAATCGCAACTTGCACCTGTATATCGAGAAGATATTCTCGCGCCGGTCCGAACTAGAGCGGTAATTGAAGATGACATCGGCGATGATATGGATTTGTTATTACAAGCGGTTGAGTTAGTGATTGGAACGCAATTCGGTTCAACTTCAATGTTGCAGCGTAAGTTGCGAATTGGTTTTGCTAAAGCAGGACGGTTAATGGATTTGATGGAAAGCCGTGGAATTGTTGGACCATCCGAAGGATCGAAGGCTCGGACGGTATTGGTAAAACCCGAGGACCTTGCGGGAGTGTTGGCCGTACTACAGGGGTGATTTCTCCGCAATTAACCCAATATTCATGAACCGAGGTTGATTCAAACCTGGCAATTCCCGTAGCCTTGCCCTTCCCCGATCGTGAAGGATATTGAAAATGTCATTAGGTTCCGCACTAAAGAGTGCACGTACTGCAGCGGGATTATCCGTGGAAGAACTTGCAGCGCGTACTCGGATTCGAGCGGCGCTTATCAAAGAGTTAGAAAATGATAATTTTGTAAATTGCGGCGGCGACACTTATGCCCGCGGCCATATTCGAACAATTGCCGGAATTCTTGAGATAGATGGCGCTCAACTGCTATTAGAATTTAGTGAATCTTTTGCACCGGAAGAACGGCCAATGATGGAATTGCTAGTGGAAAATAGCGCAGCAAGGCCACCTCGCGAAAAGAAACCAATTTCTTGGAAGGCGCTTTCTGGAATTGCTGCTTCCATAGTTGTAGTTGTTGCTTCAGTGCAGTTTGTTGTTGTCATAAATAAATCCAATGAGGTTGTTAAGCCAGTGGCGCTACAAAGTACGACTAAAAATGAAGCACCAGTTGTAGCTACTAAAACTGCAGGAGTTAATTTAATTTTAACTGGAGTCAGCGGTGTTTCTTGGGTAGGAATATTTGATAGTTCAAATAATCAGATTTATAGTGGACGCATTTCAAGTGGTAAATCCCAAGTTTTTACAGATGACCAATCTTTATATGTTGTAATCGGTAATGCCGGTGTAATTAATGTAAATCTAAATGGTTCAGATTTAGGCGTAACTGGCGCAATTGGTGAAGTTGTACGGATGCAATTCACCCCAACTGGATCAACTCAAGGCTAAAACTAAGTTTTGCCACAATAACTTCTCGCTTTACAAGTACTATTCGCTAAATGACCACTCGTACCGTTGCACTAGTAACTCTTGGCTGCGCCAGAAATGATGTGGATTCCGAAGAGCTTGCTGGCAGATTAGCTGCGGATGGCTGGACCTTGGTTGATGATGCCGCAAACGCTGATATCGCATTGGTGAATACCTGTGGTTTTATTGAAAGTGCAAAAAAGGATTCAATTGATGCACTTATGCAAGCTCATTCACTTAAGGCCGACGGCAAAGTTCGCGCAGTCGTTGCAGTTGGATGTATGGCTGAGCGTTATGGAAAAGAGCTAGCAGCAGCGCTTCCTGAAGCGGATGCAATTCTAGGATTCGATGATTATCAAGATATTTCTAAACGGTTAAGTACAATTCTTAGCGGTGGCTCAATTGATGTACATGTCCCACGAGATCGGCGAACTATTCTCCCGATTTCACCGATCGATCGACAAAGCGTTAATGAAGCTACTAAATCTAAATTTGGCCAAGGCGCTCGGTTAATAAGAAAGCGCTTAGATAACGCACCGATAGCTTCGCTGAAAATTGCCAGCGGTTGTGATAGACGATGTACATTCTGTGCGATTCCACAATTTCGCGGCTCGTTTATCTCCCGGCCGCCGACCGAGATTATCGAAGAGGCTAAATGGTTATCAGCTAATGGAGTTAGTGAAATCTTCTTAGTTTCTGAAAACACAACTTCTTACGGCAAGGATTTTGGGGATTTGAAGTTAATGGAAGCGATGCTGCCAGAGCTTTCGAAGATTGACGGAATTGAACGGATCCGGCTTTCATACTTACAACCTGCTGAAATTAGACCATCATTATTGCAAGCAATGACTTCGATTGAAAAAGTTCAACATTATTTTGATATTTCATTTCAACATGCGAGCGGAACCTTGCTTCGTCGAATGCGTAGGTTTGGTGACTCCGAGAAATTCTTATTGTTATTATCGCAAATTCGAGCACTTTCACCGGAAGCTGGGATCCGCTCCAACTTCATTGTGGGTTTTCCTGGCGAAACAGAAGCTGAGTATGAAGAACTTAAAAACTTTATTATTGAATCACGCTTAGATGCCATTGGAATATTTGGATATTCTGATGAAGATGGCACCGAAGCAGTCCATTTAGAGAATAAAGTTGATCAAGAAACTATAAATGAGAGAGTGGCAGAGTTAGCATCTCTTACCGAAGAATTAACTTTTGAACGTGCGCAAGCTCGAATTGGGGAGAGAGTTCGAGTTCTTATTGAAGATGAAGCTGCCCAGGAGGGCAGAGCCGAACATCAAGGACCAGAAGTAGATACTTCGACCTTCATTACATCCCCAGGGCGTCCTACCGCTGGTTATAAAGTTGGCGACTATGTTGATGCAATTGTCACCGATATTGCTGGTGCAGATTTGGTAGCACAGCCGTTGTGAAGAATTTAAATTTACCAAATTTGCTAACCATAATTAGAATTTTAGCATTGCCATTTTGCGCTTATGCACTCTTTAAAAATGGTGGTGATGATTCAACCTGGCGAATTATTGCTTGGGTTTTATTTTTCTTAGTAGGAATGACCGATAGTCTTGATGGAAAAATCGCGCGGAGCCGCAATCAGATAACTCCTCTCGGAATTTTCCTAGATCCAATTGCAGATAAAGCTTTCATCGGAACTGCACTTATTGGACTTTCGATTCTCGGAGATATGCCTTGGTGGGTAACAATATTTATTCTTGTTAGAGAAATTTTAGTTACTTTGCTCCGTTTAGTTGTTATTAAGCGAGGTGTTATCCCAGCAAGCAAGGGTGGAAAGATTAAAACGCTAACTCAGAATTTCTCGATAGGATTTTATGTTTTGCCGCTACCTTCATTTCTATACCTTCCTCGTGATATTTTCTTAGGAGTTGCTTTGATATTGACCCTAGTAACTGGCCTTGATTATTTGAAGAAAGCAGTTACAAAGTGAGCAACAACGCTATTAATAAATTATCTGAAACTCTTGTAAAAACCTTAACCCTACGTGGCGAAACAATATCAACTGCAGAATCTATAACTGGGGGACTGATCAGCGCTGCAATTACCGATATTCCAGGAGCATCCGAAGTTTTTTTAGGCGGTGTGGTTTCTTATTCAAATACTATGAAGAAAGATGAATTAGGAATCTCGGCGGCAGATATCAAGAAAGTTGGCGTAGTTTCGGAAGCGATCGCAGTTGCGATGGCGCTTGCAATTAAGAAGCGAACAAAAAGTACTTGGGCAATTTCAAGTACCGGAGTTGCTGGCCCAGGATCATCAGATGGAGTTCCGGCTGGAACGGTTTGGATTGGAATTGCAGGGCCAAAAATTGCCCAAGGAATTGAACTTTCAATCGCTGGCAAACGGGAAATTGTTAGACTCGGCGCGGTAGAAAGCGCGCTTGGGGCATTTGAGCGTATTCTTAGCTCCAGCAATTCAAGTAAGCAGAAGTAACAAGTGAAAGGAGCAGTTATGGAGTTGATGCGCACACATATCGGTCATTCACTTCGTGCTGCTCGGATTTCACAAGGCCGCACACTTCGCGCAGTTGCTTCTGATGCTCGAGTTTCACTTGGCTATTTATCTGAAGTAGAGCGTGGTCAGAAAGAAGCTTCTTCGGAATTACTCAATGCAATTTGCAGAGCGCTAAACCTTTCACTTTCCACAGTACTTACGGACGTCATCGATTTGGTGAAACGTCACGAGACCCCAGTACTTACCGTCGTTCCAACATCTGAAGCTGAACTTTCAGATGTCAACGCAGCGTAAGTACTATCGTGGCAGAACCGGTATCCCGCGCTACATATCAACACCAGAGTGGCATTCATAGACGAACTCGTGGTGCAATTTTAGAAGCAACGCAATCTCTAGTTTTAGATTTTGGATTACATCACACGAACATGATTGATATTGCTGATCGCGCTCAAGTTTCTCGAGCATCTTTATATAATCATTTCCGAGATAAGAACGAAGTTTTTGTAGCGTTGTTGGGGATAGAGATCGATCGGATTGCTGCGCTCGCTAAAGTTTCAGGCTCTCGCGCCGAATCCCTGTACTTCATCTCAAAAGAAATATCTACGCATGGCGCGCTCCGCTCCGCTCTCGAACACGATCCAGCTGCAGTCGCGATAGCGCTCTCATCTCGAGAACATGATTTATGGGTAAGAATTTATCGCCATCTTGCCGAAATTTTTGCATCTGATGCTGTTGGTGTTGGCATGATTGTTCGATGGCTATTAGGTCAAGTAACAGCGCCACTATCTAATGAGCATTCAAAGTTGCAAGCGGATCGATTAATTCGCGCGCTTTCGTAATCAAATCTTAAATGCGTAATACTGAACTGCGACGTCGAATGTCAGAGTATTTTGGCGAAGACTGGGCGCCTTCATATGCTAAAGATATTGTGCATGCGGAATTAGGCGGCCATACCGTTGAAGAAGCTTTGGCAATTGGTACTGAACCGAGCGATATTTGGCGAGCAATTTGTCGCCATAATCCAGATGTGCCAAAACACCTGATTTAATCTATTAGGATTTAACTAATCGAAAGGTTCTATTTAATGCAAGATTTGAATTCTGCCATGGCGAAAGCGGTAACTGCGCGCGAAAGTATTCGAAAATGGGATCGCTCTCAAATAATTTCGCTATTAGAAACAATTGCTGAGAAATTAGATGGCGCAGCATCGGAGTTAATTCCACTTGCCATGAATGAAACAAATTTAACAGAAGTGCGATTGACCGGCGAAGTTGGTCGGATGTCTGGGCAGTGGCGCCATATGGCTGCGGTATTGAAAAAAGGTGATTACTTAGGAACGGTAATTGATAGCGCAGATTCAACGCTTCAACCACCAAGGCCAGAGTTACGTAAAACTACAGTTCCATTAGGAGTAGTTGGTATTTTTGGCGCCAGTAATTTCCCATTTGCATTCGGTGTAGGCGGTTGTGACACGGCATCTGCAATTGCTGCGGGATGCCCAGTAATTATTAAAGCTCACCCAGGACACTTAGAAACTTCGCGTAAAGTTTTCCAAATAATGGCGGCTGCTGCCCAGTCAGTTAATGCGCCAGATGGATTATTTAACATGGTTGAAGCATTTGAAGCTGGCATCGAATTTGTAAAGCATAAAGATGTAAGCGCGGTGGCTTTCACTGGTTCAACTCTGGGTGGACGTGCACTTTTTGATATTGCGCAATCTCGCAAAGATCCGATTCCATTTTATGGAGAACTTGGCGGGCTTAATCCAATTTTTGTAACTGAAGAGGCAGCTAATAGGAATGGAAGCGTTATTGCACAAGGATTCCTGGATTCAGTAAACCTAGGAGCTGGTCAATTCTGCACTAAGCCTGGCTACTTGATATTGGTCAACGGATCAAAGATGCGAGAAGAAATAGTTAATTTGGTACCGACAGTAGTTACGCATGCAATGTTAAATGAAAAGATTCGCGAAGCACATGCACGGAATCGCAGCACTTATGCCGGGTTGCCATTTGTTAAATTATTGGCGCAAGGAGTTGCGACTAGTGATGCAATCGAACCTATTACTATTTTTGAAATTTCTGGAGCGGATTTATTAGCAAATCAGGAAGTTACCCTGAAAGAGGTATTTGGCCCAACGGCAGTTGTAGTTAATTGCGCCAGTAATGAAGAGGCGCTCAAAGTCGCAAACTCCTTCCATGGAACTTTGGCATCTGGAATTCATGGTGAAGTAAATGACAAAATTATTTCAATGGGACTACTTGATATTTTAGTTCGAATAAGTGGGCGAATTATTTGGAATAGTTGGCCAACTGGTGTTGCCGTAACTTGGGCAATGCATCACGGTGGCCCATATCCTGCGAGCACGAATTCGCTTTTTACTTCAGTCGGAGCAGATAGTATAAAAAGATTCCGCAGGCCAGTTGTATTTCAA
>CAIRHO010000046.1 GCA_903878415.1 uncultured Actinomycetes bacterium
GGTATCGCACTGGCAAGCTGGAATATCTTCGTGCCACTAAATTTTTCGGCAAGTTATTTCTCATTAACTTTGCCATCGGTGTTGTAACGGGAATTGTTCAAGAGTTTCAGTTCGGTATGAACTGGTCCTCATATAGCCGTTTCGTCGGAGATATTTTTGGTGCACCACTTGCAATTGAAGGTTTACTTGCATTCTTCCTAGAGAGCACGTTCTTAGGACTGTGGATTTTTGGTTGGGATCGACTACCAAAAAAGTTACACCTTGCAAGCATTTGGTTAGCTGCAACAGGCACCATACTTTCTGCATATTTTATTTTGGCAGCTAATGCTTGGATGCAACATCCAGTGGGATATGTAATCAATGCTGAAAAAGGCCGAGCAGAGCTCGTTGACATAAAAGCGGTTCTGACACAGAAAACAGCAATAACAGAGTTTCTTCACACAATTCCATCAGCAGCATTTGCTGGTGGTGCCTTTATGGCAGGAATTTCTGCTTACCTTATTATCAAAAAGAAGGATGAGGTTCTTGCACGCTCGACCTTTAAGTTAGGTGCAATCACAATGTTGGTTGCCTTTGTCTTGGTATTTATCACTGGAGACTTAACTTCACGTGTGATGACTGAACAGCAACCTATGAAAATGGCAGCCGCCGAAGCTCTCTATAGCACTCAGGCGAATGCGCCTTTCTCCTTGTTAACAATTGGGACATTAGATGGATCAAAATCTGTATTTCAGATTGGTGTTCCTTCAATGCTTTCATTCCTATCAACAGGAAATTTCAATGGCGTCGTTGAGGGAGTTAATGATTTAGAGGCTAAATACGATGCTCAATATGGGCCTGGGGATTACACACCAAATGTGCCACTGGCTTATTGGTCATTCCGATTAATGATTGGTTTTGGGTTCCTGGGTGTGTTATTCATATTGCTTGCTATGCGGGGACTGCGCCGTGGGGGAACTCCCAAAGGTAAGTGGTTCGCACCGGCTATGTATTCACTTCCATTCATTCCACTTCTTTCAATCTCCTTCGGTTGGATATTTACCGAAACGGCTCGCCAACCATGGGCAGTCTTTGGACTTATCAAAACTGAAGATGGCGTCAGTGCAGTTGTTTCAGCTGGAGCGGTTTTGTTCACAATGATTGTCTTCACTCTTTTGTATGGAGTTCTTGCAATTATTGAAGTAGGACTCACTTTAAGAGTAATCAAGATGGGACCTGCAGAAGAGTTTGATTACGCAGATCCACAACTTGGTGGAAGTGAAGACAAACAACTAGTGATGGCCTATTAGGAAAGGGGTATGGAGATGACATTTCAAACAGTTTGGTTTTTGTTAATTGCAGTTCTATGGGTCGGATACTTCATTCTTGAAGGCTTTGACTTCGGCGTTGGAATGCTTGTTCGAGCAGTTTCGAAAAATGAAGCTGATCGCCGAGCAGTTCTAACAACTCTTGGACCAGTATGGGACGGTAATGAGGTTTGGTTACTTGTCGCAGGTGGAGCAACTTTCGCGGCATTCCCTGAGTGGTATGCGACCTTGTTTAGCGGTTTTTATCTACCATTATTTCTGATATTGGTCTCACTCATTGTTCGCGGCGTGGCATTTGAATACCGCAGTAAGTATGGAAAGGCCCAATGGCGTCAGCGTTGGGATGTTGTTATTTTTATTGGTAGCGCAATTCCAGCACTTCTCTGGGGCGTTGCCTTTGCAAATATCGTTCGTGGAGTTCCCATTGAAAGAGCGGCCACAGGCTCACTTGAGTACACAGGCGGTTTCTTCAACCTGCTTAATCCATATGCACTTTTGGGTGGCGTTGTGACTCTTACGGTCTTTCTTACACATGGCGCAGTCTTTCTCTCTCTGAAAACAACGGGAGAGATTCGAGCTCGTGCGCAGGCGATAGCTAAGATTTCAGGTCTTGTTGCAGCAGTTGCAGCAGTTGGATTCTTAGCCTGGACAAATCTGATGCTGCCAGAGATTAATGCACGTGTATTAACTCTCTCCATCATCGTGGCACTTCTATGGGTTGCTGGTATGGCGGCGAACTTCATGGGTCGTGAAGGTTGGGCATTTATTTTCTCAGCTGGAACCATTGCCGTGTTTGTTTCAACGCTCTTCTATGCTTTATATCCACGTGTGATGCCTAGTTCACTCGGCTCACAGTTCGATCTAACGATCACTAATGCATCTAGCACCGATTACACACTTAAAGTGATGACGGTAGTTGCAGTAGTTATGACTCCACTAGTTCTGATTTATCAGGGTTGGACCTATTGGGTATTTAGAAAGCGTGTTAGTGCATCTCAAATCATGAATCCGGAACATGGCGTGCTCGATGCAGTAAGTCATAGCCTGCATAAGTGAAATCTTCGGATCTGCGGCTATTGCTCTCAAGGAGCGGTAGCCGCAGAGTTTTATTCGTAGCAATTGTCGCAGCTAGTTCTTGGTCTGCGGCAATTGTCATTAGTGCTCTGATATTGAGTTCTCTTATTACGGACATCACCAATGGAGAAGGCTCTGCGCATACCGTTTTAATTTACCTTTCGGCTGCCTGGGGCTTTCGAGCAATCTTTCAATCCAGCTTTGAGTACTGGTGTAGCAGGCAGGCTGTACGCATTAAGCAAGAGCTACGTAGTGAAGTAACAGGTTCATTGGATGCTTATTCAAATGTCTCAGCTTCACATATCAGTGTTTTATTAGTTAAGGGTCTGAATTCTTTGGATATCTATCTAGGGCGCTTTGTGCCACAGATGTTTTTTGCCTCTATCACACCTGTAGTTGTTATAACTACAATCTTGATTTTGGATCCATTATCAGGCTTTATTGCAATTGTGACCCTGCCCCTAATTCCAATTTTTGGTGCACTCATTGGTAAATACACGGCCGATTCCGTGGCAAAGAAATGGCAGACTCTCGGATCTCTCTCCAAATACTTCGAAGACTCTTTACGCGGCTTTGTAACCCTAAAGATCTTTGGTCGCCATAGCAGCCAGAGCGCTCGGATTAAAGTGATGGGGGATCGCTACACGGATGAAACAATGAAAGTGTTGAGGATTTCTTTTTTATCTGCTTTAGCACTTGAATTATGTGCAACTATCTCAGTTGCCCTAATTGCGGTATCAATCGGAATTCGACTCGTTGACGATCACATCTCTTTTGGCCATTCACTGGCAGTTTTAATTTTGGCACCGGAAGTTTACTTCCCGCTTCGAAATGCCGCCTCACTCTTTCATGCCTCAGCCGATGGCACACAAGCCTTAGCTGAACTGAGCTCCATGAAAAATATGGCAGAGAAAAAAGTGGAGCAAGTTCAGCATGATTTCTCATCTCTTTCAGTGCTTGCATGGGAGAAGTGGAGTTTAAATATCCCAAGACGTATCAACTCCACAATTGATGCGGGTCAACTAAAAAGCGGAGAAATCCACTTCATTGTTGGAGAATCCGGTATTGGTAAAACAAGTTTTGCAATGAATTTGTTGGGAGTGGGTAAAACAGCAAAGGTTTATGCAGACGCAATCGAGCTCAGTCCTGCACAACAAGAGTCGTGGTTCAAAGTCATTGGCTGGATTCCGCAGAATCCTGCACTTGCATCTGGAACCGTACGAAAGCAATTCACATTAGTAGATGGTTCGCTCAGCGATGATGTCATTACTGCTTTGCTAAAAAAGTGCGGTCTCCCATTAAGTGATTTACCTCAAGGACTTGATACACCCTTAGCAAATGCAAGTGAAGGTGGTTCCGCTGCTTCTGGTGGACAAATAAGAAAGATTGCTATTGCCCGCGCTCTGGCGGCTAAGCCCCGTGTGATCATCGCTGATGAACCAACTGCAGATTTAGATCAAGAGAGCAGTAATCAAGTCTTGGCCACCCTTCGTGAATATGCAGCAAATGGAGCAATAGTTATCTGTGTTTCGCACGATCTTTCCCTTCTAGAAAAAGGTGACACAACTTCAACATTTGTGCGGAGTGCTCTCTCATGATGTTACTTGCATATTTCCTTGGCGCATTTGCCTTCATTGGAGGAATAGGTCTTACCATTTCTAGTGCTTGGTTAATAACAATGGCTGCTTCGCATCCTCCAATTCTGACCTTAAGTGTTTCCATTGTCATGGTTCGCTTTTTTGGAATTTTCCGATCAGTTGCACGATATACAGAGAGATTGGTAAGTCACAAAGCTGTCTTTGCGCGCCTTACTGCTCTTCGCGTGGGGATGTATACAAAAATCGCATCTAGTTCAATATCAATTTCTGGCAGGATTAGCTCTGGGACTGCTGTGAAAACGATTGTTGATGATGTTGAACGCGCACAGGAGTATCAGTTGCGTATCAAACTTCCACATGCCTCAGCAGTAATTTCTCTTCTTACAGGCGCCTTGCTGGGATCATGGATTCACCCGCAGAGTTTGAAAATTACGCTTCCCGCAAGTGCCATGCTTTTGTTTATCGTTCCAAAACTAATCAAAAACAAGAGTGAAAATATTGCCCGTGACATCGAGAGCAGCGAGAATTCCTACACGCAGCTCATTCAATCCAGTGTGCAAGGCGTGGCGGAGGCGGCGATATACGGATACTTGAGTGAGAACTTAGCTACATCAAAAAAAGAGGAAGAGAAAATACGTGCGAAAGAGGAGAATCTCTTAAAAAGTATCTTTGGGTTTTCCACCCTAACAAATCTACTTATCGCTGGTTCAGTTGTTGGACTTTCTTGGCTAGCTTATTCATTGGCCACATCACAGGGGATTCCACCTGTGCAAGTAAGCATGCTTATCTTTTTACCTCTCGTAATCTTTGAAGCTATCACCGCTTGGTATCCCAATCTATTTACTGCAGGTAAGTTATTGAAATCTCAACATTCAGTTGACCAGTTAATGCAGGAAACTACAGAGGCGAAACTGGGACGCCAGTTAAGTGAGGAAATTTCTTCTATAAAGGCAGAAGGAGTAAGGGTTGCCTGGGATGTGGAATTCATGCGTCCGATAGAGTTTGAAGTTAATAAAGGTGAACTACTAGTTATCCGAGGCCGCAGCGGAAGTGGCAAATCAACCCTAGCGATGGGCTTACTTGCACTGCTTCCTTATAAGGGTTCCATACAAGTTAATGGAGATGAGCTGACTAGTTTTGGTAGCACTGGTGGCCGGATTGTTGGAACAGTTCAGCGATCACACATCTTTAATACTTCCCTTCGCGAGAATATGAAAATCGCAAATCAGGATGCCACTGACGAGCAAATCCTTGCAGCACTTAAGTGCGTGGAACTAGATGGCTTGCTGCGCGAATTCGAATATGGATTAGACACTGTTGTAGGTGAATTCGGACGCGTAATTTCGGGTGGAGAAGCCAAACGGTTAGCAATTGCACGAGTACTGCTCGCCGATGCCGATATATTTATCTTGGATGAACCCACCGAACATTTAGATGCCGATCTTGCCCGCAGACTAGAGATCTCTATTTCCAAGTGGCTGGATCAGAAGATTGCAATCGTAATCACGCACTCTGGCTGGGGAGATTGCGATAAAACTCTGACTATGGCGCGTTAACTCCACACCCATCCAACTCATACGAGAGAATGTCACCATGGTGGATTCTCCCCTTTAGCCCGCCCAAATCCATCATAAATCTGTTCAAAATCTAGTAATTGTCAGACCCCATACCTGCTATGGATTGTGGATCAAGATAAGCAGGGATCACGATCTCGTTGTACTGCAAGAAGCCAGGTTTAAATGGCGGATCAAAACGACAGATTCGCGTTTCATTAGAGAGTGCGATGTTGGCTTTGGCAGAGTTTGCGCGAAGCTCTTCAGCCATCTTTCGTGATAGTTCATCGGTTGCTCTTCCGCGGAATGATTTGGCAACGCATGTTTCGGTATCTAATTCGCGTAATTTGACTTGTGAATCGTTGGGATGTGGCAAGTGACCAAAGGTGCTACCTGATGGCATTACAAACGAGACGTACCATTCGGCGGACTCGGAACTATCTGCTTTTTGGGCGGTGATTACCGGGGCAGTCATCGCGATTTTTTGCGACGCCTTATTTCCCTTTGAAATGTAATTAAATAATGAAGAGAAAGCGCTGCTTGTTGCAATTGAATACTGAGCAGAAACTTTCACCTCTGCGATGACGCAAGGCAAATATTCACGAAGCTCAAAATCCTTATAAGCTCGTAGCACTTTAAATTCTTGCCGTTCAGTCATAAATCGAGCCTACTATTACGCGGCGCTCAATTTACTCATAAATCTATACTTGATCTAGTAATTGTCAGATCACATCTCTAATATGGGAGATAGTTCAAGATCGGTTACATCTATATGTGGACCATGAGAGTACATAACCACTATTGGGGTTCGAGTCCCTCACAACCCACTTTCTAGTTCGGTCTTGAGAGCTAGATAGAGAGGAATGAAGTGCCACCTATGGACTTTACCCAAACCCGAAATCTTGAAGTGATTGCTGAAAATGAAATATTTTTGAACAGATTCAACGGTGAGAAAATTCTATTACTTTCGCCAAATATCCACGA
>CAIRHO010000047.1 GCA_903878415.1 uncultured Actinomycetes bacterium
AACTTTAAATGCGCCTTTACCAGTTTGGTAAGCCTCAAGTACGCCTTCTTTACCCACGAGTTCGCCACCAGTTGGAAAGTCTGGACCTGGAATAAATTTCATTAATTGTTTCAGCGTTGCATTTGGAGTTTCTATCAAATGCTTGGTCGCTGCAATAACTTCACCAAGATTATGTGGAGCCATGTTGGTTGCCATACCAACTGCGATTCCAGTCGCACCATTTACTAACAAGTTTGGGAATGCAGCTGGGAGAACTTGAGGTTCTAATAATTGGCCGTCATAATTTGAAGCAAAATCAACAGTGTTTTCATCGGCTTCTTCAACCATCAACATTGCTGCGTTAGCTAAGCGAGCCTCGGTGTAACGCATCGCTGCTGGGCCAGCATCTAAAGATCCAAAGTTTCCATGACCGTCAATTAGCGGTAATCGCATTGAAAAGTTCTGTGACATTCGCACCAGCGCGTCATAGATTGCGCCATCGCCATGCGGATGCAATTTACCCATAACTTCACCAACTACTCGCGCACTCTTTACGTGGCCGCGTTCTGGACGAAGTCCCATCTCAGCCATCTGATGCAAAATTCTGCGATGAACTGGTTTCAAACCATCACGTGCATCTGGAAGTGCTCGAGAATAAATAACTGAGTATGCATACTCCAAAAAAGATTCTGACATCTCAGAAGAGACATCGATATCAACGACCTTGCCGGCATATTCGCCTGGCTTTGGGCCGACAACTTTCGCTGCCTTCTTAGTTGCTTTGCTCTCTGGCTTCTTACTCACGGGCGTGATTCTGCCAAGTAAAAGAAGAAAAGTTAGGGATTGACGGGCGGTCTAGCTCCGATAATTGCGACACATTGGGTTGCGAGGTCAATGGCGCTACCAATAGCGGCTAATAGATCAGATTTTTCAATCCATGACCCGATAAATCCGGCAGCAAATGCATCGCCAGCACCAGTTGTATCAATTACATTCGCTGATTTAGCTCCGACTTCAACAAAATCAGATTCTCGATCAACAGCAATTGCTCCTTGTGAACCTCGTTTAATCACAACTATGGGGACTAATTCTTTTAATTCCTGCAGCGCCAATTTAATATCGCTCCGGCCAGTTAAGTAGAAGGCTTCTTCCTCATTTAAGATAACAACGCTCATCCTTGGCAAAATATCTTTAACAACTGAAAGTCCAACATGGCTCATAGTTCCGACTGATGCTGGATCAAAAATTATTGGAATTTGCGCAGAGGTGATTGCATTCACCATCGCGACAACTCCAGTTGTGGATGCTGGATTTAATAATGAGTAACCGGAGAGATAAACCGCAGCAACGTTATTTAGCGGAGGTAAATCAGAGAGATTTAAACCAGAGTTTGCGCCAGATTCAGGAAACATAGTTCGTTCGCCACTCTTATCTACCAATACGGCAACTACACCTGTTTGCGCACCTTTTACAACGATATCTCCATGTTGCACACCTAAATTATCTAGTTCTGCCATTACTGCAGTACCGGCAGGATCGTCGCCAACACGGGAGACAAGCTGCACTTCGCGGCTAGCGGAAGCTAACCAGGAAGCCACATTTGCAGCCGCGCCACCACCATGAGTTGAAATCTTGGCGGGAGTATCACTACCGTAATTAATTTCAGAGTCGATCCGAACTACAACATCTAACATCACATCACCAATGCAGAGTATTAGCCCCATTGTTATTGAGCAGCCGCTGCGATTTGGGCGGCCAACATTGCATTTGATTTTATAATTTCAATATTTACGCTAAGGGATTCACCATTGCTAGCACCATGGAAATATTCGAGCAAGAATGGAGTTACATCTTTCCCAGAGATATTGCTTGCGGCAGCTTTAGCTAATCCAGTTTCTAATAGTTCATCATGGAGAGTTCGTTTCATCTCGATTTCAACCGGATTCGCAACTAGGAGTGCACAATTATCGGTTTGCGTTGACTTGCGTGTTCTTAAAATTTCTATAATTTCCAATACTGAATCAACGCTGTGCTCAAGTGGGAAACCAGAATCAACCAAATAGAAACCTGGGAAGCGGTTAGTTCTAAAACCGATAATAGGAATATTAAGAGTTTCTAATCGCTCCAAAGTAGCGGCTACATCTAAAATTGATTTAACGCCAGCACACACGACAGTTATTGGAGTATTAGCTAAAGCAGTGAGGTCTGCTGATTCATCCCACGTATCACGCGCACCTCTATGAACCCCACCTAGCCCGCCTGTTGCAAAGAAAGAGATTCCGGCGGTATGCGCAATTTGAGATGTTGCTGCCACTGTTGTTGCGGCGCTCATCCGCTTCGCTGCAAATAACGCAATATCTCTAGTTGTAGCTTTAGCAACATTTGTATCGTTTGCAATTCGATCTAATTCGTTTGATTCAAGCCCGATATGAATTTCGCCATCTATCATCGCAATCGTCGCTGGAATTGCGCCGTTAGCTCTAACTATCGCTTCTACTTCAAGGGCAACTTCCAAATTTCTTGGCCGGGGCAGTCCATGGCTAATAATTGTGGATTCCAACGCGACTATTGGGGTTTTATTAGCAATCGCGCGCTTTACCTCATTTGAGAAGGTGTTCATAGGGATGAAGATTAGCGTCTATTTTTACTGGAAAGATACGCCTCATGGCACACCTACTCTCTGACCTATCACAGTCAGTTTTTTCGAGTTTAGGTTTAGCAGATACAAATGATGCGCTGTCAATAGGAGAGAGTCCCGCTGCTCGAGAATGTATTCTTTTAATTGATGGCATGGGCACTAATGCAATTACTGAATATGGTGCGCAACTTCCAATAAAAAATCAAATGAAATTTGTTGAAACACTCGCATCTAATTTTCCCTCTACAACAGTTACAAATTTAACTTCATTAGGTACCGGAGTTCATCCCGGCGAACATGGAATGTTGGGATACACCATGCGAGTACCAAGAAGTGGCGACCCTGGTCGGCTAATTAACGCGCTCCGTTGGGATGAAAGAGTTGATCCAGTGACTTGGCAAAATGTGGATACCTTGTTCGAACGAGGCGCCGCCTCCGGTATTTCAGTTTCGCATGTAGCAGCAAAGCGTTATCAAGATAGCGGATTTACCGAAGCTGCACTTCGTGGAGCACAGTATCGCGGTGCAAATAGTATTGATGAGTTAATTACTGGAGCAGCTATATCTTTAGCAAAACCCAATTCATTTGCATATGTTTACATCAATGATTTAGATGAAGCTGCTCATAGCGATGGCATGGGTTCCGAGAAATGGTTAATTGCTCTCGCAAAGACTGATGAATTAGTTACTGGACTTCTTGAAAGACTTCCGACTGGAACTAGGCTCTGGTTGACTGCAGATCACGGAATGATAAACCGGAAGGATTTTTGCGTTTTAGGTAAAGATAATTCGTTATTGGAAAATGTAACGTTACTTGGTGGCGAACCTAGAGCAAGACATCTCTATGTCAAGGCAGGGTCTGAAAACGAGGTAATAAATCAATGGCGGGAGTACTTCGGCGAAACGGTTGAGTTGCACTTAAAGCAAGACGCAATTACCGCAGGTTTATTTGGAGCTGTTGTAACTGAAGATAGTTTCGACCGATTGGGCGATGTAATCGCAATCCCCAAAGCCGAACTAGTCTTAATTGAACCAGATAAGGAGAAACAGCAGTTAGCAATGGTTGGACACCATGGTGGCCTTACTGCAGCCGAGCTTGAGATCCCGTTATTTTGTGGAACTGCAAATTAAATAATTTACTCTTCGTCTTTATCTCGTTTTGATCCGAACATAATGTCATCCCAAGAGGGAATCGAAATTCTTCGTTTCACACCATCTTGTTTAGCCTCAGGTTCAATATCTAATGTTTCCTGAAGCGCTGGTACGGTTGGCGTTTCAATTGGATTATCTTCTTCTTGCATTGGATCAGTTCTTACAGAAACCAACCTCGGCGCTTGTCGTTCGGAGTTAGTTGTATCTCCGGTTGGGAAAATCATTCCATGATCAATTCTTGGGGCAGGCTTAGCTAAACTCTCTTCGCCACCAATCCATCGAGCACCTTCGTCTTGCGAAGATAGCGTTTTGCGGAGTGAATCAAAACTCCATGTGGCAGTACCTGCGCCATCTCGATTCGGATAATCTAAATTTATATTCCAACTTCCATCTTCATTCCTAGATGTATTCCAATTAACTAAATTCATATCGACGCCACGCGGTGCAAGTCTGTGCAAAACAAGATCAGCAAGAGTTTGTGATTGCGAATCTTTTCTTAATGGAGTTTTTTGCGCCAAGTCCAAGATGTATGCACGCTCTTGCATGATTGGCCCAGAAAATCTTTCAATTTTTTCCATTGAAACATTTCCTAATCGTGAAATTTCATCTGCACTCTCACCTGATCGAAGCCGAGCTTGAATCTCTTTAATGCCCATGATTTCCGGCGCTTGATCTTCTACTGCGGAAAGTCGAGCCTGGTTTACCGTTGCCCGAAGCGAATCACTAATGCGAACTGAATAAGTTCCACCACCAACATCGGTTAGTTCAAGATGATTGCCATCTTCAGAACGTCCAACGACCCGCAGGTCTTTATTCTCGGTTGGCTGATCTGAATTCACGGGGAAAGATTGCCACAATCCCTTGGCTAAATCAGGGATAACACCCTAAAAAATGAATCTAATGCCTATTTTATTCTAGGTTTCAGCCAGACTTTTATGTAGAAAACTAAAGTGAGAATGGAAATTCCCATAGCTATCACCGGCACGATAAATGCGGTTTGTGCTCCAGTTGTATCAATAATGTGGCCAGTAATGGCACCTGGAAGTGCACCTCCCAAAATTAATCCGGAGAGAATCCATGCCAGGGTTTCGGTAACTTGATTTTCTTCCACCAAATTTTCGGCAGCCGTATATCCAGCAACAATAAGCGGCGCGATAAATATTCCATTGAGGAACAGCGCGATTGAAAGCGTGAAAAAATTACCTGGAAAAAGTTTGGCTGCTAGCAAGAGCGGCAGTGTAAAAATAGCTAGGGCTAGCGTGAAAAACATGAAGCGATTTTTTGCCGAGATTTTCCAGTGCAGCGCTCCGTTTATAAATGCGGCAATTAAACTTCCGAGTGCCCAAATTGCATAAAGCAGTCCAGTCTGTGATTTGGCGCCATATTGATCGGCATAACCAACGATAATGAGCCCAGTTGCGGAAAATGATGCACCAGCGAAGATAAAGGGGAAAAATATGGATTGAACTTCTACGGTGAAAATAGGGTTCCTATGTTTAATTCCCTTAACCTTTGGATGTGGCGTCGGTTCAGTTTCTTTCTGCGATATGAAAAATATTGAACCAACAGATAGAAAAATTGCGGCAGTTAGTAAGCCTGCATAAGGTCCAATATTGGTAGCGCAAAGCGTTGTAATTATCGGGCCAACCATAAATACAATCTCATCGAGTAATGATTCGACCGAGTATGCAGTGTTCATCAATTTTGAATCACCATTCAGCACGTGTGACCAACGCCTTCTAACCATTTGGCCAGTGCCAACAAAAACGCCTTCAAATAGCATCAATAGTAAGAACCAGCTCCACTTAGGGGCATCAAGTCGAATTGCTGTCAGGAAGCCAAGTAGTGCGGCGATGTGAATTGGTGCTGCAATCGTAAGAATTCGGCTTTGGCCATAGCGATCGGCTGCTCGAGACCAAAAAGGTGCGACAAAGGCAGCGATTAACGCGCCAACCGCCGTGAATGTGCCGGCCAAAGCGTATGAATCAGTTTTAGCAACAACCACAAAAACTATTGCGATAGACATCATCGAGATCGGCATTCTTGCAATGAAAGCTGCTAATGAAAATTTAAAAGCGCCTTTAGTTCGATATATCTGGATATATGGCGCAATCACGGGGATAGCCTAGCCGTGGTTAGATTCAGTTATGGCATTTGATGGCGACCTCCAAGTTTTGTGTGATTTGGCAGTTGATGTAGCAAAAAAAGCGGGCGAATTATTGATGCAACGTCCAGCGGTCTTTGATTTATCTGAAAAATCTTCAGTTTTAGATTTTGCGACGCAGATGGATTTGCAAAGTGAAGCGCTAATAGTTAAATCTTTATTAGATGTTAGACCGAACGATGGAATTGTTGGTGAAGAGGGTGCAAGTCGAGAAAGTAAGAGCGGCCTTACCTGGGTTATTGACCCAATCGATGGCACAGTAAATTACTTTTACGGTCTACCAGGTTGGAATATAAGCATTGGCGTAAAGGACGAGACTGGCGTAATTGCTGGCGCTGTATTTTCCCCAACAACTAATTCACTCTGGTGGGCGACCCGCGGCGGCGGTGCTTTTTATAATGGTCACAAGATAAGTTGTAATGAACCGGTCACATTAGATAATGCGCTAATTGCATCAGGATTTGGCTATGACCGACCAGCTCGAATTTCGCAGAGTGCAGATATTGCAAAATTGCTTCCGATAATTCGCGATATCCGTAGAAATGGTGCAGCTGCTGTGGATCTTTGTTATGTGGCAATGGGAGCGGTAGATGCATATTTTGAAGAAGGACTTAATGAATGGGATTTGGCAGCAGGTGGATTAATTGCAATTGAAGCCGGAGCGCTGGTTTCGGATAGAACTGGCGGCGCACCCGGGAAATCGATGGTCCTGGCCGCTGGGCCAACCCTCCATCGAGAGCTGCTGGCTGCGCTCGCGATTTAGTGCTTTCCCGCTTGCTATGGCAAGATACGGGGTCTGTCGGGTGATAGCCCGACTTGCTACACCTCAAAAAGTGTTAAATAGCGTTAGGAAAAATAATGAACGTGCTCGATGCGGTTGATTCCGCTTCTCTCCGCTCCGATATCCCTAATTTCCGTGCAGGCGATGAACTCAAAGTTCACGTACGCGTTATCGAAGGAAGCAAGAGCCGTATTCAGGTTTTCCAAGGCGTAGTAATCGGCCGTCAAGGTTCGGGCGTACGCGAAACATTTAATATCCGAAAAATTTCTTATGGTGTCGGTGTCGAACGTATTTTCCCAGTTCATGCACCTGTAATTGAGAAGATTGAATTAGTCCGCAAAGGCGATGTTCGTCGCGCCAAGCTTTACTTCTTGAGAGATCTTCGCGGTAAGGCTGCAAAGATTAAAGAAAAGCGCGGTGGCGATGATTTAGCTGCTGCATATTCAACAACCACAACATCAATACTCGATGAAGTGAAGCCAGTCGTAGCAGAAGCTACGGTTGAAGCTGTTGTTGAAAATACAGATGCGCAAACAACGGAAGCTTAGTTCTCTAGGAGAGTTTCCACTCCTTGTCGTTGTTGCACTATTAGTTTCAATCTTCGTAAAGACTTTCTTAGTTCAATTTTTCTATATCCCTTCTGGATCAATGGAGAACACGCTTCAGGTAAATGATCGAGTTGGCGTTAATAAAATCGCAAATTTCTTTGGCGAGATCAAACGCGGGGAAGTAGTTGTATTTCGAGATCCTGCTGGCTGGTTACCAGAACCCGATCCGGCTAGCACTGGCGTGATTGGAAAAGCTAAATCTGCATTGGTATTTGCCGGAATCCTGCCAAACCCAGCAAAGCAATACTTGATAAAACGGGTAATTGGCGTTGGCGGTGACCACATCGTTTGTTGCGACGCAACTCATCATCTTAAAATTAATGAAACATCAATAAAGGAGCCTTACATTTTTGAAGGCGACCGACCAAGCGATACAGATTTTGAAGTTACGGTTCCAAAAGGTTTTATCTGGGTAATGGGCGATCATCGGAGCGCTAGTGCGGACTCCAGATTCCATACAGATGATCCACATAAAGGAATGGTGCCGCTTTCTGCGGTAACAGGGCGGGCTACATTTGTAATTTGGCCACTTAAGAATGCAAAATTTTTAGATGTTGGTAAAGATTTATCTAAAATCACTGCCACAAAATAATTAATATAAAAGTTAGATTTAAATGATTGAAGCCAAGCTAATTAGCTCCGGCCTTAAGAATATTGCTGGAGTGGATGAAGCTGGTCGTGGCGCTTGCGCGGGCCCGCTGGTAATTGCAGCGGTAATTTTAAATGATCCACTCTCAGAAAAATTCAGTGAGGTGCGAGACTCAAAAGAACTTTTAGAGAAAGAACGCGAATTTCTTTTCGATTTGATAATTTCAAATTCTATTTCTTTTTCCATAATCACCGCTTCAGTTTCAGAAATAGATCAATCTGGAGTACATAGAGCAAATATCGAAGGAATGCGCCGAGCCGTACTTGGACTCAATTTAAAGCCCGAGTATGTACTTACAGATGGTTATCAAATAGCTGGGCTAGCAATTCCTTCGCTTGCGGTTTGGAAAGGTGACCAAGTAGCGGTTTCAATTAGCGCAGCATCTATCTTGGCGAAAGTTACTCGAGATCGGATTATGTGCGAGTTGGATCTAGCTCATCCAAATTATGGCTTAGCGTCACACAAAGGTTACATAACGGCTAAACATACTGCCGCGCTAATGAAATTTGGTCCCGTCGAAATTCATCGGAAATCATTTGCAAATATTGCGGAACTTATTAACAGAGGCTAATAGTTAACATTTAGCAATTGCTAAGAAAGACTTACTTAAGCAAATTTATATCCTTCTCTCATGGCAAAAAGTAAACAAGCAGCGCTTATTGGTGAAGTCGGCGAAGCTTTCATCGCTAATTATCTAAAGAAAAAGGGTTACGCAATTCTCGCTCAGAATTGGCGGATTAGGGAAGGTGAAATTGACATAGTTGCGCTTTCACCAACCGGGAAAATAACTTTTGTAGAAGTTAAATCTAGATCGTCTCTTGCCTACGGTCATCCATTGGAATCAATAACTCGAGAGAAGGCTTATCGGTTACAACGGTTAGCATTGGCGTGGCTCGTTTCCAACTCGAAATTTGGTGCCGATTTTCAAATTGACGCAGCTGCAGTAATTATTTCGCCATCCGGTGGCGTAGAAATAGATTATCGCGAAGCGGTTTTATGACCATTGGCGTAACGCATGGCGTTAGTTTGATTGGATTGTCTGGAACTTTGGTTCAAATTGAGGTAGATATTTCAGATGGCCTCCCGCATTACTCGTTGCTTGGATTACCAGATTTAGCGTTAATGGAATCGCGAGACCGAGTTCGCTCTGCTTTAGTTAATTCGCGAGAGCTATGGCCAAATAAAAAAGTTACAGTTTCGCTTTCGCCTGCGTGGCTACCTAAAAGCGGTTCGAATTTTGATTTGCCAATTGCGGTTGCAATTTTAGCGGCACAAGAAGTGATTCCAATCGAGAGAGTGGTTGGATCGGTTTTCTTTGGTGAGCTTGCCCTTGATGGACGAATTAGAGAAGCTCGCGGCGTTTTACCTGCATTAATATCGTTATTGGGTTCTGAGATCGAACGAGTTATTGTGCCAATGGCCAATGCAGCAGAGGCTAAATTAGTTTCAGATTTAGAAATTATTCCGATGGAGAACATCAGCGAATTGCTTAAGTGGCTTAGGACTGGAATTCGAGTGGAGGTAAATGAACCCTTTCCACCATTGGCAGAGCGTAATTTTAAGGATTTATCAGATGTCGCTGGACAGCTTGAAGCAAGATACGCGCTTGAAGTTGCAGCAACCGGGGGTCACCACATATTGATGATCGGACCACCCGGAACTGGCAAGACAATGTTGGCGGAGCGATTGCCATCTTTACTTCCAGAGTTAGGCGAAAAAGATTCCTTGGAAGTTAGTGCAATTCATTCGGTTGCGGGAGTATTAAAAGAACGAGGATTATTCTCGAAAGAGCCACCTTTTATCGCACCACATCACACGACTACTAGAACTGCCATGGTTGGTGGTGGTTCCAGTGTTTTAAAACCGGGAGCTTGTTCATTAGCGCATAACGGAGTTTTATTTATTGACGAAGCTCCTGAATGTGTTAGCGGTGTATTAGATGCGCTTCGCCAACCTTTAGAATCTGGTCAAATTACAATCACTAGAGCAATCGGTAGCGCAACATTCCCAGCAAATTTTATTCTTGTACTTGCAGCAAACCCTTGTCCGTGTGGCCGACTTAGCGGAAGAGGGCGTGGCTGCACTTGTTCTTCGCTACAAATAAGGCGTTATTTGAATCGATTATCGGGCCCGTTGATTGATCGAGTTGATTTAAGAATTAAAGTTGAACCACCAACTAGAACTGCCTTTGCGAGTGGGGAAGGTGGTGAAAGCAGCGCTCTGGTTAGAGAACGTGTAGCTACTGCCAGGTTGCGATCAGTCCGAAGGTTTAAGTCATTGAAAATTTCTCGCAATGCGGAGATTCCAGCGTTTGCACTTAGAAATGAATTTAAAGCCGAGCGAAGAGGCATGTCGCTCTTGCATAGCGAGATGGATCGCGAGAATTTAACTGCCAGAGGTTTTCATAAAGTACTTCGCCTCTCTTGGAGTATCGCTGACTTAGCAGAACACGATCTACCATTATTAGAAGATGTGCAGCGTGCTCTTTCATTACGTGATGGTATGGATTTATTCGAATGAATTCACTTCAATCTAGGGTGCAGTTATTTGCTGCGATAGAAGGTGGCTCTATTTATTGGAGTAATGAGATTGCAACGTTAGGGTCAGATGCAGTATTAGAAAAAATACTTGACAATGGTTACAGGGAAGAAAAGAATTCAATTGGTTATATTGCAAAAGTAATCAGAAGTTACAACTCCAATCAGCTGTTAGTTGAGATAGAAGATGCTGGAGCGGATTTCATCACGCCAGATTCGAAAAATTGGCCGCCTTGCCTAAATGATTTAGTAGCTCCACCAATTGGAGTAATCGTTAAGGGAACGCTAAATACATCAAATAAAGTTTCAATCGTAGGAACTCGGAATCCAACTAGCTATGGAATTCGAATTGCAAGTGAATTCGCAGCGGGCTTTGCAGATAGAGAATGGACTGTAATCAGTGGTGGCGCATATGGGGTAGATACCGCGGCGCATAAAGGCGCATTAGCTGGAGAGGGAATTACATATGCGGTATTGGCTTCCGGAGTTTTAGTAAATTATCCGGCCGCGAACGATCGATTATTTAGTGAGATTTCTGAATCAGGCGCGCTAATTTCGGAAGTCATGCCATCCGTAAGAGCAAAACCAGAGCGATTTCTTTCGCGGAACCGTTTAATTGCGGCGTTATCACTGGGCACAATCGTGGTTGAGGCAGCATTTCGCAGTGGTTCACTCCGAACTGCTAGAGATGCTGCTGAGATTTATCGCACAGTCATGGCAATTCCTGGACCTATAACTTCACCAACAAGTGATGGTTGTCATCGTCTTATCGCAGAGCGTTGCGCTGAAATCGTAACATCAGCTAATGATGCGATTGAGTTGATGAGCCCATTAGCAGGTACGCTCTCCTCTGATGAATCCAGATAAAAGTGAAATTAAACACCGCGCCGGTTTTATTGCAATTGTCGGCAGACCTAATACTGGGAAATCAACTTTAGTAAATGCACTTGTAGGTTCAAAGGTTGTAATCACTTCACATCATCCAAACACCACCCGAAATGCGATTCGAGCAATAGTTTCGCAACCCGATTACCAACTTGTACTGGTTGATACCCCTGGTGTTCATAAACCTAAGACAATGCTTGGTAGTCGCTTAAATGCAATGGCTAGCGAGAGTATGGATTCAGTAGATGTTGTTGCAATTTGTTTACCTGCCAACGAAGAAATTGGCCATGGGGATCTTTTCATTGCAAAAGATATGGCTTCGCAACGAAGTGCAAAGAAGATCGCAATTCTGACAAAAACTGACGTAGTTAGTAATGAAGAATTGCCACCAAAACTATTAGCAATTGCAAAATTAGCAAAAGATGCTGGGTTCACTTGGGATGAAGTTGTGCCGCTCTCTGCAAAAAGAGGCGACCAAGTTGCTTTAATAATGGAACTCTTTGCAAAGTATTCCCCAGAAAGTCCTAGTTTCTATCCAGAAGAGATGTTGAGCGATCAAACGCTGGAACACACGATTGCCGAATACATTCGAGAAGCTGCAATTGTTGATGTTTTTGAAGAAGTTCCGCATTCAATAATGGTGGTTGTCGACGAGATGTCTGAGCGGGAAAAGCGGGTACCTAATGAGAGACCTTTCTACGATATCCATGCAACGATCCATGTCGAACGAGATAGTCAGAAATCAATTATTTTGGGACATAAAGGGGAACGTTTAAAGAAAGTTGGCACAAACGCTCGCGCTGAAATAGAACGATTAGTGAAGGGTCGAATATTTCTAGGACTTCATGTAAAAGTTTCAGCTAATTGGCAGAAGGATCCAAAGGCACTAGGCCGAATGGGCTTTACTGAATAACAGCTGATTCGTGTTTACGACTTGCTAAAAATGAACCAGCTAAAACTAATGGCAATCCAATAACTATTCCGATAGTTAACGGTTCTGATAGAACTATTACACCTAATAAAACTGCGATCAAAACGTTCACATAAGTTACCAAAGAGGCTCTCGCCGGCCCAATCTTTCGTAGCACCATGAAGAAAGTGATAAACCCACCACCTGTACAGAAGACGCCAAGCACAATCAAACTAGCGATTGCTTTCCCAGAAGGCGCTGTTGTTGGTAAATTTGAAATAGCAAAAGGAAAATAGACAACTGCAGTAATAGCCATAGCTACTGCATTAATCGCCAGCAAATCTGCACTTGGTAATTTTTTCACAACCATATTTACCGCCCAGGCATAACCAATCGAGGCGAGCAAGACTTCTCCGATTGCCAATCCGTTGCTCATATCACTAAATGTTTCTAAACCAACTAAAAATATTACGCCAGTAAAACCAACTCCGAGCCCGACAATTCTTTTTCGCTCCCAAACTGTTTTATCACCGTAAAGGTAAGCGAAAACAGTTGCCCAAATTGGAGTTGTGCAAACTAAAAGACTAGTTAATCCCGAAGATAGCTTCTCTTGAGCATTGGTGATAAGAAACCAGGGCCCGATTAATTCACCAACAGCATACAAAAATATTATTTTCCAATGTCTGATTTCTGGTGCTAGGGTTTTTTGCGCAAGCGTCACTGATCCAAGAATCAAAGCACCAATAGTAACTCTGACGAAAACAATAACTGCAGGAGATAACTCATCAACCGCAATTGAAATAAATAAATAAGGGATACCCCAGAGAAAGCCAGCTATTAAGAATATGAACCAGTCTCGAGATTTCACAATATTTTCGCGGCCTTTCGTTGAATTTTGAAGGTTGATTTCGCTAAAGGTAAGGGGCTAACGGTAGAATGTCCAAGTCAACGAAGACCTAAAGGGTGCGATTATTCTCATAGAAATTTAAAATTGGAGAAAGAAATTATGCGCTTCGGAGTCCTAACTGGCGGCGGAGATTGCCCAGGCTTAAATGCAGTTATTCGAGCTTTGGTTCGCAAAGGTGTAAAAGAATATGGTTTTGAATTTGTAGGTTTTCGCGATGGCTGGAAAGGTCCACTTGAAGGTTTAACTATGCCGTTAGATATTGCGGCAACTCGTGGAATATTGCCAAGAGGCGGCACAATCCTTGGATCTTCGAGAACAAACCCATTCAAAATTGATGGCGGAGTTGAGAAAATCCAAGCGAATTTAGCAAAAATGGGAATCGACGCACTTATTGCAATCGGTGGTGAAGATACCCTTGGAGTGGCAACAAAATTAGACCAACTCGGCGTGAAAGTAATTGGCGTACCAAAGACTATTGATAATGATTTAAATAATACTGATTACACTTTTGGCTTCGATACCGCTGTAAATATTGCTGTCGAAGCAATTGACAGATTACATACAACTGCCGAATCTCATCACCGAGCTCTAATAGTTGAAGTTATGGGGAGACATGCAGGTTGGATTGCGCTGCATTCAGGACTTGCTGGTGGTGCTGCTTGTATTTTGATTCCAGAAGTTCCATTTAGCATAGATAAAGTTTGCGAATGGGTTGAATCTAGATTCAAATCTAGTTATGCCCCAATCATCGTGGTTGCTGAAGGCGCACTTCCACAAGATGGCGATCTAATTACAAAAGATAAAACTCTAGATGCATTCGGTCATGTGAAACTCTCTGGAATCGGCGATTGGCTGGCGCAAGAGATTGAAAAACGAACTGGGAAAGAAGCGCGAACTACGATCCTTGGCCATATTCAACGTGGCGGCACCCCAACTGCATTCGATCGTGTCCTGGCGACGAGATTTGGTCTGCATGCGATCACGGCTGCCTACGAAGGTGACTGGGGCAAAATGGTTGCACTCCACGGTACAAAAATTGCTCGAGTTCCGTTGGCATCGGCCACCGAGAAACTTAAAACTGTCGATCCTGAGCTATTGAAGGAGGCCGAGATTTTCTTTGGTTAATTGGCGCCCGCCAATTACGAGAACCTCTCTATTCTTTCCCAATGACATCCGGAGATAGCTCAACCCAGATCGACGCGCTATTTGATGCTTCGCTAGCTGCTGCCCAACAGCCAATTTGGCCAGATAAAGCTGCTACAGCTAAAGCAATTGCAGAACTTCGCGTGCTACCGCCGCTTGTCTTTGCAGGTGAATGCGATAATTTAAAAGCACGGATTGCATTAGCCGCCGATGGAAATGCATTCTGGTTACAAGGCGGCGATTGTGCTGAAACTTTCGTAGGCGCAACCGCAGATTCAATTAGAAATCGCATCAAAACTATTTTGCAAATGGCAGCAGTATTACAATATGGCGCTAGTTTGCCGGTAATCAAAGTCGGCAGAATGGCTGGCCAATTTGCTAAACCACGAAGTAACGACAATGAAACCCGAGATGGGATAACGCTTCCTGCATATAGGGGAGATGCGGTAAATGATTTGGAATTCAACGAAAAATCAAGAACTCCAGATCCAAATCGGATGGTTAAGGTTTACAACACTTCTTCCGCTACTCTCAATTTGGTTCGCGCATTTACTCAAGGTGGCTTTGCGGATATTCGTCATGTACATGAATGGAATAAAGGATTCATTAAAGATTCCAAAATTGGACCTCGATACGAAGCGATGGCGAAAGAAATTGGACGCGCACTTGCATTTACGAAATCTGCAGGAGTAGATCCAGAGGCCTTCAAGACCGTTGATTTCTATTCCAGTCACGAAGCGCTAATTTTGGAGTACGAGAAAGCGCTAACTCGTATCGATTCCCGAACTGGTGATGCGTATGATGTTTCCGCACACTTCATTTGGATCGGCGAACGAACTCGGCAACTTGATGGCGCACATCTGGATTTTGCGGCAAAAGTTAAGAATCCTATTGGCGTAAAGCTTGGACCAAAAACCACTGCGGATGAAGCGTTGGCAATCATTAAAAAACTTAATCCAGATAATGAACCTGGCCGATTAACTTTTATTACCCGGATGGGCGCCGGAAAAATTCGCGAAACTTTGCCAGCAATTATTGACGCAGTTACGAAATCTGGGGCCAAAATTCTCTGGGTTTGTGATCCTATGCACGGCAATACTTACGAAGCTCCTAGTGGGTACAAGACACGGAAATTTGATGATGTGATGGATGAAGTTCGTGGTTTTTTTGAGGTTCATAAATCCTGCGGTACTCATCCAGGTGGAATCCATATTGAATTGACTGGCGATGATGTTACCGAGTGCGTTGGCGGTGGCGAGGAAATCTCATACGAAGATTTATCAACTCGTTATGAAACTGCCTGTGACCCAAGACTTAACCACACTCAATCACTTGAATTGGCATTTCTGGTTGCTGAGATGTTGCGGGACCGCTAAACCATCTATTCCAATATTTAAGTTAAAGACTTAGAATTCTCAAATGTTATTGCGGGTTAGCCATAAGACACCCGTCGGGTTACTTCACATAATAGTAGATGAACATATTGTGCTCGCTTCTGGATTTGGTGAATTTGAGAATCTAATCGAACGTTTGGATGCAAACGATCGCGAACGCAAGATTTCAAAGGTTCCACAAATTCCTAAAATTAGTGATTTGGTCTCAGATTATTTTGATGGTGAATTAGCGGCTTTCGATTCAATTACAGTTCGACAACCCGGAGCCAGTTTTTCGCAGGCGGCTTGGAAAGCAATGCGCAAAATTAAACCCGGCAAAGTTATTTCATATGCAGACCTAGCGAAACTTTCGGGATCGCCAGAAGCTGTTCGAGCTGCGGGATCGGCCTGTGCTAAGAATTTAATTGCACCAATTATTCCGTGCCATCGCATTGTTAAGACTGGTGGTGCGCTAGGAAATTACGGTTACGGTTTAGATTCGAAAGAATGGTTATTACGCCACGAGGGCTTTTTGCAATAAATCAGCTAGAACTGCCGCAGCCCGTTCTACCAATTCATCGGTTAAATCCAAGTGAGTAACTAACCGAACATATTTTGGCCCAATTGCACCAACCCATACGCCTTCATCTTTAGCAGCTTGTACAAAAGTTGCTGAATCTATATTAAGCGAACCCAATTCAATTCCAACAATATTAGTTACAACTTTGCTGGGATCAACCGCATTTGGCGCAACTTTGGCGCAAGCTTTGGCAAGAATTTGTGCTCTGCGGTGATCTTCTTTAAGCAATGGAATGTTGTTATCAAGTGCATAATGTCCCGCTGCCGCAATTATTCCTACTTGGCGCATTCCGCCGCCGTAGCGCTTCCGCCAAACCCGAGCGCTGGCAACGTTTACTTTGCTGCCAAGCATCACCGAACCAATTGGTGCGCCGAGACCTTTTGATAAGCAGACACTTATAGTGTCGAAATATTGGCTCAATTCTTTGAAAGCAAAACCTTGAGCAACATGCGCATTCCAAATTCTTGCGCCATCAAGGTGCATAAACATTCCAGATGAAGCGGATGCTTTTCTTAGTTCGGCAATTTCAGCCATGGATTGCACGGTGCCGCCACCAAAATTATGCGAATTCTCAATTGCGATAGCTGTAGTTGAGACTAAATGCACTCCAGAATTAGGTCGGGCAATTCGCATTGCATTAGCAGCTTTGAGAATTCCATTCTCTGATTGCCAAGTGCGCGTTGTTATTCCGCTAAAGACTGCGGCAGCGCCAAGTTCTGCCCGAGCGATGTGTGAAAATTCGTCACAAATTAGCTCCTCACCAGGTTTGACCAACATTTTTATTGCTAGTTGATTTGTGAGGGATCCGGTAGCTGCAAATAATCCAGCTTCCATGCCGAACATTTCTGCAACTCGCTCCTCTAGAGAGTTCACGGTTGGATCATCACCGTAAACATCATCGCCAACTTTTGCTGCAGAAATAGCTGCAAGCATCCCTTTAGATGGCCTGGTTACGGTGTCCGAGCGCAGATCAACAATAGGTAGTTGCGAAGCTGTAGTCATGGCGTAATCCTCTCATGGAACTATTTTTCAGTTAACACAATCAAATACATTGAGATTAATACCAAAATACCGCCAATAATAATTTTAGGCGTAAGAATTTCGCCACCGAACCACACTGCAAAGAGCGCTGCAAAAACAGTCTCGTTGGTAATTAGCACAGCTACCGTGGTGGGGGACATTACCGATTGTGCCCAAGTTTGGATAATGAAAGCAAAGGCTGTGGCGAATACTGCACAGAAAATTACAACTGCCCAAACACCTTTGTCCGGAGGGGGTACATACCCACCCGGAATAGATGCAATCCCAGTTATAGCGGCGCAAGTGGCTAACTGTGTGATGGTCATTGCGTAGGCATCTCTACCTGCGCTCCATTCACCTAAAGCGACAATGTGCGCGGAGAAAAATATTGCGCATATCAAAACTAGAACTGCACCAAAATTTAATGAAAAACCTTGAAACGATAAAAATGTTAACCCAATTGTGGCTATTGCAACTGCTAACCAAGCTTTACCCGTAACTTTCCGATGCAAAATCGATGCCGCTATTAATGGCGTTAAAACAACATAAAGCCCAGTAACAAATCCGGTGATAGCTGCAGTGGTATTACTCAGCCCGTAAGTTTGAAAAATGAAACCTAAACCCAAGAAGGTACCTGCGCCAACCCCGCGAAGCGCGAGATCTCGATTGATTAATTTAAGCGCGTTTGGCCGCAATAAAATCAGAATTAAAGTGGCTAACGAAAATCTAGTGAAGAGGAAATCATTTATCGGCTGTCGACTGATGGAATCCTTCATCAATACGAATGTTGCCCCCCACATTGCGGCGACCGCAACGAGTGCAAGCGGTGCGAGTTTGACCTTTAACGAGTGCGTCATTTATTTAATGCGCTTCTAAACTTCTTTAATAACGCAACTTCTTTGCCATGTTCTGGTTCTTCTCCTGGAGTTTCGAGAATAAGTGGTGCGTTCTTGACGGCGGGATGTGCGAGCAATTCTTTAAAGGGGTCTAATCCAATTTCACCATCACCTAAATTTTGGTGGCGATCTTTAAGGGCGCCGAGCACATCCATAGAATCGTTCGCATGAATTAGCTGAATTCTTTCAATACCCGCAATTTGGACTAATAGATCAAGGGTCTCAGTCATGCCACCCTTCTTTTTAATATCATGCCCAGCCGCAAATACGTGACAAGTATCAAGACAGATACCAACTTTTGGGTGGTACTCAAAAGCTTTTAGATAGTTCTCTAAGTCATCCAATTTCTTAACTAGCGATTGTCCTTGTCCAGCGGTCGGCTCCAACAGCAACATCGGAGATTCGTCAGTCAATTTCTCTAAGATTGGAAGCATTCCCTTTTTAATTTGTTTCCAAGCATTTGCAACATGATCAACATCGACTGCTGATCCGGTATGGATTACTACGCCGAGCGCCCCGATATCTTGACCACGCTGTAATGAATATGCGGTTGAGCGAAGCGAATTTTCGTAAGTTGCAACTGTTGGAGAGCCAAGGTTAATTAAAAATGGTGCGTGAACATATGTTTCGATATCTAGCTCAAGACATTTTTCTCGGAAAGCTAGATCGGCTACTGGGCTAGCTTCTGGGGTTGCCCAACCTCTCGGGTTTGATGTGAATACTTGAATTGCTTCAGCTTTAATGGCTTCGGCATAACCGATTGAACGCTTTGCCATCCCGCCAGATGTCGGTACATGCGCCCCAATACGTGGTCGAGTTACTTCAGCTTTAGACATTTGCTCAGCCTACAGTGATTGTGATTTTCGAGCCACGTTTAACTTTTGTACCAGCCTTTGGCGCAATATTAGTAACAGTTTTGATTTTCTTAGTGCCAATTTTCTTGACTACCACTTGCAAATCACTATTTACAATATCGCGAGTTGCATCAGCGATCCCTTTGTTAATCACATTCGGCACTATTACAAATTGCGAACCTTTAGAAACTATCAATTCGACCGTGCTGCCCTTAGGAATTGCTTGGTTTCCATCGGGACTTTGTTTTACTACTAAACCCTTGATAATTGACTCATCAAACGAGTAAGTGACGTTGACTTTAAATCCAGAGTCAGTCAATTCATTTAGGGCTTGCTCTCCACTTTTTCCAACATAGGTCGCGGCATCAATTTTTTCAATGCCTTTGCTAACCAGAATATTAATTACGGTATCTCTTTTTACTTGCTCACCTTTTAACGGATTTGAAGAAATCACATAGCCAATTGGAATTTCACTATCGAATGCTTCGCTTTGAGCGCCAAATTTTAAGTTTCGATCTGCGATTGCTTTAATTGCGGCATCTGGGGTTAAACCTCTAAGTTGGGGAACGTCATAACGTTCTTTTCCTTTAGAGACATTTAAATAAACGGTACCGCCGGTTTCGATTTTGCCACCGCCACCTGGTTCAGAAGAGATAACTTTTCCATTCGCAACATCTTCACTAAAAATTTCATCCTTTACTGAAACTTGCAGCCCTAGAGGTGTAATTTCTGAAGTTGCATTTTTGACACTCATGCCAACTACCGATGGAACCACAACCCGCGCACCTGGGCCCAAAATCACAAACCATGCGATTATGCCGATAGCGATGGCGATTCCAAGTGCTATCACCCTATTTCGTTTTACCCGCTTTGAAACTTTTCGTTTCTTTAGAATTTCAGCAGTATTGGAAATATTTTTTTCATCTTTTTTCAAAGTATCTGCCACCGGTTCCTTATTAATTATTTGATCCGTTTTCGTAATTAGGGCCGCCATACTCTTCGGCATATTCCGCTTAGAGCGCTCTTTCACGGGCTTATTAGATAACGGGGGTAAATCTAGTTCTAGGCTCATCTGACTTTTGCTTGGATTAAATTTTTCAGAGATTGCATTCAACTCTTGCAATAGTTCCGAAGCATCCTTGGGACGTTGATCTGGATTAGATGAGGTAGCTCGTTGCACTAGAGCATCAATTTCTGGTGGAATACCTGGTTTAAGAGTGGAGGGTGCTGGAACTTTTTCATTTACATGGCGAAATGCAATTTGAATTGGGTCTTCGCCTTTATATGGCTTTTCACCAGTAAGTATTTCAAAAAGAACAATTCCTACGGCATAGATATCGCTACGAGCATCTGCAATCCCGCGCTGAACTTGTTCAGGTGATAAATAAGAAACGCTTCCTAAAATTACGCTTGATTCAATGGTCATCGTGGTGCCAAGTAAGGCGCCTCTTGCGAGTCCAAAATCTGCAATTTTTACTCGACCATCTTTTGAGATCAAAATGTTCTCTGGCTTAATATCACGATGCACTATTCCTAATTTGTGTGCAGCGGCTAGCGCGCTAAGCACCGGTGTAATTACACTTATTGCTTGATCAATATTCAATGAACCTTGCTCATGTAAGTAATCACGGAGCGTGTTGCCTTCTACTAATTCCATCACAATGAAAACTGCAGGTGCGCCGCCTTGGTTCCAACCTTGATCTTGAACTGCCACAATATTTGGATGAGTTAGCGCTGCTGCTGCTTTTGCTTCGCGAATAAACCTGGCAACGAATGCCTCATCTTGTGCCAAATGCGGATGCATTATTTTTACGGCAACATGTCGGTCTAATCGCAAATCTAGCGCTGCGTAAATTGTGGCCATGCCACCTGAGGCTATTAAACGAGTGAGTTGATATCGTCCATCAATAATTTCACCCGATAAGTCAGACACGACGAAATCTTAGAGAAGCGGAAGGTATAAATCAGGGAAGGCGGGGTCAATTTCAATACAAATTGCCATCAATGCGTTGAGCAGCGCATTCTCTGGTTCTATCGCGTTCAAAAAAATCTGTTTCAAGTAATTGCCATTTGCGCATCTGGGCTTCAATTTCTGCGCCATCGCGATCCAAAACTCGCTGCAACCCGAGCTCTGATGCCACATCGATCCAGAGCAAGAAATTAGCATATTTGCGGGTAATGGCTTGCGCAGATCCAACGCCTTCAAGAATTAGAAATTCTGGTGGCTCGAAAGAAACAGTTGATCCCGGTTTCATTTCAAACCAATCAAAAAGTCGGTATTCAGCACGCTTGCCTAACGAGATTGGTTTTAGAATTTGATTCTCGAGAGTTCGAGTTAGTGTTGGAGTCAGCGCATCATCCCAACCTTGATAGAGCGCATCCATATGAATAGTTTGAACTATAAAATTATCAAGATTGGATTCCAAGGCATATGAAAGTGTGGTTTTCCCAGAGCCGGCTGGACCATCAATCGCAATTACTCGGGTCATCCCACAGGCTGGCAGTGCTGAGTTAACTTTTGAAATTAACTCTTGACAATCAATTAATGACATTCGTGTCGGCTCGCTTGAACCATCGAATCCATCCTGCAATTGCAATTAAAACAAAAACTCCATAAAGAACTGAAGTAAACCAATAACCCTGCCGACCATAATGCCAAGTTCCAACTGCATCAACAATAAACCAAAGTGGCCAAGCTTCGTATTTTTCTAAGACCATTAAAATTTGCGCAATCGTACTTCCAACCAAAACAAATGCATCTGGCCATGTTGCAGCGGCTCCAATATTTGCTAGAGCCGGAGCTAGAACAACCCATGAGATTAGTAATAGTGCCAACCAAATAAATTTCTCTTTATTCTTTAGCTTTGCAGGGATCGCTCCCTTTGGGCCCCAGCCATACCAACCCCAGATTCCGGCAGCGATGAAAATAAATTGTAAGAGTGCGCTTGCAATTAAATCTACCTGAAAGAAGAAAAACCCATATAACAAACTGCTGCCAACCCACCATGGCCAAGTAACTCTTACGCCAAATACACCTAGTACTACGCCAACTAAAGAAGTAATTACTGAGATAAGTTCTAAGAACGAAACTTCATATCCCCAAGCTGTAAATACCGTGAACATGATTGCTGACATTGCTGCTCCTTTCCAGTTCGCATTACCGAACTGGTGCTACGGTCGATCTGCGGCGCAGACCCTCTCAGCCAACCTTCGGCTCCCGATGTTGAAAGGTTAGCAGAGTTAATGTTTTCTCTTGTTATACGAGAAGATATGGCGTGCTCAAATATGGATATCTTGCCATGCTGCTATTCACAGTAGCCGGTTCATTCTGGCTCGAAGTTTTTCTCAAAGTCAGAGTTCTTCAAAGATACATGCGTGCGCTAAAGAGTATTTTGCCGGTCGCTCTAGTTTTTCTATTATGGGATAGCTACGCAATAGAGAATGGGCATTGGCGTTTCGATCACAATCAAATTATTGGCATTTATGGCCCATTTAAAATTCCATTAGAGGAATTCCTATTCTTCTTGATAGTTCCACTTGCTGCACTTATGACAATTGAAGCCGTCCGTAAAGTTAAGAAGCACTGGCTTGTAGGTGATGAAAAATGAGTTACACAGCCATAGCTGTAATCTCAATTCTAATATCAGGTACTTTAGATATATACATCATCAAATCCAAACTTTTAACTCGAAAAATCTTTTGGACTTCTTACGCGATTATCTTGCCATTTCAATTGCTAACAAATTGGTGGTTAACTTCCAGAGAAATTGTGATTTATAACGATTCAAAAATAATTGGCATAAGAATTGCCTCAGCACCAATTGAAGATTTATTTTTTGGCTTCTCGCTAGTCCTATCTGTTCTAGCTTTTTGGATATATTTTGGTAGACGCGAAGCTAACGACGTGCACTGACTGCTTGCAGCCAAGCAGGTAGCGCAACCTTAATTCTTCGCAGTGTGGATGTTTTAGCGCGTTTTTGAAATATTTGATAATCGATTTTTTCAACTTCATCGACAATTCCGCAATACAGTTCGCTCGCAGCTTTAATGCAGGGTTGACTTGTTCGATCTAGGAGTTGAATTCCAGGTGCAGCTTCGCGTTGTAATTTTCGAACTCGTGCAATCTGGAATTGCAGCGCATTACGAATTTCAGGGGTAAGAATTCGTCGCTCCAACATTTGCCGATCAACGCCAAACTCGCTTAGCTCTGCCAAAGGAAGATAAATTCGACCTCTATCAAGATCTTCTCCAACGTCTCTAATAAAATTTGCTAGCTGAAAAGCAGTACCTAGCTTCTCGGCAGCGATATATGCCGATTTATCTTTCACACCTAAAATTGGCAGCATTTGCAATCCGATTACGGCGGCAGATCCATATACGTACTCTTCTAACTCTTCATACGTCTCGTAAGTAGTTTTGGATAAATCCATCGCCATAGATTTTAGAAATGCTTCAAAATAAGCAATCGGTATTTCAAATTTAGTTACAGTGCTTACTAGGGCTTTGCCAATGTGGTCATGGCTTACTCCGTTCTTCAAATCCTTAATTAATTGCGTACTCCATTTTGCAAGCGCAATCTCTTTTTCAGAGGAAGATAGCGTGGAAGTTAAATCATCCACAATCTCATCCGCAAATCGTGCGAAACCGTAAAGGGCGTGAACGTGCGGTCTTTTATTCTTCGGTAATAGGAGTGTTGCTAAATAATAAGTTTTGCCATGTAGAGAATTTAATCTTTTACATTCAGTATACGAAGCTCGAAGTTCTGGATTTAAAATACCAGCAGCGGTAAGTTCGTCCATTTAATTATTTTATCGTTCCAACGATTCGTTCGGCTGCTAATCTTCCAGAAATTAAAACCATAGGCACTCCAACGCCTGGCTGAGTTCCAGATCCAGTAAAAATAACATTCTCAAAACCATGCGCTAAATTTCTTGGTCGGAATGGACCGGTTTGAAAAAAAGTATGTGCACTGGCAAATGGCGCACCGCGTTCCATTCCCATTCGTTCCCAATCTAACGGAGTGGTCATGGATTCAACTTCTATAGAACTACCAAAATCTGTATACCCGCGCGCTTCCATTGTTGCAATCATTTCGTCGCGATATTTAGGCGCAGTAATCTTCCAATCGATATCCGCATCTAAATTTGGAGTCGGGAAGAGTACGTAATAGCTATTTTTGCCGGCAGGAGCTAGCGATTTGTCATCATGGGTTGGAATTGTTACAAGCAAACTTGGATCAGTCATCAAAGTTTTCTTCTTGATTAACTCATCGAAAACTCCATCCCATGATTCACCGAAGTGGATATTGTGATGGGCTAGGTGGGAATAGGACTTGTTAGAACCGATTTGCAAGGTGACGCAGGATGGCGAGTATTTAAGGCGCTTAATTGAAAGTGGCGATTTACCCAATAAATCTCGCCAAGCAACCGGTAAATCTGGATTGAGCACGACGACATCACATTCAATACGCTCATCTGAATCTGTGACTACCGCAGTTGCACGACCATTCCTATGTTCAACGGAAGTTACTGTGGTGTTGTATTTGAAAATTACGCCATGTTTTTCAGCCGCAGCAGCTAGCGCTCGTGGAACAGCATGCATGCCACCTTTCGGGAAGAAAACACCATTTACTGAATCCATGTAAGCGATCACTGCATAAATTGCTAGCGCTTGTTGTGGACTAACGCCCGCATACATCGCTTGAAATGAATAAATCTTTTGAGTCCTTGGATCTTTTAGAAATTGCGAAACTTTAGGTGCTAGTTTTCGAAAACCACCAAGCGCTATCAATCTCGCAAGATTGGGAGTTAGAAGATTTAGTGGTGAATCTATATTCCTATCAATGAAGTCATTCATCTCAAATTTGTAGAGTTTGGTTACAAAATCAACATACTTGCGATATCCAGCAGCTTCTTCCGAGCCAATAGTCTTAGCGATCTCCACTTCCATCTCCGCGGTATTTGCATGCACATCAAGTTGAGATCCATCTGCATAGAAAGCTCGGTAAATCGGTCGTAGGGGGGAGAGCTCTAGCCAATCCGACATGTTTTCACCGACTGATGCAAAAGCATCTGCAATTAAATCTGGCATCGTTAGCACACTTGGTCCAGTGTCAAAGGAGTAACCGGATTTATTCAATAGTCCATTACGCCCACCGGGAACGCTCTCGCGTTCTACAACAGTAACTTTTCGGCCAGCTCCGGCAAGTCGAAGCGCTGCACTTAATCCGGCCAGGCCAGCGCCAACAATTACAACATGATCAGTTGGACCTTTAACGCGTCGAACCATTAATAACTCCGTTTCGTGGCTACCAGAGCTAAATCGGTAAGTAGGGTTTGATGTTGTTGGGAAATTAAATCGTCATTTATTGAGTTCTGCGCTCTCTCAGCCAATTCTGAAATTAGTTTCTCTAAATGTGTAACTGCGCCAGTGTTTGTAATGATTTCGCGGAGTTTTGTCACTCCAGTGTAATCAAGATCAGCTTTTCCAAAATATTTTTCAATGACCTGAAGTTGTAATGGGTTGGATCGTTCGGTTGTGATTGCGATTAACGCAGTTCTCTTTCCTTCTCGCAAATCGTCGCCAGCTGGTTTACCAGTCTCGTCGGGGTTTCCGAAAACCCCAAGAAGATCATCGCGAAGTTGAAAAGCTTCACCAAGTGGCAATCCATATTTCGAGAAGATGTCTTGATATTTATTAGGTTCAGAAGTTGCAATTGCTGCTCCAAAGTGCAGCGGTCGTTCAATCGAGTACTTTCCAGATTTATATCGAGCTACCTTTAACGATCGCTCCAAACTCTTACTTGCCAGCGCCTGTTCAAAGAGATCTAAATATTGGCCAGCCATCAATTCGACCCGCATTTCATCATGAACTGTAAGCGATCGAATACGTGCATCTATAGAAATATCTGATTGATTTAACATTTGATCAGACCAAATTAACGCAAGGTCTCCGAGTAAAATTGCACTTGATAAACCAAAGTTCTGGCTATCTCCACTCAATTTATCTTCTGCGTGCATGGTTTCAAATACTTTATGTATTGCAGGAGCGCTGCGTCTGGTATCTGAACCATCCATTACATCATCATGGATTAAGGCGCAGGCGTGCAGAAGTTCTAAGCTAGCAACAGCTTTAACTACCGCATTATTTTCAACACCACCGGCAGTTAAATAACCGACATAAGCGAAAAGTGGCCGAAACCGTTTCCCACCATCTAAGAGAAAACTTTTTAATGAATTTGTAACCGGTTCAAGTTCGAGGCCAATTGCATTTAGATAATGACCTTGTTCAGTTAAGAATTTCTTCAGTTCAGTCGAAACTTCGCTTCGAAAGCGCGCCATGAAATCTATGGTGCTTTGGTTAGCGCTGGAATTCACGCCGTAACGGTACCCTCCATTGCTATGCGGCGCCCCTTTTCATTTGATACCCCAAGCGGGAAGCCAATTTTTTCCTTAGAATTTTTCCCGCCAAAGGATGAAAAAGGTGAAGCGAACTTATGGGTGGAACTTGCCGAATTAAATTCGCTTCAGCCTGAATTTGTATCAGTCACGTACGGTGCTGGCGGTTCAACTCGAGAGCGAACAGTTCGAATCACCTCTGAAATAACAGCTCGCACTGGCTTGCGCACTGTTGCTCATTTAACTTGTATTGGTTCGTCAAAGAACGAACTCTCCGAAATTCTCGATCAATATTGGCAAGCAGGGATAAGAGATATTTTAGCGTTACGTGGCGATCCGCCAACAGGTCCGCAATCAGAATGGATTCCAACAGCAGGTGGGTTTAGCCACTCCGATGAGTTGGTTTCACTCGCTGCGGCTGCAAATTTTAACGTTGGCGTTGCCGCGTTTCCAGATTGTCATCCAGCATCAAATGGCGATCACCTTAAAGATATTTCAGTTTTATTAGAGAAAGAACGCCGTGGCGCTCAGTTTGCTACTACTCAATTTTTCTTTTCGACTGATAAATATTATAACTTGGTAAATGAGTTAAAAGAGCGGGGTTCTAATTTACCTATCTTCGCTGGAATTTTGCCAATTACGCAAGTCAAGCAATTAAATCGAATGGCACAACTAGGTGGAACGCCCATCCCAGCAAATATCGTGCAGAAATTTTCCAGAATTGAAGATGATCCAGAGAAGGTAAAAGCACTTGGAATTGAAATTGCAGTAAATCTTTGTGAAGAATTAATTGCCATGGGTGCGCCAGGTTTACATTTTTATACAATGAATAACGCGTACGCTACAAAAGAAATTGTTAAAAGGATTGGGCTTCGCTGAAATGAATCAATCAGATTTCTTTAAAGCCTGGAGCCAACTTCATGGTGGAGCGCGAATCTCTGGGATTGTAAAAGGATGGCTAACCATCTCCTTTGTGATTGCTAAGTTGTTAGTGAGGTTAAGAGTTGCACCAAATGCAATTACACTTCTCGGCTTATTCTTTGCAGTACTAACTAGCTTAAACTCACAAAGTTTAATTGCAGCCTTATTCTTACTTCTATCGTTAGCGTCTGATGGTATTGACGGTTCATTAGCACTAGTTAAGAAGAGTGCTTCAAGTAGAGGCGCAATATTAGATGCAGTAACCGACCGAATTGCAGAAGGATTTTGGGCGCTAACTTTCTATTATTTAGGAGCTCCGCTCTGGATAGTACTTACTGCTTGGCTTTCCGCATTCACGCAAGAGTATGTAAGAGCTAGAGCGGGTGGACTCGGATTACGTGCAGTTGGCGTGGTAACAATTGGAGAGCGACCTATTCGAGCTAGTTTTCTCTTTGTCGCAATCATTATGCATTTCTTGGAATTAAATTATGTGAACGCACTCGCTATCATCTGGTGTTCTCTACAATTTTTGAGTCTTACAACAGTCTTACGTTTTGCATATAAAAATATTTAAGCTTTACCAATCGCATTTGCCACAATCTCTGCGCTAATTCCAACTAGCGGTAAACCACCGCCAGGATGAGCAGATCCACCAACACAGTACAAACCTTTTAGCGGCGAGCGATTCTTTGCTCTTCTAAAAGCCGAACGTGCGCCATTGCTAGAAGTTCCATAAATTGAACCGCCTGGCGCATTTACACTTTGTTCAAGGTCTGCCGGTGTGCGAATTTCCATCACTGAAATTCGTTCTCTAATATCCACATTTCGCTCCGCTAGTTTCTTAATAATTAATTGGGCATAACTTTCTTTGAGTCCTGGCTTATTCCAATCACAGCCACCTTCTGGCTCATGGCGTGGTGCATTAACTAATACGAAAATACTCTCATCTCCAGGATTTTCAACCATAGTTTCATCTTTTGGCGCACAGATGTAGATCGCTGGATCTGGCACTGGTTCTTTACGTTTAAAAATTGCGTCATATTCATCATCATAATTTTCTGGGAATAGGACGCTATGGTGACTTAAAGAAGGGCCACCAGATGTATCGGCTTTCAATCCAATCAAGAGCGAAAACCCAGAGAGAGAAGGTATTGATTTTGCCAGGTTTCTACGTGCCTTTTGGGTAACTTTTGGTTTATTTGGCAGCAATTTTGAATAGATTATTTCGGAATCTGCATTAGCAACAACGATATCTGCAGTAATTTGCGTACCATTTTTCAGCAGGATTCCGGTTACTTGATTTTTTTGATGCAAGATTTCCGCAACTGGTGTATCTAGAAATATTTCGACTCCTAAATCGCGGCAACGTTCTTCAAGCGCTTCGGAAAGTTTTCCAATACCGCCTTTTAGATGCCAAGCACCAAATGCTTCTTCAACAAAAGCAATCGTCAGTAAAACCGCAGGAACGCGACGAGGATCAGAGCCGGTATATGTCGCGTACCTTTCAATAATCTTTTGTATATATGGTGAATTTGTGTAGCGATTGGTTAACTTCCGGAGTGAAGTAAATGGCGCAATCTCGATTAAATCCGTGATTAGCGATTTACTTTTCAATAAATGAAAAACTGATTTTAGTTCACTTTCAACAAACTGAACTCGAGATGCGCTCCACATCCGCTCTGCTCGGCGCATTATTTTATGCCAGTCATTACCGGCTGACTCGCCAAACGCTGCAACTATTGCATCCCTAGTTTTATGATGTGAAAGATTCGAAAAAATAACTTCTTTGCCATCGGCAAACCGATATGAGAAGGCTGGATCAACCGGGATTATGTTTAGAACATGCTCTAGTCTCTTGCCAGTTTTTAAGAAAAAATCTTTATAAACAGCCGGAAGTGTTAGAAGTGATGGGCCAGTATCAAAAGCAAAGCCGTTGATCCATTCAGTTCTACACTTTCCACCAGTGCGGGCAGATGCTTCGTATATTGCAACTTTGTGGCCGGATTTTGCTAATCGGGCAGCGGCAGTCATGCCGCCAACGCCAGCGCCGATTACAAGAACTTTGCTCATACGTTTCGACCCCGCCATTTCAATTCGCCGCGCATTTTTCCGATCCAAGACCAGCAAATTAGCGCAATAAGTGCAGCGATAGATAATGGATGTAAGAAAGCAGTTTCCCATCTAGATTTAACTTTCAACGCAGTAACTAATCTAGAAGTTGTAATTGCCATATATCCAACCCAGCCCAATATCGAACCGTTTAACGCATAGATAAAGGGCACTATTGATGAAAGCGTGAGCAGCGTGATTGCAAATATCGAACCAATCGGGGAACCAAATGCTCGCCATAGGGATTTGCGATAGCCATTTATCAATTGCGCAGAGCTCTTATACATTCGGCAGTTTGAGATAGCGCTACCGTCAGCTACGCCGCCATTGAATCCAGATTTCAACAATAACCGAGCTAATTCAATATCGTCGATCACTTCACCTTTAATTGCTTCATGGCCACCACATTTTAAGTAAGCAGCGCGGCTAACAATTAAGAATTGTCCATTTGCGACGGCCATGGACCGAATTCGAAACTTTTGCGCAATGTATAACGGAACGGTTGCAAACCAACTCCATTGCAAGAGCGGCTGGATCAATTGTTCTATTGGAGTTATTGCAATTTGGGCAGGGTAAGGTGAAATAAAATCCCAATTGCAAATTTGCATAGTTCTAATAGCGCTTTGAATAGCGCTAGGGGATAAGCGGACATCAGCATCTATGAAAACTAGATAATCGGATTGGCTAGCTAAGGACAATTGATGACACGCAAAATTCTTTCCTAACCAACCTAAAGGAAGAGTCTCTCCATTAATAGCTTTTGCTTGCATGTTGAACTTAAAATTAGATATCAATTCGGAAGTGTTATCGGTTGAGCCATCATTAAGAGTGATAATTTCAAATGCTGACAACCCAACTTGATCATTGCTTGAAGTCAATACGCCATTAACATTTTCAGATTCATTTCTCATTGGAATTAATACCGAAACCGAAGAAGTCAATACGCCGCTCAATTTGCTCGGTTTCTTAATGCTTAGGGAATTAACTAAGGTGAGAAATAATGAGCCGAGCGCAAGTAAGGTTCCAACTAAAACCACAATAATTAGCCGCTTCGCCCAAACGAAAGCGCAATGAAATATGGTGCTAGGACTAAGCCAAAAGTTAAGCCACCAACGAGTGCAACTCCGGGTCGATTAAAGAAGAAAATATTGCCGACCACTCCGGCAAACCAAGTCCAGCAGAGGAAGATATTAGGAACTAAGTAACTTGCGCCGTTCTTGCGTCGCTCTCTTGGTAGCGTGATGTGTAGCAGTGCCATCAATCCCATGCCGGTTAGCAACCAGCCGAAAGTATTTAGCAGTGGGACTTCAGGCTGGAACGGGACGGTACGACCAGTAACTTCCCAAGTCCATCTTTGCGCAGAAACCATTTGTGGATCTAAGAAAATATCCCAAGCCATTAATCCAGTCCCACCATAAAGAAATACCCAATGTGGTGAAACTCGACGCGCTGCAATCAGCAAGGGATGGGCAAGCATCATCCAGGCGAACGGCACCACTAGTGGCACGCCATATATTTGGTATCCCAATGAAACATCGTATGAATAGGTGCCGAATGGCCATCCAGTTCGACTGCCAATTTGTTCAACTATTAGCGCAAACGTAAAAGTAATCAGAATATATCTAATTGCATAATTCAAACCATATGAGTAGAGAGCATGCAATGACATCGCACCTGCAGCCCAATAAACAGTGGCAATGGTGACCAGGCGAAGTGTCTCTCCGGAAACTAACGGATAAGAAATTTGCAGCAGAAGTGCTATGACGAAAACTGCAATTAAGATTAATTGTTGAGCGTTTGTAATTGAACCGCGTAAATTTCGCCTCGGCCGATATTGACGAATTGACATGGCGCTATTCTGCCTTAAAGCGAGCCACTTTCATCGATGACCGCGAATCTGGCAAATAACTCTTCGGCATACCATTTTTCACGCGCAGTTGCGGCAATCGCGGCTTTATGCGCCGCTCCTTGATACGCAAATGTTCGGATTGCGGCCGGCGATTCCCAAATTGAAAACGTTCCTTGTAATCCAATAGGAGCCTCACCAATGCCGATAGCAGAAATTAAGCCATTCGCTTCTTTTAAACTTACAGTTACTGGCGGAACCGACCGCCAAAAAATCGGATTCTTATGCCACTTGATTCGAGCGCGGGTTATCGCCACAACTTTTCGGTTCCACGGAGTTTCGAATAATTCAGGAAGGAATGGCGATTTGCCAGACCACTTTCCTTGCACCGCAATATTTTTCAATACAACTTGGTAACGCTTGCTAGATTTATTATCCCAACGTTTTACTAATTTTGAATTATTAAAACTAGCTAAATCTGATTCTAGAATAGTTACTAGCAAGCCCCAACGTTGAGAATTCGCATCTTTTGGAGTAAAAGTTTCGCCTTTGCCGGTACCAAGTAATTTCCAGAATCCAATATTCTTATTTCTACGCAACGGCAATCGATCTAGGCCCATATGCAGTAGCGCCCACGGCACATTGCTTTTACTAATCTGCCAGAAATAAATTACAGTAATCAATTACTAATTCCGGTTAATTTATTTATCTCTATTACCACTTCATCTGGGTGATCCCACATCGGAGCGTGTCCGCACTCTGAAAATATGATCCACTTTGCATGGGCCGGCGCAAGCGAACGTTCTTGACAAGTTTGGGTAGGCAGTGAATTATCGGTATCGCCAAAGATAATTGTTGTCGGTACGGTAATTGGTATTTTCCCATTAAATCGCTTATTTAACATAGCATCCCAAGCTTTGTAATATCCTTCAGAATTTGCCATTGCTCTGGTGGCGTCTAAACAAGTTTCATAAGTAAATAAAGGCCAAAGCGGGCTAACGTTTTCAAATCCTAATTTCCGGAGCGATTCAAAATGAACCGTAAAGGATGCAATCGGATTGACTAACCTAGCCATTATTCGATTTCGCGCACTGGTTCGAGATGTAAATGGAGTTAACCATAAGCCGGCTGGAGCTACTCCTAATAAAGATTTAATCCGTTCCGGTTTTAGCGCAGCCATTTCAAGAGCAACCCAGCCACCTAAAGAATTTCCAACGACATTAAATTTTTCGATTCCCAACTTATCCATTGTTCGGAAAACTGCTTCAGCTAAAGATTTTGGATCCATTGGTTGTGCGAAATCCATCGGTGACTTTCCATGCCCTGGCAGATCAACTGTAATTACTAGGCTGGTTTTTCTAAGTGCTGGGATTATTGGTTTCCACGCTGTTGCTGCTGAACCCATCCCGTGAATCAATAAGACAGGTTCGCCACTTCCGAATTGTTCAGTGACAAGTTTCATTAGTCACCAACAACCATAGGCTTAGCATTTGTACATTTGATTAATTCGCTAAATGAAGTCGGATAAACCGCATGTGGGTGACCTGCCGCTGCCCAAACCACTTCATAATCGTTTAACGCTTCATCAATAAGCGTTATTTCCGGTTTTGATGCCCAACCCAATGGGCTCACACCGCCGATTGCAAACCCGCTCCACTTTCTTACAAAATCTGCATCGGCTCTTATTAATTTTTCAATTCCTAAGTTTTTTGCAACTAGCGCAGTATCTACCCGATGTCTGCCAGAGGTAATTACTAATAGCGCTTTAGGTTCCAGATCATCGTCTATTCCAAAAACAATTGATGAGGCAATTTGGCCAACCTCGATACCAAGTCCGGCAGCTGCTTCTAGCGCGGTACGAGCACTATCCGAAAGTGCAGTGACTTCGCCGGTTATGCCATGAGATTTTAATTCAGCACGAACTCTGGCAACTGCAGCGTGTTGGAGAATTGATTCGCTCATTTTCAAAGGTTACATGTTGCCGTTGAATTACTTAAGTTCTGCGATTAGTCCTTCAATTCGAGTTTTAATCTCATCGCGAATCGGGCGAATAGATGCAACCCCTTGACCAGCAGGATCTTCTAGTTCCCAATCCAAATATCGTTTACCGGGGAAGTATGGACATGCATCGCCACAACCCATTGTGATTACCACATCTGATTCTTGAACTGCTGAGGTAGTTAGGACTTTAGGCACTTCGTGGCTGATATCAATTCCCAATTCGAGCATTGCTTCTACAACTGAAGGGTTAATGGAATCGGCTGGTGCGGAACCAGCCGATCTCACTTCAACGCTATCGCCAGCTAAGTGGGTTAGGAACGCTGCGGCCATTTGTGAACGACCAGCATTATGCACGCAGACAAATAACACACTTGGCTTTTTCATAGATTTATTTCTTGGAGTTTGAAATTACGTTAAATAGTAGGACGCCAGCGCCAGCGCCAATTATTTGGGCAGCGATGAATGCAAGAATTGAATTAGCTGAAATTCCGGCAGGTGAAGTCGTGAAAACTCGACCGATAGTGACAGCAGGATTGGCAAATGTTGAAGAAGCAGTAAAGAAGTAAGCCGCGAAAATCCAAAGCGGTACTAACTTGGCAACTGTTTTTGCGCTATCGCCAAATGCCATGACTACCCAAACTAGTCCAGCAGTTGCGATGATTTCGCTTAGGAATAACCTAGAACCAAGGCGATCAACTGTAGATGTGGCGAGGTTTGGATCTGAGAACATTGCGTTAGCAAGGAATGCGCCAAGTATCGCGCCTAGGATTTGAGTTGCGATGTAATTAAGGGCATCGAGCGGTTTGATTTCTTTTCTGATTAAGAAGGCAATAGTTACAGCGGGGTTGAAGTGCGAACCGCTTGCTTCTGCGCCTAAGCGGATTATCACTGAGAGCATTGCTGCAGCAGCAGCGCCATTTACAAATAGCTGCATTAATGGTGAATCAGGTGCAAGGTTTTTCGCCATGAACCCGGTACCTATGATGGTTGCGGCTAATAGTGCGGTTCCAACAAATTCCGATGCGAACTTCTGTGGTTTCATTTATTCTCCAATTCGAGTGGCCTATTACTTGAAGGGTAGCAATCGATCTGTTGGAATCCCTTGATTTGAACTTGAACTTTGGGTTAATAAAAAACCCCTCACTATGAAAATGAGGGGTTTTTTGAAACTAGATTTATAGCGAGAAGAAAGCTCCAGTTATAGAAGCGCCGATATCGGCACCTGATCCAACTAGAACGAAGATAATTAGCGCTGCGCCTGCTAGTGAGAGATTTTTAAAGAATGAAGCAGTCTCGCCTTGTTTAGCAGTTGCATCATCGATAGTCCAGAAGTTATGCATCGTGAATGCGCTAACGAGGCAGAAGATTGCGATTAGAAGCGCACCAAGATCTGCGTAGATACCGAGAGCAACATAAAGCCCACCGACAAGGATCATTAGTCCACTTAATGGAACCGCAATCTTTGCTGCAGGCAATTTCTTATATTGTGCGTAACCAACCATGGCACTGCTCTTTGTGAAGTGCATGAGGCCTGAGTTAACGAAGATAAGCGCAAATAGAATGCGGCCAATAATGAGAACGATATCCATTGATTTCCTTTACGAAGTAGGGGAGTCCGGGTGAGCTCCGAGTACTTTCGTAGGATGGCAGGATTTGGTTGAATTTTCAACTAATTTCAATCCGTGTCGCGTCTAGTTCTTAAATTACTTGCCTCTGTCAGAGGCGCTCGCTAGAGTTCGAACAAATGTTCGAAAACGCCCTCAACCCAGAAATCGGCCCAGAAATCGTTCTATACGACGGGGAGCCGATCGAATTCACCTATCGCGGCCGCAGGTTTCGAATCCATGCCGTGCTCTCTAGCTGGCGCGAAGCCGGCGGCTGGTGGAATCGCGCTAGCGATGGAAATTACCGACCAGATGATGGTTCGCGTGCGCTCTGGCGAGTAGAAGCGGCTCCGATTGGTGCGCTCGCTACCTTTGAAATCGAACGCGATGAAGTCAGTGAAAAAACTGGCGAATTACGTTGGCGAATTCGCCCAAGTTCTCGCGCTACTCGCAACTAGGTATTTATGTTTACCCATCTTCACATGGCTAGCGGCTATTCATTTAAATATGGCACCCACTTACCAGATGCAATTGTAGAACGAGCTGCGGAATTTGAAATGAAATCGTTAGCACTTACTGATCGCGATGGACTAGCTGGCGCAATCAGATTTGTAGAGAGTTGCCAGAAGTACAACGTTAGCCCAATTTTGGGTGTTGATTTAAAATATAAAATTAACGGTACAAAATCTCGGATTACTTTAATCGCTAAATCTGGCGGCGGTTGGAGATCTTTAGTTCGCTTAGTAACTGCAATTAATACTTTTGATCCAGAGAAGCCGATACTAACTATAGATTTGTTACAGAAGTTTTCAACTTATACTAAAGATTTATTAGCTCTACACGGAAGTGAATCTGCAATTTCGCAAGCTTTAGTTAAGCGCGATTATAAAAAAGCTATGGCGATTTTTAATAGCGGAGACAAACTTTTTGCAGATCAAGCGATTGAATGCGTTTCACATTTAGCTGCTGGTGATGGTCCTTACTCCACAACGCACGCTGGGCGGATGTTGGGATTTGCTAGGGATAATGACTTACCAGCAGTGATAAGCAATGCAGCTCGAATGTTAGATCGAAGTGATGGCCCAGTTGCGGATATTTTAGATTGCTCACGAAATTTAGCGCCGCTTCATGAAAGTAATGTAGAGCGAAGAAATAGCGAAGGTTTTTTCAAGAACAGCAAAGAGATGGTTGCGATTGCAGATTTAATTTCTAGAGCTGCTGGAGAGCGTAATTCTCGCCATTTACTAAAGGAAACCGCGGCTTGGGCAGAGCGCGCAATACTTTCACCGGTTAGTGATCTTGGTTTAGGTGCGATTCATTTACCAGAACACCATGTTGTTGGAGCAAAAGATGAATTAGATATGGCGCGATTATTTCGAGAGCGCTGTTTTTCTGGTTTGAATTGGCGATATGGCGCATCTACATTATTAAAAAAAGCGGAGGCGCGGCTTGAAGATGAGTTAACTACAGTTCGCACCCTTGGCTACGAATCATATTTTCTAACCGTTGCCGACATTACCGATACTGCGAGAGCGAGTGGAATTCGAGTTGCTGCGAGAGGGAGTGGTGCTGGTTCATTAATTTGTCATGTACTTGGAATTTCTGGAGTGGAACCGATTGCTCATGGTTTATTGATGGAGCGTTTCTGTTCGCCACTTCGGCGGGCGTTGCCAGATATTGATATCGATGTTGAATCAGCTCGCCGGTTAGAAATATATAACCAAGTATTTAGTAAATATGGCGATCCAAATTGGCGAAAACCCGGAAACAGTTCAAGGTGCGCAACAGTCGCGATGGTTGATACTTATAGAGCGCGCCATGCAATTCGTGATACTGGTGCAGCTCTTGGTTTACCACCGATGGAGATAGATTTAATTGCAAAATCAATTCCGCATGTTAGAGCAAGGAATATTTCGCAAGCTTTAGATAATTTGCCCGAGCTGAAGAATTTAAATTTAAATACTCCGCTAATAAAAATGGCAATTGGGCTAGCAGAACGACTTGATGGCCTGCCACGAAATCTTTCGATGCATCCATGTGCAATTGTCTTATCCGATGGCGCTTTTTTAGATCGAGCGCCAATTCAAATAAATGCCAGTGGTTACCCAATGGTTCAATTTGATAAAGATGATGTAGAAGCAATTGGGTTATTGAAGTTGGATGTACTTGGAGTCCGGATGCAATCTTCGCTCTCGTATGCAGTTCAGGAAATTGAGCGGAGTCAGGGGATAACGGTAGATTTGGATTCAATACCGCTAGATGATCCAAAGACTTTCGAGTTAATCCAATCCACAAAGACGTTGGGCCTATTCCAGATTGAAAGCCCAGGACAGCGTGAACTAATTGGAAAGTTTGCACCGGAAACTTTTACAGATTTGATTATTGATATTTCGCTCTTCCGTCCGGGTCCAGTAAAGAGCGACATGATTAAGCCATTCCTAAATGCGCGCCATGGTTGGAAGTCACCTCAGATATTTCATCCCGATTTGTATGAAGCTCTTCATGAGACTGAAGGTGTTGTGGTATTTCATGAACAGGTGATTCGAATCATTTCTACGTTGACCGGCATTTCATTTGCAGAAGCAGACGAGAAACGGCGTGCGCTTAGCTCTCCGGAAGGGCAGCAAGAAGTTTGCGATTGGTTTTATCCAGCAGCTCTTTCAAAAGGTTACCAACTGCCAGTTGTTACTGAAATTTGGGAGGTACTTCGCGCTTTTGCATCTTTCGGATTTTGCAAAGCCCATGCTGCTGCTTTTGCGCTACCTACATACCAATCCGCTTGGTTAAAAACCCATTACCCAGCAGCTTTTTTAGCAGGAGTCTTAACTCACGATCCGGGTATGTATCCGAAGCGGTTGATGATGGATGAAGTTCGCCAACTTGGAATTGGGATTGGTGTTGTTGATGTAAACCACTCAACTCGTAACCATAGAGTGGAAGTAGTCGGCGGTAGAGAATCAATCCGCCTCGCACTTCAAGATATATCTGGGATTAGCGACGGCGAAATTACTTCGATTGAGAACGGGCAACCATATTTGGACCTTGCAGATTTTGTTAGGCGATCTGGAGCTAGCCAGCCAATCTGTGAAGCCTTAGTTTTAATTGGAGGATTTGACTCACTGTATAACGGTTTAAACCGTCGCGATCTCTTACTCAATGTAAATGACCTTTATCGATGGTCGCGCTCTGCAACTCGCTTAGGAGGTGGCCAATTAACTTTAGGATTTACACCGGAACTCGAAGCTAGTGGGTTACCAAAAATGACAAAGCGCGAAAAAGTTAGCTACGAGCTAGATCATTTAGGAATGGATGTATCGCACCATGTAATCGAATTTTATGCAGCATTTCTAAATGAGATTGGAGCAGTCAGATCAAGCGAGCTTTTGGCACAACGTTCTGAATCCAGCGTCTTGGTTGCTGGAATTAAAGTCGCGCTACAAACTCCACCAGTTCGTTCTGGCCGCCGGGTTATTTTTTTAACTCTTAACGATGGTTACGGGTGTAGCGATATAACTTTTTTTGAAGATATGCAGAGCTCATACGCCCAACTTTTATATGGATCATCACTCTTTCTAATTAGGGGGATTATCCGTCGAACTGGTGCCCGCGGAATCTCGCTTCGCGCAACTGGGGCGTGGGAATTATCAGCGGAATTCGAAAAATGGCGTAACCTCACAGTTTGTGAGCGGTGAGATGGAAATTAACCAAGCGCTACCAACAATTCTTCATGTTGATATGGATGCCTTTTATGCATCAGTGGCTGAGTTAGATAACCCGCAATATAAAGGTAAACCACTGGTTGTTGGCGCTGGTGCAAGAAGCGTGGTGCTATCGGCAAATTATGCAGCGCGTAAATTTGGAATCCGTGCTGCTATGCCGGTAGGCAGAGCACAACGCATGGCACCGCATGCAATTTTTTTAGCGCCAGACCATAAAAGGTATAGCGAAATTTCGGAACGAATAATGGAAATTTTTAGTAAGTACACGCCACTGGTTGAACCAATCTCACTTGATGAAGCGTTTCTAGATGTGAGTGGCTCTGAAAAGTTATTTGGAACTGGGCGTGAAATTGCAATCGCAATCCGTAAAGAAATTGAGACACAAGAGGGCATAACTTGCTCGGTGGGAATTGCGACTTCAAAGTTCATTGCAAAATTAGCATCAAGCCGGTGCAAACCTAACGGAATGTTAGAAATTGCTCACGATCGGGTGCTCTCATTTCTACACCCACTGCCCGTATCTGAAATTTGGGGAGTTGGCCCAAAAACTAACGAGGAGTTACTAAGATTAGGGTTAAGAAGTGTTGCTGATATAGCAAATACACCAAGGCAGACTTTAATCCGCGCATTAGGCGAAGCCACTGGATCTGCACTTTATGAATTAGCTTGGGGCAGAGATTATCGAGATGTAATTACAGACGAACCAGAGAAAAGTATTAGCGCCGCCGAAACTTTTGCATACGATTTAGAGAACGAAGAAGAAATTCTCCGAGAATACTTACGGCTTTGTGAGAAAGCGACTTCGAGAATGCGCGCTCGAAATTTACGGGCAAAAACTATTTCGATAAAAGTTAGATTCGCTGATTTCAAAACTATTTCAAGATCAAAAACTTTCTCACTTGCAATTAATGGAACCCAGGAAACATTTGCGGTTGTAAAACAACTTTATAAAGCGCTAGACATCGGCGGTGCAAGATTGCGATTAGTCGGCGTTGGACTCGAAAATCTGGTGGAGAGCGAGGGAGTTGCCCACCAACCGCTCCTAGGTGAGCGTGAAATTGGCTGGGCAGAAGCGGAAGCGGCAGTCGATAAGGCAAGTGCCCGCTTTGGCAGCGGTTCAATTAGGCCAGCCAGGTTGGTAGAAAGTGAATCCACACCAAGTTCTGAGCAAGAAACTAATTAATTCGACTTTAACAGTGAGTAATACTGGACTAGTGTGCGGTTATGCCTCTTTCCGAACATGAAAAGAAGCTTCTTGCCGAGATGGAAGAAGCGCTTTCAGTCGATGATCCGCGCTTAGTTTCAACGCTAACCGGTCGCGCCCGGACCCCCGCGAAAAGTCGGATTTTACTTGGCCTAGCTCTTCTCGCTCTTGGCTTAATTACGCTCTTAAGCGGCCTTATTTCACAGACAATTCCGCTCGGCATCCTTGGATTTATTATTGCGCTTTCCGGAGTAGTCCTAGCAATTTCAAATTTAGCTACCCCGCAATTTGGAGCACCTGGCAAAAGTACAAAGGCAAAAAAGAGTGGCTGGAGCGCTCGATTAGAAGAACGTTGGGATCGCCGAAATTACGAATGATTAAGCGTTAATTCAGAGCCTTAACCCGCCTCGACCAGGCGGGTTTTTTTGCGCCCAAAAACAACTCCGACCATGTGGGGAGTGGTGGGGTTGGAAAGGGAAATAAATGGGGATAGGTGGTTGAAAATGGGGGGAAAGGGAGTAAAGTGGTGATTTAAGCGGGACGGGGGTCTCGCAAGGCTAAACGGGGAGGTTCTTATGTTTCTTGGCACTCATGAACCTCGCTTAGATGAAAAAGGCCGATTAATTCTTCCCGCCAAATTCCGTGATGAACTAGCTAGTGGTTTAGTAATAACTAAAGGACAAGAACGTTGTCTATATGTATTTCCGGCAACTGAATTTCACACAATTACTGAACAACTACGCCAGACGCCATTAACTGCAAAATCATCGCGCGATTACATGCGTGTGATGTTTGCGGGTGCACATGATGAGATTCCAGATAAACAAGGTCGCGTAACCATTCCGTCTGGTTTACGCGACTATGCAGGTCTTGCAAAAGATTGCGTTGTAATCGGTGCAAATACTCGCGTTGAAATCTGGGATGCAACATCTTGGAAAACATATCTCGCAGATCGCGAAAAGAATTTCGCAGAAGTTTCTGAGGAGGTATTTCCGGGCCTCTTTTAAGCCTTAAAAAATCTATCTATTTTGGCCACTGCCGACCTTTCGAAAACGGCGCCACTTCCCCGGTGCCGTTTACCCCCAGATCCGTCGGCCGGCAGTGACCAAAGTAGATAGCAAATCGGAAATAAAGAAATAAAAGTTTTTTTGGGAAATAGTTATGAAAGGGGAAGTAGATGCAAGTACATAAGTCCGTCATGTTAGACCGTTGCATTACTTTGCTCACTCCAGCTATAGAACGAAATTCGAATCCAATTGTTATTGATGCAACGTTGGGACTTGGCGGCCATTCAAAAGCAATACTTGAAAAATTTCCACAAGTTAAAATTGTTGGCCTTGATCGCGATCAGAGCGCGATGAAAATCGCAAAAGAGAATTTACAAGAATTTGCAGAGCGAATAACCATCATTCACGCAGTTTATGACGAGCTACCTTCAGTTCTTGATTCTCTTGGCTTTAAGAAGGTAGATGGAATTCTTTTTGACCTTGGTGTTTCATCTCTGCAATTAGATGAAGCAGAACGCGGCTTCTCATATTCTCATTTAGCTCCACTTGATATGCGGATGGATCAATCGGATCCGCTCTCGGCTGCAGTGGTTTTAAATACATATACCAAAGGCGAATTAGTGCGGGTATTACGTAATTATGGTGAAGAAAAATTTGCATCAAGAATTGCGGATAACATAATTAAGGCTCGAGCTAGCGGACTTCTTAACAATACAAAAGACTTAGCCGAATTAGTGAAATCAAGTATTCCAGCAGCTACACGTCGCACTGGCGGTAACCCAGCAAAGCGTACTTTTCAAGCACTTCGAATTGAAGTAAATAATGAATTGAAAGTTCTGGAAACTGCAATTCCAGCTGCGCTTGATCGGCTAAGCGTTGGTGGCCGGATGGTAGTTATGTCGTTCCAGTCCCTCGAAGATCGAATCGTAAAGCGATTTTTTGCTGATGCTTCTGAGTCCAAATCTCCACGTGGGTTACCGGTAGAGATGGCCGAGTTCGCTGCTAAATATAATTTGGTATTCCGCGGCAGCGAAAGTGCAAGCGATGAAGAAATTGAAAGTAATTCAAGAGCGCAGTCTGTGAAATTGCGTGCAATCGAGCGGATTGCAGCATGATGGCACTTCGCAACTTAGCGCCTAGGGTTGAACTCTCGCCTCGCAAATTAAGAAAGCAATCAACTAAGGCTTTCTTAAAGATTGTTCCAGATTTAAGTATTGATAGCGCTCCTGGAACTAGCAAAGCATTTGTTGCTTTTATTTTAGGAATATTTGGAGTTGGCTTCGCGGCGCTACTTACAATAAACACATTATTAACGCAAGACGCTATCAAAATACAAACGCTCAAGATTGAATCGCTTGCTATAAATGAAAACCGTGAAGCAATTCTAAAAGAAGTAGAGCGCCTCGCAAGCCCGGAGGAATTAGCAACCGCGGCCATAATGTTAAATATGCGACCTTCGCAATCGCCTGAATTTCTAAATTTGGATCCTTCAAGCAAGCCGGCAGAACTGGCGTTAAAACCATGACTAGAAATACCTTGGTTGAGCGCAGAATCAAATTTTTAGTAGCTGGATCTTTTGTAGTCCTGTTAGCTTTTTCAGTCCGATTGGTCGATGTACAAGCAGTTAGAGCAGCAGGAATTTCAGCAAAAGTAACCAATGAATTAACTAAGAAAAAGATACTGCCGGCTCCTCGAGGCACCATTACTGATGTCAACGGTAGCGAATTAGCTCGAAGCGTTATTTCATATCGCGTTATAGTGGATCAAAGCATTATCGCCAACCCAGCAAAATTAGCTGCAATCGCAGCACCAATCTTAGGAATGAATACCGCTAATCTAACAGCGCAATTAACGGGAAGTAGAAGGTATGTAGTTATTGCGCAGAGCATTTCACCAACAGTTTGGAATAGTTTGACTGCTTCAATTAAGAGTTACAACGAAAATTTAGGCAAATCTAAAGACGGCGCTTCCCAGCAATTAGCTGGCTTCTTTTCAGAGCGCCTGTACACCCGTGAATATCCGTCAGGCTTTCTGGCAGCTTCGGTAGTTGGATTTATTAATCAAGCGGGTGTTGGAGCGGCTGGATTGGAATATGCTCAAAATACACTTTTAACTGGAACCGACGGCGAATACTTATATGAAAATGGTGGCGGCGCAATCATCCCAGGAACACAACAAGTTACTGTGGAAGAGAAAAAAGGCAACAGTATAAAACTTACAATTGATAAAGATATTCAATATGTTGCCATGAAAGCTATTTCTGATGTTGTAAAGAGTTCGCATGCTAAATCTGGAACTGTAATTGTCATGGATCCAAAAACCGGACAAGTGTTAGCTCAAGCGACATATCCAACTTACAACCCTGCAGATACCAAGAATACTGACCCAAGTAAATTTAAGAACCCGGCAGTTGAAGATGTTTATGAGCCAGGATCTACTGGAAAAGTTATAACTTATGCTGCAGCGCTGGAAGAGAAAAAGATCACCCCGTTATCTATATTTACTATTCCTTACGCAATAAAGGTTTCAGATCACACGTTCCACGACCATGAGAAACATGCAACCCAGAGACTTACTGCAACTGGAGCGCTAGCAGTTTCAAGTAATACCGGGGCTATTCAGGTCGGCCAAACGATCTCTAATGACACTCTTTATTCTTACTTAACTAAATTCGGTATCGGATCAAAAACTGGAACTCAATTACCAGGAGAATCCAGCGGTTTATTATCTAAAGTTAAAGATTGGTCCGGAACCACCGCGCCAACTGTTGCTTTTGGGCAGGGTTATTCGCTGACTGCGATGCAAGCGACTTCAGTATTTTCCACGATCGCAAATGATGGCGTGCGAGTTGCACCAACAGTAATAGCTGGCACAAGTGATGCCTCTGGAAATTTCACACCGTCAGCAAAACGTGCGGCTGAGCGAGTAATAAGTCCGGAAACTGCAAAGCAATTGCGGTTAATGATGGAGAGTGTAGTTTCTGCATCCGGTACTGCTGAATCTGCGGCAATTCCAGGTTATCGGGTTGCTGGCAAGACCGGAACTGCAATGAGAATTGATGATAGTTGTTCTTGTTATCGCGGTTACACCGCTTCATTTATTGGTTTCGCGCCAGCAGATAAACCAGCATTTGTTGTTAGCGTGACGATTCAAGCTCCACAAGGAATACATTGGGGTGGTTACTTAGGTGGGCCAGTATTTAAGAAAGTTATGAGTTTTGTATTACAAGATAAAAGAATTCCACCAACTTTAACTCAAAAAACTATATATCCGTTAAATGAAAAAGATTTGAAAGCATCGCAAAAACCATGATAGTTAGAGTTGAGCATCTATTGAGCAAAAGCCTAAAAGAGATTGCTCAATATGTTGGACTTAACTCACAATTCGCAGATGTATCAATTACTGGAATAACTAGTCAGGCACAGTCGGCCGCGGCAGGTGATCTATTTATTGCTCTTCCTGGAGCAAAAACACACGGTGCAAAATTCGCAGAGTTGGCTAGTGCAAATGGAGCTGTAGCGATAATTACTGATAACGACGGAGCGGTGCTAATTACCAACAAAAACTTACCAACGCTGATTACAAATGATCCTCGAGCGCTTGCTGGTAATTTAACCGCTTGGTTTTATGGTTTCCCATTAAATTCAATATTTGGCGTGGGAATAACTGGGACAAACGGTAAGACAACTGTGACATGGTTATTGCACCAGCTTTGGCGAAGTGCAAATATTGACTCAGCTTTGATTGGCACTATTTCTACTCAAATTGGTAGCGAAATTTTACCGAGCAATAAAACCACGCCAGAATCTGATGAATTGCAAGCGCTATTCGCAGTTATGAGAGAACGACATATTCGGAATTTAGCAATGGAAGTAAGCAGTCATGCGCTTTCGCAAAATCGAGTTACTGGATCGAAATTTAAGATTGTAGCTTTCACGAATTTATCGCAAGATCATCTAGATTTCCATGGCTCCATGGAGTCCTACTTTGAAGCAAAGAAATTGCTTTTTACTTTTGAGTACGCTGAAAAAGGATTTATAAATATTGATAATGAATACGGCAATCGCCTCTCAGCAGAAGCAGAAATTCCAGTTATTACGCTTTCAAAGTTTAATCGAAAGGCAAATTGGTATTTCGATTCTGCAGTCGCAACTTCAAGTGGTTACGAAGTTTCCATCAGAGGGTCAGGTGGCATCTTGGTCGAGGGCAAGTTACCGCTATTTGGCGAATATAATTTAGAAAATGCAATCATGGCGGTAGCGCTTGCAATTGAAAGCGGACTAGATCCAATCTTTGTTGGTTCTCAAATGGCAGCGATGAAAGGTGCGCCGGGCAGATTGGAACAAATAGATATTGGCCAGCCTTTTGCTGCATTCGTTGATTACGCGCATACTCCAGACGCTGTAATGCGAGTTTTAGAAAACGTTACGGCATTTACTTCTGGACGCGTTATTGCACTACTTGGCTGTGGCGGAGATCGTGATGCAAATAAGCGTCCATTAATGGGTAGAGCTTTGCTAAATGGCAGCAATGTCGCAGTTTTTACAAGTGATAATCCACGCAGCGAAGATCCGCTAAGTATTTTAAACTCAATGACTGAAGGTTTGAATTTTGAAAGTCCAACCAAAGTAATTGAGAATCGTAAAACGGCTATCGAATATGCAGTTTCGTTAGCGGAACCAGGCGATAGCATCTTGTTACTTGGTAAAGGTCATGAGGTGGGTCAAGAATTAAATGGCGTTACCCATAAATTTGATGACCGAATTGAATTAGCTAAAGCAATTGAAGGTAGATCATGATCCCATTAAGTGTGGAAAAGATTGCCGAAATTGTTAGCGGAGAAATTATCGGAGTTGATCCAAAATTGGTTATAGCGGGTGATTTTTTCTTTGATTCACGCTCGCCCGTAAAAAATGGCGTATTTATTGCGCTTAAGGGCGAAATCAATGACGGCCATGATTTCTTGAATTCTGCAATTGCTGGCGGTGCTGCCATTGCGTTGGTATCTAAATCAGTCGATGTGCCATCGATAAGGGTTGTAGATGTATTAGAAGCACTTGGACAGCTGGCAAAATTCCTTCGAAGTAATTTAAAGGATTTGAAAGTTGTTGCAATTACTGGCTCGCAAGGTAAGACAACTACAAAGGATTTGCTCTCTCATATTTTGGGAGCTGTAGGCCGAACTGTTTCGCCAGTCGGGTCATACAATAATGATTTAGGCGCCCCACTAACAATTTTGAAGTGTACGGCGGATACAAGATTTTGCGTTGTAGAGATGGGTGCGCGAAGTATCGGTGATATTGCAAAATTATCAAAGATTGCAAAACCAAATGTTGGCGTAGTTCTTAAAGTTGGCAGCGCTCATATTGGTGAATTCGGTAGTCAAGAAAATATCGCAACCGCTAAAGGGGAATTGATCGCTTCGCTAACTACCCAGGATTTTGCGGTTCTGGGGAATTACGATGAATTTACGCCAAAGATGGCTAGTTTAACTTCTGCAAATATTTTAAGTTTTGGAGAGAATAGCAAGTCCGATGTTCGAGCCGCTGATATTGAATACCGAGAAGGTTATGCACATTTTGATTTAGTAACGCCGCAAGGGAGAGAAGCGGTCGGACTTCGAATATTAGGTATGCATCAAGTTGCCAATGCTCTCGCTGCTGCTGCAGCAGCAACCGCGCTAAATATTCCAATCGAAGTCATTGCTTCAGCGCTTTCTACAGCAGAGATGTCGAGTAAGTGGCGGATGGAACTTAGTGAAATAAATGGTTTATTACTTATCAATGATTCATATAACGCCAACCCGGAGAGCATGATTGCAGCGCTCCGAACTTTGGCGCTAATAAGTCAGGAGCGCGGCGGTAGATCCTGGGCTTTTCTGGGCACCATGCATGAATTAGGTGCAGCTTCTGGGATTGCTCATAGCGATATCGCCACCGCAGCAGCCGCTTTAAGCATTGACCACTTGGTTGCTATTGGAAATTTGCAATATCAAACGTCAGAGCCTATTGAAATGGTTTTGCATCATTTCGGTCAACAAAACGACGCTCATCAACTATTTTCGCATTTTGAAGTTGGCGACGTGATACTTGTGAAGGCTTCCAGGGCTGAACATCTTGAGATAATTGCGGCGGATATTGCTAAATTTTGGCGCGATAAAACTATTGGGATGGAGGAGATGAAGTGAAAGGGATTCTCTTTGCTGGAGCGATTTCGCTATTTCTTAGTTTTTTAGGAACTCCTGCCTTAATTAGATTTCTTGCAAAACGTGGCTATGGCCAGATCATTAGAGATGACGGACCAACTACTCATCATGTAAAACGTGGCACTCCAACAATGGGCGGATTAATTCTTATCTTTGCTAGCTTCGTCGGATATTTCGTCAGTCATTTAGTTTCTGGAGTTCGCATAAGTATTTCTGCACTTTTAATTTTAGGTTTAGTACTAGGTTTAGGAAGCGTTGGCTTTTTGGACGATTGGTTAAAAGTTTCACGGAAACAATCGTTAGGACTTTCCGGAAGGCAAAAACTCCTAGGGCAAGCCTTCCTTGCTGCGCTCTTTGGAATCTTTGCTACTCGCTTTCCAGATGAAAATAGCTTGACACCAATGTCACTAAATCTTTCTGCAGTTCGGGACACTTCGTTGACATTGGGAGCGGTCGCAGTTGTACTCTGGGCAATTCTTATGGTTTTAGCTACAAGCAATGGTGTAAATCTGACAGATGGTCTAGATGGATTAGCAACTGGTGCAGCAGTAATGACATTTTTAGCGTTTGTATTAATTGGAGTTTGGGAATTTGGTCAAAGTTGCGCAATAAATCTTGGGCCAAAGTGTTACAACGTAAGAGACCCACTCGATCTTGCAGTGCTAGCTGCTGCTTTTAGCGGTGCATGCTGCGGATTTCTTTGGTGGAATGCATCACCAGCGCGAATTTTTATGGGGGACACCGGTTCTTTAGCACTTGGTGGTGCACTTGCTGGAATGGCAATGACCCTTCGCACTGAACTTCTTTTGATTCCGCTCGGAGGTTTATTTGTAATCATCACTCTTTCAGTGATAATCCAGACTGGATATTTTAAATTATCTGGCGGAAAACGGGTATTTAAAATGGCCCCGTTGCAACACCATTTTGAATTACTTGGCTGGGGTGAGGTAACTATTGTTATTAGGTTCTGGATAATTGCAGGGCTTTCAGTTGCGGCCGGCTTAGCACTTTTCTATGCACAATGGGTTGTTGCATAACCTGCCATGTCATTTCTCAAAACTCTTAGAAATAGAAACGTAGCTGTAGTCGGCGCTGGCGTTACTGGAAATGCGATGGTTGATTTCCTAACTAGCCAAGGCGCTATTGTGCAACTCTTTGATGAGAGAAAAGTTTCCCCCGATGTAATTACAGAGGTAACTGGCGAATTAATCAGTAAAACTTCGCTAGTTTGTGTCTCGCCAGGTTGGCGCACCGACCATTTTTTTATTGAAGAATTCCGTAAATTAAACATTGAAATATTGAGCGAAATAGATCTTGCATGGCGGGTTAAGCAAGAAATTGCGCCTAATCAAAAATGGATTGGAGTTACTGGTACAAATGGCAAAACCACAACAATTCAGATGGTTGCCTCAATTTTTAAAGCAGCCGGAATAAACGGATCGGCATGTGGAAATGTTGGCGATACCGTTATTGCAGCGGTTAATTCAAAGCAAAAATTTGAGGTATTAGCTCTAGAACTCTCATCTTTCCAAATTGAATGGTCGAATGAGGCTAGGTTTGAGATTAGTTGTATCTTAAATATTGCAGATGACCATATTGATTGGCACGGTTCTTTCGATAATTACGCAAAATCAAAAACAAAATTATTGGGTATGTCGAAAATGGCGCTCTTAAATATCTCTGATCCAGAAGTGATTAAGTATTCGGCTAGCTATTCCGGTAAGAAAATATATTTTTCACTTGAAACCCCAAGATTGGGTGAGTTGGGTTTAGTTGAAAACCTTCTGATTGATAGAGCTTTTAATGGCTCAGAATCTGCCGAAGCGATCGGAGAATTAAAAGATATTGCTCCTGCAGTTCCACACAATGTGTTAAACGCACTTGCTGCGGGTGGTTTGACTCGGGCACTCGGCATTTCGCCAAAGATGGTGCAGCAAGGCTTGAATAATTTTGAATTAGATCATCATCGATTGGAACTAGTTTTGGACCAATCCGAGATTAAATGGGTAAATGATTCAAAAGCTACAAACCCGCATGCTGCGTTAGCGGCCTTACTTTCACAATTGTCAGCTATTTGGATTGCTGGTGGGTTAGCTAAAGGTGCTGATATGGACGACTTAATTAAGCGAGGTAAGAATCGGTTCCGGGAAATTATCTTGATAGGCAAAGATAAAGACGCAATTAAGTCTGCCCTTTCAAAATATTCACCAGAAACCCAAGTTCACGAAATTACCAGCCAAAATATTGGAGAAGATTTAATGTTGGAAGTTGTTTCATTGGCTAATTCGATCGCAAAATCAGGGGATACAGTCTTACTTGCCCCAGCGTGTGCTTCTATGGATCAATTCAATTCATATTCACATCGCGGTGACGCATTTAAGAGTGCGATTTCAAAGTTAGTTGCAAAAAATGGCTAAATCAAAAAACTTCTTAGCTAAACCAGAGGCGTCATATTATTTGGTTTTAATCGCAGTCACAGCCTTAACTAGTTTAGGCTTATTAATGGTTCTCTCCGCATCTGCTGTTCGTTCGTTACATGAAACTGGAAACTCTTTTTCTATAGTCGGACGCCAAGCTTTCTTTCTGATACTTGCTTTGATGATTGGATTCTTGTCGATGAAGTTGCGAGCTAATCTTTGGGAAAAAATAGCGCCACTATCATTGCTAGCTTCATGTGCTTTCTTGCTCTTGCCTCAATTACCTGGATTAGGTAAGTCTGTAAACGGAAACACTAATTGGATTAGCGTTGCTGGTTTCACTATCCAACCGAGCGAATTTGCAAAAATGGGATTCATAATTTGGTGCGCAGCAAGACTTTTAAAACACGATCAGCGTATTGCGCAAGGAATCAAATCGAATATTTGGATTTCACTAACTCCAGGATTTTTATTAGTTGAAGCTTTAATTTATGCAGGAAAAGATTTAGGAACAGCGGTTGTTGTTGCGCTAATTTTTGGTGGAATACTTTTCATTGCTGGCGTTCCAATGAAAGATTTAGCGTTTGCCGGTGGAGCAGGTGGGTTAGTTGTGGGTGTCTTAGTATTGACCCATCGCAACCGATTAAATCGATTCTTCGCACTTCTAGATCCGTTTTCAGTGGAGTATTACAAAGGGGCTGGATGGCAACCTGCTCATAGCTTGATGGGTTTAGCATCTGGTGGTCTTTTCGGAATTGGGTTAGGTGCTAGTCGACAAAAATGGGGAACTTTGGCTGAAGCACATACTGATTTTATATTTTCCGTCATCGGTGAAGAACTTGGCTTATTAGGAACTCTTTCGGTGTTAATGCTCTTTGCTGCGTTGATACTTTCGATATTCAAAATAGCGCTAGGAGCTAGTACAAGCTTCGAAAAATATGCAACAGCTGGAATCGGTTGTTGGATCTCAATGCAATTAACGCTCAATATTGGTTCGGTAGTCGGATTGATTCCGGTAGTGGGTGTAACTTTGCCGTTTATGTCATACGGCGGTTCTTCATTGCTATCTGTATTCATTGCCGCTGGTTTTGTACTCGGAGTCGCCAGACGCACTCCAAATATTAGAGAGTCAATATTGCACCGTAGAAACATTAAGCAGAGCAAACCATGACATCAAAAAAGATAATTTTGGCTGGTGGCGGCACTGCTGGTCATATTGAACCAGCGCTAGCGGTCGCTGTTGAATTACAAAAAATGGATCCAGAGTTGCGGTGTGAATTCATCGGAACAAAAACTGGCCTCGAAAATGCACTTGTACCTAGTCGCGGATTTCCGCTACGAGTCATACCTAAAGTTGCACTACCTAGAGAATTTTCATTTTCAATTATTAAATGGCCATTCGCTCTAATTGGTAGCGTTTTTACTTCAATTCGTATTATAAAAGGCGCATCAGTTGTGATTGGTTTTGGCGGATATGTAGCAGCCTCGGCATACCTAGCCGCCGTAGTTCTACGAATTCCGATCGTTATTCACGAGGCCAATGCCAAACCTGGCTGGGCAAATCGATTAGGTAGAGTATTTGCGAAAGTAGTTACGGTCAATTTTGGATCAGTTCAACGCAAATGGCAGGGATCTATTAATACTGGAATGCCATTACGGGAAGATATTGTTTCAATATCACAACTTAGTAAAGTGGAATTAGCGCAAATCAGAATTAATCAAGCCAAAGATTGGGGATTGTCTCCCGATAAGCCAATAATTGCTGTATTTGGTGGCTCGCTTGGTTCGGAGCGAATAAACAAGGTTGTCTCAGAGTATCTCTCTTCACAAAAATATCCGATTCAGATTGCGCATGCTGTTGGAATGCATAACACACTACCAATAGCGAGAACTGGATATTTTCCAATTCAGTATTTTCATAACATTGCAAAAGTTTATGCTGCAGCGGATATTGTGATATGTCGTAGTGGCGCTGTTACTTGCGCAGAACTTGCGGTAGTCAATCGCTATGCAATTTTGATTCCGTTGCCAATCGGCAATGGCGAGCAAGAAGCGAATGCCGATGAATTAATGGCGAAGAGTTCAGCGACGATGATTAAAAATTCGGATTTTACTGCAGAATGGCTAGCGAAAAATATCGAAGCCGAAATAGCGAAAAGCCATACCTATTCAGCAAGCGCTATGACTGTGAAAATAAAAGAGACAGCAAAAGAGATTGCAAAGCTTGCTTTGGCGGCGAGTAAATAATGAGCCAGTTGAAATTTTCAGATCTAAAGAATGCGAAAGTTCATTTCATCGGAATTGGCGGATCCGGAATGAGCGGGATCGCACGAATTTTAGTAGCGCTTGATATAAAAGTATCAGGTTCAGATATAAAAGATTCGCAAACGCTAGAAGGGCTTCGCAAATTAGGCGTTGAAGTTTTCGCATCACATTCGGCCGACAATATTGCAGGTCGAGAAATTATCGTGATTTCCAGCGCTATCTCTGCATCAAATGTAGAACTAAAGCGAGCAAAAGAATTAAATATTCCAATTTTACTCCGCGCAGAGGCGTTAGCAATATTAATGTCGCAAAAGCGTTCGGTAGCGATTGCAGGTACACACGGGAAAACAACGACCACTTCCATGTTGACGGTTGCGTTGCAGCATTGTGGGGTGGATCCATCTTTTGCAATTGGCGCAACCGTTTCCAATTCTGGCACAAACGCTCATCACGGAAGCGGTGATGTATTTGTGGCTGAGGCAGATGAATCTGACGGTTCTTTCCTGGTTTACAAACCTTTTGGTGCGATTATCACAAATATTGAATTGGATCATGTTGATCACTTTGCTGATGAAGCCGCTGTTGATGAAGTTTTTACTAACTTTGTAAGCACAATTCAAAGTGATGGTTTCTTAGTTATTTGCGGCGATGACTTAGGGGCAAAACGTTTGATTGCAAACTCGAAAATTGAAGGTATAACTCTCGCCACCTACGGTGAAGGTGCGGAGTGTGATTTGAAAATAGATCGGGTAGCACTTGACGCAGCTTCGTCAACCGCACGGATTACTTGGAGAGGGAGAGTTCTAGGTGAACTTAAACTTTCGGTACCAGGCCGGCATAACATTCTTAATGCGGCAGCATCTCTTACGGCTGCGCTATTGATGGGATACCCAGCTCCAGAGGTGATCCAAGGGTTGAAAACTTTCACGGGCGCTCGTAGACGGTTTGAGCTTAAAGGAAAAATTAATGGAATAACTGTGATTGATGATTACGGCCACCATCCAACTGAAATTCGAGTCACGCTAGAAACTGCCCAAAATTACAACCAAATTGGCCGTGTAATTGCAATATTTCAACCGCATCGATTTAGTCGCACTGCGCATTTTCTCGCTGAATTTGCGAAAGAGTTAGCCATCGCCGATAAAGTATTTTTATTGGAAGTTTATGCTGCGAGTGAAAACCCAATCCAGGGAGTTACATCTTTAAGTATCGCTCAAAAAATGGAACCCACAAAAGTTACTTACGAACCATCAATGCCCGCTGTTATCGAGATGGTAGTTGAGATGGCCAAACCTAACGATTTGATAATTACGTTAGGTGCC
>CAIRHO010000048.1 GCA_903878415.1 uncultured Actinomycetes bacterium
AAAGCAAATACTTCGACAAGATTTTTACGCATATACCGCATAACTTCATGCGTGATATGAATGAATTAAAGAAGAGTCGCCCTATAAGCCGGATTCTGTCGTTCTTGCGAACGGATCACCATCCATCTAGTTACGTAATTGCTTACGTAATCAAGCAACCTACCCGTTGGCTCATGTGGGCACATTCAAACGCCAACTATCTGGTCTTGCTCCGAGTGGGGTTTACATAGCTACACAAATTACTTTGTGCACTGGTGGTCTCTTACACCGCCGTTTCACCCTTACCAACTTTCGTTGGCGGTTTACTTTCTGTTGCACTAATCCCGCGGATTTCTCCGGGTGGGTATTACCCACCACTCTGCCCAATGGAGTCCGGACTTTCCTCGGTATTTATTGAAATTAATCAATCAATAACGCGGTGATCCGGGCGACTCTACTTAACGCGAAGGATACCAATACGATTACCACCATGGAAAGCCAAGCAAATACGCCTAATTTGGCGCATGATCCCAAATGGCAACGCGCAAATACTTTGTTTGATGGCGCAAGAAATAGCGCGGATATTGCTTTAGTTGGGGTTCCAGCCTTTGAAACTTGTTTATCAAAGAGCGCCGCAAATTTAACTCCTGGTGCAATTCGAGCAGCGCTCTCCCGATATTCAACTTATGCAAGTACTAATCAGATCGAATTAAATGGATTAAAATTTTCTGACCTTGGAGATATTGAAAAGCCTGATCAAGAAGATGGCGAAAAGCGAGTAGCCACTTTTCTTAAAGATGTACGAAAGAATTACAAATTACTGATAGCTCTCGGTGGCGATAACTCAATTACATACTCGGTTACTGCTGGACTTTGGCCGGATTTATCTAAAATTGGCTTAATAACTCTCGATGCGCATCACGATCTTCGTGATGGCATATCTAATGGATCGCCAGTTTGGCGGCTAATTCAAGATGGTTTGCCTGGAAAAAATATTGTGCAAATTGGTATTAGTGATTTTGCGAATAGCAAAGCGTATGCAGATCGTGCTAACGAAAATGGCGTCCATGTTGTTTATCGAGACGCATTGCGTAAACGGCCAATTTCAGATGTTATGGTTGAAGCTTTAGATATAGCTGGTAATGGTGGTCGGGAAATTTACGTTGATTTAGATGTAGATGTCTGTGATCGCTCTGTTGCGCCAGCATGTCCAGCATCAATGCCTGGTGGAATTAGCGCCGATGAATTGCGACAAGTGGCTCATATAGCGGGAAGTGATAACCGAGTTCGCGCGATAGACATTACCGAAATTGATGCATCACTCGATACCGAAGATCAAAGAACGGTACGGCTTGCTGCGCTCTTAGTTTTAGAAGCTGCTGCTGGTGTTGCTAAACGAAAGAGTTAGCGCAGTTCTTTAACTACAGATTTTGCAGCTTCGATAACTTTTCCAGAGTGAACTAGCGCTACGGCAGCTTCAAGTTCTGGTGATAAAAAGCGATCCGGTCCAATACCTGGAACTACCGTTCTTAGAGTTTTTAAGACTGCGGCGGTAGCCGGAGCTGGCTTTAAGCCACTTCGAAATTCGATTGCTCGGCCGGCAGTTACCAATTCGATTGCCAAAATCCGCGTTAAGTTTTCAATGACTTTGCGTAATTTGCGAGCTGCGTTCCAACCCATAGAAACGTGATCTTCTTGCATTGCAGAGCTAGGAATCGAATCAACACTAGCTGGTGAAGCTAAACGTTTATTTTCGCTAACCAAACTGGCTTGTGTGTATTGCGCAATCATCAAACCAGAATCGACTCCGGGATCATTTGCCAGAAATGGTGGCAAGCCATTTGAACGGTTCTTATCGAGTGCGCGATCGGTACGACGTTCTGCGATGGAACCCAAATCTGCTGCTGCAATTGCTAGAAAATCTAATACATATGCAACGGGTGCGCCATGAAAATTTCCATTTGATTGGACTCGGCCATCTGGAAGTACTACTGGGTTATCAATCGCACTTTGCAACTCGCGACCAGCAATAGTAAGTGCGTGATCGATAGTGTCACGGACTGCGCCGGCGACCTGTGGTGCGCAACGAAGTGAATAAGCATCTTGAACCATAGAAGTGTCATTCAAGTGCGATGCAACTATTCCGGATTCCTTTAATAGCGCAAATAAATTTGCTGCGCTCGCTTCTTGCCCTACTTGTGGGCGAAGTGGCGCGTGAAGTTCTGGTGCGTAGACTCGATCTGTTCCAAGTAAACCCTCGATGCTCATCGCAGCGGTAATGTCGGCGACGGTGCAAAGATCTGATAAATCTGCACAAGCCATAATTAACATGCCGAGCATGCCATCGGTGCCATTTATAAGTGCTAAACCCTCTTTAGCTTCAAGTTCGATCGGTGAAATTCCTGCCGCCTTCATTGCATCTATCGCTGACATTTCTTTACCTGAATGGTCGTGCACATTTCCTTCGCCCATCATTGCGAGTGCGCAATGTGAAAGTGGCGCTAAATCGCCGCTACATCCAAGCGAGCCGAATTCGGGAACGATAGGTGTGATGCCGGCATTTAAATAATCTACATATGTTTGAGCTAGAGCGACGCGAACACCAGTACGGCCAGAAGTCATAGTTCTTAAGCGTAAAAACATTAAAGCTCGTACAACTTCACGCTCTACTGCTGGGCCAACTCCGGCAGCATGAGAGCGTATAAGTGATTTCTGTAATTGGATTCGATCTTTAACATCGATATGTAAATTAGCAAGGGCTCCGAATCCAGTTGAAACTCCATAGACCGGTACCCCACCCGCAGCATAATCTTCGATGAATTTACGAGAAGTGTTCATGGCGGTAGTCGCTGATGGCGAAATCGACACTTTTGCATCAAAGCGAGCTACCGCAATAACATCGGCAAAAGTAACACCGCTAACATCAAGTGAAACTTCTTTCTTCTTATTTATAAATTTAGATTCTGTTACCACGGCGCCATACCTCTTCTATTAGTTGAACTCCTGGACGATATGCAATGTGTATATATGAAGGGGTTTTTAGAATTGAAAAATCTGCGCTTGCGCCAACTCCGAGGTGACCGATATCGGTTCGACGGAGCGCTTTTGCGCCACCCATTGTTGCGGACCAGAGTGCTTGCTCTGGTGAAAAGAAGAATTCGCGGACTGCAAGTGCCATGATAAATTGCATATTAGAAGTGTAAGAACTTCCTGGATTGCAATCACTAGCTAGGGCAATATTTATCTCTGCTTCAAATAATGGTCTTGCATCTAGATATTTTGAACGGGTAGAAAATTCAGCGCCAGGCAATATTGTGGCAACAGTGTTGGATTTAGAAAGTAAGGAAATATCGTGCTCGGAGATATGGCTAACATGATCTACAGAAGCGGCATCAAGTTCGACTCCAATTTTTATCCCCTCCCCTGCCTCTAACTGATTCGCATGCAACCTTGGCATTAAACCTTTTGCAATTCCGGCATTCAATATCTTTCTAGTTTGATCTGGAGTGAATGCCCCTTTATCGCAGAAAACATCGATCCATTTGGCGTGAGGTTTAACCGCATCCAGCATCTCCCCACAAACTAAATCAACATATCCTTCAGAATCATTTTGAAACTCAAGTGGAACTACATGGGCACCCAAAAAAGTGGTTTCCTCAGTTAAAGAACTAGCGATTTCAAGCGACCTGGCTTCATCTTTTATGGTTAAGCCATAACCAGATTTGATCTCTAAAGTCGTTGTGCCAGTGGAATTAGCCTCGGCAAGTATGCGATGCGCATTAGATAGAAGCTCTTGATTTGTCGAAGCGCGAGTTAGTGCGACTGTTGAATTAATGCCACCTGCGGAATATTTCTCACCTTTCATTCGGGCTCGAAATTCATCGCTGCGATCGCCGGCAAAAATGATATGTGAGTGACTATCTACAAATCCCGGTATGACACAATTTCCGCGCGCATCAATTGAATTTTTAAAATCACTTTTAGCTACCTCGCTATTAGAGCCAACCCAAGAAATTACACCATTCTCAATTACTAGCGCTGCGTTTTTTATGATTCCAAGTGAAGTGCCATCATGTGCTGGATTATTTGTAACCAATAATCCAATATTGGAAATTAACATGCGCCACATTACTTATTCGGTATCTAACATTGGTAAGTGCACATGCTTTTCACGGGCAGTGTTGAGGGCAATGTCGTAACCTGC
>CAIRHO010000049.1 GCA_903878415.1 uncultured Actinomycetes bacterium
AGATTGTTGTTATTGATCGTTGCTATCACGGAAGTGTTGATGAAACCTTTGCTACTTTGGATGAGGCGGGAAATACAGTTGCACGTGAGGGAAATATCGGCGCTCCAGTTTCATTAAGTGAAACAACAAGAGTTGTTGAATTTAATAATTTAGCTGCGATGGAAGCGGCGTTAAGGCACGGTGATGTCGCTGCTATCTTGATGGAACCAGCGATGACAAATGTTGGGATTGTGTTACCAGATGATGGATATTTAGAAAGTGTTGGTGAGCTTGCGAAGAAGTATGGTGCGGTTTGGATTATCGATGAGACCCATACGATCTCGGTGGGTGCTGGCGGAATGACCGCGCTGCATAATTTGAAGCCAGATATCTTGACGATTGGTAAAGCAATCGGTGGCGGAATCCCGACCGGAACATTTGGCATGACTACTGAAATCGCTTCGGCTATTGCTAAGAAAATTGATCGCGAAGTTATTGATACTGGTGGAATTGGTGGCACGTTGGCTGGAAATGCGCTTTCGCTAGCGGCAATGCGTGCAACGCTGAGTGAGGTTTTAACTGAAACTGCATTTGTGAAAATGATTGAACTTGGCGATCGTTGGTCTGATGGCGTCGCAGCGGTAATTAATGAGTGCAACCTGCCGTGGCATGTAAATCGCCTTGGCGCGCGTGGTGAATATATGTTTTTGAATCGGGCACCTAGAACTGGCGCAGAAGCAGCGAACGCTGGCGATTTCGAACTGGAACAATACCTACATTTACGGTTACTAAACGATGGCTTTTTGTTAACGCCGTTTCACAATATGGCGCTGATGTCGCCATACACAACCGAATCCGATGTGGACGCGCACACTGAAGCGTTTCGAAAAATGTGCCTTGAACTAACTTCCTGATAATTTATATAGAACGTCACGTCCCCATTCAGTAAAACCGAGCCCTCGATAAAGTTTTAGCGCGCTCTCGTTTTGAGAGTCAACGTAGAGCATCGCGGCGAAAATTCCTTGATACCGCATATGTTGCAATGCAGCGATTGTGATTGCACCACCGAATCCACGACCGGAGAAATCTGGATCAACTCCCATTATATAAATTTCACCGATTGGATCGTGAGCATGAGTTTCTTCACTATTTGTATGGGCATGAGAATGACCACCATGAATTTTGGTCCAACAGAATGCCACCATCTTTCTGTTTTCGGTCGCAACTAGGAACCCTTTGTCGTCGAACCAATCTTCACGGATACGAATATCTAAATCTCGATTGCTCCACCTGGATTGTTCTGGATGGTTTTCAAAAATTTTATTATTTAAATTTATCCACTCATCATTATCGATTCCATTTAAGAAATTTCGAATTTCAACATCGTTATTTGTTTCCAAGATCGGATCATTTAAGGAACGCCGCATTTGAATAACGGTGCGAACTCGTTTGAAACCGCTATTTTCTGCCATTTTTTGTGCGTTCTCAGAGTCACCGTGTGACCATAGCCGAAGTCGATTTCCTGCAATTTTGGTAACTTCGGCTAAAAGTTCACTGCCAAGTTTCTGATTGCGATATTTAGGATGAATAACCAACTCTGCACTTGGGCCATCAATTTCATCAGTTAGATCTATATGGGCATAGCCAATAACATCATCGCCTGATTCCATAATTAAATGGCGAGCGGCTTTATCGCCACCATAACGTAAGTGCAATAAAACGTGTTCGGCTACTGGGGGAATTCCATCTTGCTTTGTTGCATCAGCAATTAGCGCTAAAACTTTTTCTTGGGTAGTGGTGCCAAGATGTTCGAGTAACTTCACGAGTGGTGCTCGGAGAGCGTATTTTCCTTGCCGTTGATGGTAAATCGATAGCCAACATTTCTTACTGTGCCGATAATCGCTTCAAATTCTGGACCGAGTTTTGAACGTAATCGGCGGATATGCACATCAACTGTGCGAGTGCCACCGAAATAGTCATAGCCCCAAATTTCTTGGAGAAGTTGGGAACGTGTGAAAACTCGGCCAGGATGTTGCGCTAAATATTTAAGTAGCTCGAACTCTTTAAAAGTTAAGTCAAGGGAGTTACCGCGAATTTTTGCAGTGTAACTCCGCTCATCAATTACAACTTCACCACTTCGAATCTCACCTGAAGTTGGATCAGTCGCAACTCGTTGCGCTTCGATTTTTCCGATTGCAATTCGAATTCGCGCTTCAACTTCTGCTGGACCCGCCGTATCTAGAATTACATCGTCCACGCCCCACTCGGCGCTCATCGCAGATAGGCCACCTTCGGTTGCGATGACAATTACCGGACAACCAATTCCAGTTGAAGTTAATAAGTAAGTTAAAGCTTTTGCGGCGGGAAGTTCGCGACGAGCATCTAAAAATACGCAATCAACTTCGGGAACATCAACTAATACTGAACCTTCGGCAGGCAATATCCGCACTTGATGTTGCAATAGCGCGAGAGCAGGCAATACCTCAGCGCTGGCTCCCAGCGTATTTGTGAGGAGAAGGATGCGTGCCATGAGAGTGATAAGAGTACTCGGCGTAAAAGCAGCGCACCACCTCGTTAATTTCCCGCGATCTGGATGCCGCCTTAGACTTCACTCATGGCGCAACAACATGAATTACGCGAAAAAGGCTTACGGTTAACGCCGCAGCGCGAATTGGTGTTGAACGCAGTCCGCGAATTAGGACATGCGACTCCAGAAGATGTTGCAGCAAAGATTCATGAAACTCATCCGGGGATTAATCTTTCAACGGTTTACCGGAATTTAGAAACGCTAGAAAATGTTGGTTTAGTGCAACATACTCATTTGGGCCACGGCGGCGCTACTTATCATGCAGCTGAAGAATTAACTCACCTACATTTAGTTTGTGAGAATTGTGGATCGGTCGGAGATGCCCCAATTGATGCTGCAGCTAATTTTGTAAATACACTCTCTGATGATTACGGATTTAAGACCGATGTCACCCACTTTGCAATCTATGGAACTTGTGCAGAATGCGTAGCGAAAAAGTGAGCGCAGTATTAGTTGAGGATGGTCCTGATAAAGGTGCAGTTTGGCATTTTGGTGAAGTTGCAAAAGAGCAGCGTGCGCTAGCTGAAGGAAAAGCGTGGGCAGATTTATCACATCGCGCGGTGATCACAATCACTGGCGAGGATCGGCTTACTTGGTTGCATGCAATTACAACCCAACATCTAGATAAATTACAACCTGGTGAATGGAAAGAAGCGCTGGTTCTAGATGCGAATGGCCATCTAGAGCAACAGTTTTTCTTAGTTGATGATGGCACCAGAACGTTTATACATCTAGATGCAACTTACTTGGTCTCACTTATTAAGTATTTAGAGTCTATGAAATTTATGCTTCGAGTTGAAGTAAAAGATGCCACTAGTGAGTTCGCAGTATTACGTGCGCCAGGCAAAACTGATGCAATCGGCGGACCATACGCACTAGTTCCACGGAGCGAATTAGCGGAGACAATTGCGGCCTTTAATTCGGCTAATATGCAAGTTGGAACTTGGGCGTTAGATGCAGAACGAGTTGCGAACGGTCGAGCTCGAATTGGCTTTGAGAGTGACCATAAATCGATCCCTAATGAACTTGGATTTCTTAACGGCGCAGTGCATATGAATAAAGGTTGTTATCGCGGCCAAGAGACCGTTGCGAAAGTATTTAATTTAGGACATCCACCGCGTCGCCTAGTTCTATTACATCTCGATGGCAGTGCAGTTTCAATTCCTGCGCAAGGAGATCCAGTATTAAGTGATGGCAAAGAAGTTGGCTACATCGGTACTGTGGCGCGCCATTATGAATTGGGAACTATTGCACTTGCAGTTATTAAACGAATGACACCGGCTGATGCATTGCTTACGGCAGATGGAATTCCAGCAACACAAGAAATTTTAGTTCCGCTAGATTAATAAACAACTACTTGGGTATTTGCACCCATAATCTCTTCAACAAATGCTGTAGATCCGGCAATCCTAATTCCACTTATCTGATCGCCATCTTTAATATTTCTGCGGGTTGCGCATTGGGTGCAGAGTGTGACAGTTGCATTTAAAACTAAAGTTTCGAGAAGTTCGTGAAGCGGCGCTGCATGTTCTAGGACAAACTCTTCCGCTTTACCGGCAAGTGCAAACCAAGATGCTTCTCCCGCTAACCAAAGCGAAACTTCAATTCCAGATGCCAAAGCGGTTGCGGCAACGTTAAAGGCTTGAGCGCATCGTTCCGGATCATCTTTGCCAACGATTACCTTTACAACGAGCTTGCGGTACGGTGCTCCTGAATTCATGTATGAAACTCTATAGGCTTACCGCGTGGAGTTCATTACTTCGATCGCACTTGCCGCAGCAGCGCTGGTATTTGGTTTATTTATGGTTGGACAAGGGTTAAAGATTTTGCGAAAGTTGCGTAAAGAAGCGAAAGGGCAAAGTTAAATGGTGTTCACAATTCCTGAAGGATTACACCCTGACCTTAATCCACTCGCTTGGATTGTTGGCACGTGGCGCGGTAAGGGTCATGGTGAATATCCCGGAATCGAACCATTTCAATTCGCGCAGAAAGTTACTTTTGGCCACGATGGTCGACCATTTCTTACCTACTCTTCAACATCATGGATCATCGATGACAATAATGAAATCATTCGCCCGGCTGCATCTGAGACTGGTTTTTGGCGAGTTAAGCCAGATAATAAATTAGAAGTAGTAATTTCTTATAACACTGGAATTACGGAAGGTTGGGTTGGCATATTCGATGGTCCGAAAATTCAATTAGCAATGGATCAAGGATATTCCGCGCCAACCGCAAAGATAGTTACTGCAGGATCCCGGCTTTATGGTTTAGTCGAAGGTGAATTGTTTTACGCATATGACATGGCAACAAATGGCCATCCGCTACAAGCGCATATCTGGTCAACTATGCCGAGGTCGGAATGATAAGTAGCGGCGAAATTCTTGTCGAAGTAGTTCGAAACGAACTTGTTGAATCGGTTCATAGC
>CAIRHO010000050.1 GCA_903878415.1 uncultured Actinomycetes bacterium
ATTGGTAAAAAACTAACAAAAGGTTTAGGTGCAGGAGCATCACCAGAATTAGGAAGCCAAGCAGCTTTAGATCATGTTGAAGATATTGAAGAAGTTTTGCGCGGCGCCGATATGGTTTTTATTACTGCTGGCGAAGGTGGCGGTACTGGAACCGGTGGCGCACCGATTGTCGCAAAGATTGCAAAAGATTTGGGAGCGCTAACAGTTGGTGTTGTTACTCGGCCATTTTCATTTGAAGGAAAACGCCGGTCATCGCAAGCAGATGAAGGAATTGAAAAGTTAAGAAGTGAAGTAGATACGCTAATTGTAATTCCAAATGATCGCTTGTTATCTATTTCTGATCGATCTATCAGTGCAATCGAAGCATTTAAAACAGCGGATCAAGTTCTGCTATCTGGTGTACAAGGCATTACTGATTTGATTACAACTCCTGGTTTAATCAATTTAGATTTTGCTGACGTAAAGAGCGTTATGTCAGGCGCTGGTTCAGCGTTAATGGGAATAGGTTCAGCGCGTGGTGAAGCTCGTTCTATTAGAGCTGCGGAATTAGCAATATCCAGTCCATTATTAGAGGCATCAATTGATGGTGCACATGGCGTGCTCCTTTCAATAGCTGGTGGTTCAGATCTTGGTTTATTTGAAATAAGTGAAGCGGCTGAATTGGTTGCGAAATGCGCTCATCCAGATGCCAATATTATTTATGGAACTGTAATTGATGATGCTTTGGGTGATGAAGTCCGAGTGACAGTAATCGCTGCTGGATTTGATGGTGGCGCGCCGAAGAAGATGGTGATGCCAGTTATTGATTCCACGACTGTTTCCGGAAATGCGAATCCAATCCCATCAAATGACCCATTGGCGGTTGCACTAGATACTCATGAAGAGAAACCTAGAAGACGAATAACTTTCCAAGAACTTGTTAGCGAAGATGAAATCGATATCCCTGATTTCATGAAGTAAGCAAACCAAGTGATTCGCGAGTTTTTTACATCTCGCGTTGGTGGCGTAAGTTCGGGATCGTTCACTGATTTCAACCTTGCGCTGCATGTTGGCGATGAAATCGATGCTGTATTAGAAAATCGTGAGATCTTGGCAACAGCGCTTGGCTTAACTTCCGATCGTGTTTTCTATATGGATCAAGTACATGGTAACGAAATTGCGATGGTAGAACGTTCACGACCAGCCTCGCAACCACCAAAAGTGGATGCTCTCATTACGCAAGAGTCCGATACTGCATTAGTTGTATTAGTTGCTGATTGCATTCCATTACTTTTTCGGTCACCGAGCGCCATCGCTGCGGTACACGTTGGTCGAGCTGGATTAGTTGCTGGAATTGTTGAGGCAGCAATCGCTAAATTAGAGAATCTTGGAGCAAGTCGAAGCGAAATTAGTGCACAAATAGGGCCATCGATTTGCGGCAGTTGTTATGAAGTGTCTCCAGAAATTTATCTAGATGTGATAAGTAAGTATCCAGCGGCAGCCACGACTTTGGCGAAGCACACATTGAATTTGCCAGGTGCCGTAATCTCTATTCTGGATAGCTATGAGATTGAATACTCACGTGAAAACTCCTGCACGGCACATGGTGAAAATTTATTTTCATATCGGCGTGATGGCGTTACTGGAAGACAAGCTGGTGTAATTGCGTGGTAAATGAGATTCGTAGCAATGAGATAGCGCTCGGCTTAGCAAACGCGAAAGAGCGGATTACTTCCGCCGCAATTTCAGTGAAACGCGATCCAAGTGAGATTGCGTTAATTGTGGTGACTAAAACTTTTCCAAAATCCGATGTTGAAATTTTATATGAATTGGGAATTAGGGATTTTGGTGAAAATCGAGACCAAGAAGGTTCGCTCAAAGCCGACGAATTTCATCTAGATGCGAAGTGGCATTTTCAAGGCCAAATCCAAAGCAATAAAATTAAATCAATTCTTAGTTGGGCTGATGTCATACATTCCCTCGCAGATTTGGACCATGCAAAGCGAATAAATGACCGGGTCTTTCTAGCTGCAGATAAAAGCAATGTTTCGAAGATTCCAATTCTTATCCAAGTCTCTCTAGATTCAGATCTAGTAAGAAGCGAAGGCCGTAATGGCATTGACCCCAAAGAGATAGAAAAATTTGCGGAATCCATCATGCAATTTGAAGGTTTGGAGTTAAAGGGTTTGATGGCGGTAGCTCCAATTTCAGAGATCCCAGAGAGCGCCTTTGCAAGATTGGCTGGGATATTCTCTGATTTTCAACGTATTTATCCGGATGCTAAGTGGTTATCTGCAGGGATGAGTGGGGATTTTGAAAGTGCGATTCACCACGGCGCGACACATGTGCGGCTAGGTAGTTCAATCCTAGGTAACCGGAGCTACCTCTAATAAAATTAGGGCATGGTTAATGCTCTCCGAAAAATGACTAATTACTTGGGTTTGACGGAAGATGATTTAGTTTCTGACGCCCAGTTAGCACCTACTCCAGCACCACGTCGAATTATGCCAAAGCCAAGTGCTGAATTGGCGGGTACGGCTTCACCAAGACTTTCAGTTGCCCAACCAACTTTGATGGCAGCAGAACCAGCACCGGTTCTTGATCGAATCGTCACACTTCATCCACGGTTTTATAGCGAAGCAAGAACTATCGGAGAACATTTCCGATCTGGTTCACCAGTAATTATGAATCTAAGCGATATGGAAGAGAGTGAACGGAAGCGGTTAGTAGATTTTGCCTCTGGATTAGTCTTCGGCCATTCCGGAACAATCGAACGAGTTACTCCGAAAGTGTTTTTACTTTCACCACCAAATGTAATGGTAAGTACTGAGGTTAAAGCAGCTGCGGCTGACGCTAGTTTCTTTAATCAAAGCTGAACTCAGTAAAGTGTTAAATATTGGCAACTTGATTGCCACAGTTCTTGAATTATATTTATTTGTTTTATTTGCCCGATTAATTTTTGATTACGCTCGGATGTTTGCACGGAATTGGCGCCCTCGCGGAATTATTTTGGCCTTTGCGGAATTAACTTATTCGCTTACCGATAAACCACTATTTTTTATCCGCCGATTTATTCCACCACTACGCCTTGGCTCGGTGAGTTTAGATCTCTCTTTTGTCGTGCTCTTCTTTGGGATTCAAATCTTAATTGGAATTATTAATTAATTTTTTATTAAATTAAGCGCAAGCCCAAGTTCGTTCTCGCCAAGTTGTAACGAGCTATCCCTCTCGATCGAAGTTGCAAGCACTTCTTGAGAAATCAATGCAGAGCCTTCCAGAATTGCGCTACATACGGCTTCACTAGCATTCCAACGCATGGTGATTCGATCGCTAATATCGAAACCGGCATTCTTACGCTCATCTTGTACTGCCCGAATAACTTCACGGACTTGGCCCGCTGCGATTAAATCTGGAGTTAGCGCGAGATCGAGAGCGACGCTTTCCCCAGAATGGCTAGCTACCGACCAGCCTTCTCTTGGCGTCTCGGTGATTACTAAATCTAACTCAGAGATATCTGCGATTTTGCCATCGCCATATTGAATGGTGGCTTTACCGTTCTTGCGGATCTCGGAAGTTAATTCATTTGCATTTAATTCCGCAATTTTCTTCGCAATCGGTTGCACATCGGCTCCGAAATTTAAACCAAGAGTCTTGAAGTTAGCCTTAATCGAAATATCTACTAGGTCAGCTCCTGCGCTAGAAATGTCAGCAAGATGCAGAACATTTAGCTCATCTGAAATTTGATCTTTTAATTGTTGGTCCAGCGCTACCCAACCAGATGCCGAAATTAAAGCCCGCGAAAGTGGTTGCCGAATTTTAACTTTAGATTCCGCTCTGGAAGCTCGGCCAAGCTCTACTAGGCGACGTGTAAGCGCAACAGATTGGGATAGTTTCTGATCAATAAGTTTGGGTTTGGAAATAGGAAAATCAGCAAGGTGCACAGATTCCACAATGGTTGGTGACACTGGACGAATTAACTCCTGCCAAACATGTTCAGTTATAAACGGCACAAGTGGCGCCATTAAAAGCGTCAGCTTCTCTAAACATTCATGCAAGGTCGAGAGTGCGGCCACATCGCCATCCCAGAAACGACGGCGCGATCTGCGAACATACCAATTAGATAAGTCATCAATAAATTTGGCGAGTAACTCTCCAGCTTCTTGAGAATCGAAATTGGTTAGCGCAGAATCAACGCCTGCAATTAATTGATTCAATTCGGAAATTATCCAACGATCCATCAAGGGGCGATCAGGAATTTCAATTTGATTATCCGAAGTTAACGGGTTGAAATTTGAAGCTCTGGCATAAAGCGAGAGGAAGGAAACGGTGTTCCAATAAGTTAATAAGGTCTTACGAACGACATCAGAAATTGCATTATGTCCGACCCGACGCGCACTCCAAGGTGAGCCGTCGGCAAGCATGTACCAACGGACCGCATCTGCTCCATGTTGATCCATTAGCGCCATCGGCTCTAAGACATTGCCCAGATGCTTACTCATCTTTCGACCATCTTTATCGAGGATATGTCCGAGACAGAGCACAGTTTTATATGATGATTTATCAAAGACCAAGGTTCCAATTGTCATCAAGGTATAGAACCAACCACGAGTTTGATCGATAGCTTCGCAGATAAAGTCGGCTGGATAAGCTTCGTTAAATTTTTCAACTGAACCAGGTTTATGTGGGTAACCCCATTGTGCGAATGGCATTGCACCAGAGTCATACCAACAATCAATAACTTCAGGCACTCGTACCATTGTCTCGGAACATTCTGCGCAAGGGAATTTAATATCGTCAACGAAGGGTCGATGCGGATTTAAATCAGTGACATCTCGCCCAACTAAACTGCTTAATTCTTTAAGCGAACCGATGCAGATTTCATGATCGGATTCACAACGCCAAATTGGCAGAGGAGTGCCCCAGTACCTATTTCTAGAAACTGCCCAATCAATATTATTATTTAACCAATCACCATATCTACCGGTTTTGATAGTTTCTGGGTGCCAATCAGTATTTTGATTCTCTCTCAAAAGCGCTTCTTTAATTTTTGTAGTTTTGATATACCAAGAAGGTTGCGCGTAGTAGATAAGCGCAGTATGACAACGCCAACAATGCGGATATGAGTGTTCGTATGGTTGATATTTATATAGCTTTCCAGTTTTCCGTAACTCTTTAACTAAAGCTTTATCTGCTTCTTTGAAGAATACTCCGCCAATTAACGGAACTTCATTCGCAAAATTTCCATTTGCGAGTACTGGGTTTACTACAGGTAAACCATATGCCCGACAAACCTGTAGGTCATCTGCTCCAAAAGCGGGAGATTGATGAACCAATCCGGTGCCATCTTCAGTTGTTACATACTCAGCTAGAACTACAAAGTGAGAATCTGGAATTTCAACGAAATCAAATGGTCGTTCGTATGTGGTGCGTTCTAAATCTTTCCCGCTAATTTTTAGCAGTATTTCAGATTCACCCACGACGTGCGCTAGTTCTTCGGCGAGAACTAATACTTCATTCTCTTCACTATCTGGCTTATTAGTTTTGACCACAACATATGTAACTTTTGGGTTAACAGCTATTGCGGTGTTGGAAACCAAAGTCCACGGAGTTGTGGTCCAAACTAGAAGCGATGCTTTTAATTCAGCGAGCTTGCCGGAAGTAATCGGGAAACGTACGTACACGGAAGGGTCGGTAACGGTTTCATACCCTTGCGCTAATTCATGATCTGAAAGACCAGTTCCACATCTTGGACAGTAAGGAGCAACGCGGTGATCTTGAGAGAGTAATCCTTTCTTCCAAATTTCTTTAAGAGACCACCAAACGCTTTCAACATACTCGCTCGACATAGTCCAATAAGCTTCATCGAAATCAACCCAGAAACCCATGCGCTCGGTCATATCTGTAAATGCGCCTACGTGACGTTGTACAGATTCTCGACATTTGTCATTAAATTCTGCGATTCCAAATTTTTCGATATCACCTTTACCGGTGAAACCAAGTTCTTTTTCAACAGCAATTTCAACTGGGAGGCCATGACAATCCCAACCAGCTTTTCGAATTACATGTTTCCCTTTCATTGTTTGATAACGAGGGAAGACATCTTTAAAAACTCGAGCTTCAATATGATGGGTTCCAGGCAAACCATTTGCAGTCGGTGGACCTTCGTAAAATGTCCAGGCTTCCGCGCCGGCGCGTGCGTTTACACTTTCGTGAAATATTGATTGGGTTTCCCAAAAATTTAGAATCTCATGCTCAGTTTTAGGGAGATCTATCTGTGGCGAGATGGCGCGGTATTCGTTTTTCATTTCCCGCTCTCTGACTCAATCACAATGATGGCTCCACTCTGGATTTAAGAGTTGGATTCTACCTTCGCAAAACTGTGATTGCGCTCGGTTTGTTCGACCACGTGTGGCTGAATGGCTTTTCTTGTCGAGAAGCCATAGCCTTCGGCGCTGTGCCCACAAAAAAGAATTCAAAGAAGCCAATAGCTAAGTCCGCTAAGAAAAGCGCCGGAAAACCTGCGAAAAAAGCTGGGGTATTAAGTCGACTGCTAGGTAAAAAGAAAGCACCTGCAAAGAAGGCTCCTGCGAAAAAGGCTCCCGCGAAGAAGGCGCCAGCGAAAGCAAAGAAAGCACCAGCCAAGAAAATTGCCACAAAAAAACCACTTGAGGTAAAGAAGATTCCGGTCAAACAAATTATCAAAGCGCCAATGAAAACAGCGCTAACTTCAAGTACTGCAAAAGGCGGCGCTACGACAATTTCTGTTTATAAACCTGAGCCAGAGCTCTTAGAAACCGCGATTGTTGCGGAACGTCGATTAGTTTTGCCGCCACCAGTTAGACCGATAAAAACTGGGAAAAAAGCGCCGCAACTTAAACCAATAAAATCAGCACCAGCACCCCTCGTGGTTAAAGAAGGCGAAGATGGCTGGACTGCAACTGAGATGAAAGCGATGCGCTCTGAATTGGCGAAGGATTTAGTTCGTTTAAAGAAAGAGTTACAAGCAGCCGAATCCGAAATGGATGATTTGATTAAGGCCTCGGGTGTGGGTGCCGGTGATGATCAGGCTGATGCTGGAACCAAAACTTTTGAACGTGAACACGAAATGTCTTTGGTCTACAACGCTCGCGACATGGTTTCTCAAACTGAAAGAGCGCTAGAGCGGATCGATAGTAAAACTTATGGGCGATGTGAAGATTGTTCGAATCCAATCGGAAAAGCTCGATTGCAAGTTTTCCCTCGAGCAACGCTATGCATGGCGTGCAAACAGAAAGAAGAACGGCGCTGAATGCCGATCGAGTTAAGCGGGCGCGTAAAACTTTAGCGTTATGCGCTTTTTTGGTATTCCTTCTAGATTTTTTAAGTAAATTGTGGGCCGTCGAAAACCTTAAAGGACGCGATTCGATAAAAGTTATTGGAAATTTTCTGCAACTTACCTATACAACTAACTCCGGCGCCGCATTCAGTATGGCACCGAACGCAACCTTGGCTTTAGCTTCATTTGCACTATGTGTAGCAGCGTTCATTATCTATTTCAGTAGGAAAGTTATTTCAATTTGGTGGGGTGCGGCACTCGGATTAGTGCTTGGTGGGATATTTGGAAATCTTTGGGATCGAATTTTTAAAGCCCCAGGTAGGTTTCAAGGCCATGTAGTGGATTGGATTGAACTGCCACATTGGCCGATATTCAACGTAGCCGATTCAGCCATCTGTATTGCCGCTGGAATTGTGGTCATACTTGCGATCAAGAATATCCAACCAACAGCATCGAGTAACCATGTCGCGTGAATTAAGAGTTTTCACCATTCCTGATGGTTTATCAGGAGAACGTATTGATGCAGCACTAGCAAGGTTGCTTGGCCTCTCGCGCACCACGATTGCAGATTTGGCTAGCGCTGGCGAGATCACTCGGAATGGGAAGACACTTGCAAAATCTGAACGGATTGAAAGTGGCGATCAGATTGAAATACTTTTCCCAGAACCAGCCCAAGCACCACAATTGAATCCAACGCCAGTAGAAAATCTTGAAGTAATTTTCGATGATGATCATGTAATTGTTGTTAACAAGCCTGTGGGTTGCGCATCTCACCCAAGTCCGGGTTGGACAGGTGTAACTGTAATTGGTGGACTTGTAGCTGCTGGATATTCCGTTTCAACTAGCGGTGCTGCAGAACGCCAAGGAATTGTGCATAGGTTAGACGTTGGCACCACTGGGTTAATGGTTGTCGCAAAAACGGAATCCGCATATACGAGTTTGAAAGATCAATTTAGAGAACGAACCGTAGGAAAGATTTATAACGCGCTAGCCCAAGGACATATTGATCCAACCGAAGGAACAATCGATGCGCCAATTGACCGCCATCCAAAAGAAGATTATCGGTTCGCGGTTGTTGCTGATGGAAAACCCAGCATTACTCATTACTTAGCCCTCGAGTATTTTCCAGCGGCAACGCTCTTGAAGGTAGAACTAGAAACTGGTCGCACCCATCAGATTCGGGTTCATTTTGCAGCGCTGCGCCATCCACTCGTTGGTGATTTAACTTACGGCGCCGATCCAGCGCTTGCTGAAAAATTGGGATTAACTCGACCTTGGTTACACGCGATGGAACTTAGCTTTAACCACCCAGCTTCAAGTGAACGTTTATCTTTCACTGCGCCATACCCAGCCGACCTCACAAAGGCGTTGGCGTTGCTCACCGAAAAGTAGCGCCGCAAGGCAGTACTCTCACCAATCGTGACCCCCAATAATTCGGAAAATTTCGTACATCTTCATGTACATACCGAATATTCAATGCTTGATGGCGCTGCCCGAGTAGAGGATCTAACAAGCGAAGTGGCTCGGCAAGAAATGCCGGCAATCGCAATGACCGACCATGGAAATGTTTTTGGAGCTTTTGATTTCTATAAGCAGAGCAAGAAAGCTGGCGTTAAACCAATTATTGGTATTGAAGCTTATGTAGCGCCAGAATCTAGATTCGACAAGAAGCGAGTGAAATGGGCAGATGGCGGCGAGGATGACGTATCTGGCGGCGGTGCTTACACCCACATGACGCTACTTGCAGAAAACAATGTTGGGTTAGGCAATCTTTTTAGACTTTCATCGTTAGCGTCATTAGAAGGTTTCTACTACAAACCCAGAATGGATCGCGAACTATTAGCAAAACATTCTGATGGAATCATTGCAACAACAGGTTGTCCTGGTGGCGAAATACAGACCCGCATTCGAATGGGTGCCTATAACGAAGCCCGAAATGCAGCCGCGGAATACCGTGACATTTTCGGGGCCGGTAATTATTTCGTAGAGATTATGGATCACGGCATCGAAATTGAGCGACGCGTTAAAGAAGATTTATTGAAATTAAGTAAAGAATTGGGTTTACCACTATTAGCGACTAATGATTTGCACTATACCTTTGCAGAAGATTCAGTAGCACATGAAGCTTTGCTCTGCATTCAGTCTGGATCAACTTTGGCTGATCCAAAGCGTTTTAAATTTGAAAATGGTGAATTTTACTTAAAGAGCGCTCGACAAATGCGAGAGTTATTTAAAGAAGTTCCAGAGAGTTGTGATAACACCCTGCTTATCGCAGAGCGTTGCAATATAACAATGCGCGAAAATGAAAATCTTCTGCCAAAATTTGCAGTTCCACAGGGCGAAAGTGAAGATTCTTGGTTAATAAAGCAGTCAGAGCAAGGGTTACAGAATCGATTTAATGGTGAAGTGCCACAAATTTATATTGAAAGGTTAAGTTACGAACTCGGCGTAATGACTAAAATGGGTTTCGCAGGCTACTTCTTAGTTGTATCCGACTTAGTTTCACATGCAAAAAAGCAAGGCATCTGGGTTGGTCCTGGTCGAGGCTCAGCTGCGGGTTCACTAGTTTCGTACTCACTTGGTATTACAGCGCTAGACCCAATTAAGCATGGCTTACTTTTTGAGCGGTTCTTAAATCCAGAACGTATATCTATGCCTGATATCGATTTAGATTTCGACGAACGCCGTCGCGCCGAGATGATTCGTTACGCAACCGATAAATACGGTGAAGATCGAGTTGCCCAGATAATTACCTACGGAACTATTAAATCTAAACAAGCAATCAAAGATTCAACGCGCGTACTCGGTTATCCATATGCTCTTGGCGAGCGATTAACAAAAGCTTTACCGCCTTCAGTAATGGGTAAAGATATTTCCTTAAGTGGAGTTTTTAATGATGAAGATGAACGTTACGGCGAAGCCAGTGAATTTAGGACACTTTATGAAACTGATATGGATAGCAAGCGGATTGTAGATACTGCATTAGGAATAGAAGGTTTGAAACGTCAATGGGGAGTGCATGCCGCCGGCGTGATTTTAAGTAGAGAACCATTACTGGATGTAATCCCAATCCATAGGCGAGAAGCAGATGGTGCCATCATTACGCAATTTGATATGGGAGCGTGTGAAGCAACCGGATTGCTAAAGATGGATTTCCTCGGACTTCGTAACCTTTCAGTTATTGATGATTGTTTATCCAACATCAAGAATAATGCCGGCAAAATTGTTGATTTAACTACCTTAGAACTAACTGATAAGAAAACATACGAACTTTTATCACGCGGTGACACTTTAGGCGTGTTTCAACTTGATAGCGCTCCGATTCGCGCACTATTGCGATCTATGGTGCCTGATTCCTTTGCGGATATTTCTGCTGTTATAGCGCTCTATCGACCTGGCCCAATGGGTGTAAATGCGCATAATGATTATGCGGACCGTAAGAATAAGCGAAAACCATCGGATCCAATTCATCCAGAACTCTCTGAACCGCTTCAGGAAATTCTTGGCGATACCTACGGCCTAATTGTTTATCAAGAGCAAGTAATGGCAATTGCCCAAAAGGTAGCTGGATTCTCACTCGGTCGTGCGGATTTGCTCCGCAAAGCAATGGGTAAAAAGAATAAAGATATTCTTGATAAAGAGTATGTGCATTTTGAAGAAGGTATGCAGAAAAATAAGTTTTCAAGTGTGGCTATTGATGTTCTTTGGAAGACTCTGATTCCTTTTTCGGATTATGCATTTAACCGCGCTCATAGTGCAGGTTATGGAATGGTTTCTTATTGGACCGGTTACCTAAAAGCTAATTTCCCTACGGAATATATGGCTGCGCTCTTGACTAGCGTTCGCGATGATAAAGATAAGAGTGCTCTCTACTTAAATGAATGTCGTCGTATGGGTATAAAAGTTCTGCCACCAGATGTAAATGAATCTGATGCCGATTACACTCCGCGCGGAACTGATATTCGATTTGGGTTGGCTGCGATTCGAAATGTCGGTGAGAACGTCGTTGCTTCAATTGCGAAAAACCGTCAAGATAAAAGCCGGTTTGCTTCGTTTGGAGATTTCTTAGCAAAGGTCGATGTGCAAGTTTGTAATAAGAAAACGATTGAATCACTCATTAAAGCAGGTGCATTCGATTCACTTGGACATAGCCGAAAAGGCTTGATGGCGATTTACTTAGAAGCTATTGATTCGGTGATGGAAGCTAAACGCGCTGAAGCGATTGGACAATTTGATTTATTTGGGTCCACCCAAGCTACCCAAGTTCTTGGAGTTGAATTAAACATTCCAAATGAAGAATGGGAAAAAACTTTACTCTTAACTTACGAACGAGAGATGTTAGGTCTTTATGTATCAGATCATCCGCTGCTTGGCGTCGAGCATGTATTACGGGCAGCTACTGATTTAGCAATCAGTGGTTTATCGGATGATTCGATTGGACACGATCAAATAGTCACTATCGCTGGACTTATAACTAGCATCCAACGAAAAGTAACTAGACAAGGCGCATCATGGGCGATTGTAAACGTGGAAGACCTTGAAGGTGCAATAGATGTTCTCTTCTTCTCAAATTCATATTCACAACATTCAATTAATTTAGTAGAAGATAGAATCGTTGTGATTCGCGGTCGTGTTGATAAACGCGAAGAGATACCAAGAATTACAGCACTTGAACTTTCGTTACCAGACATTAAGCAGATTCCGACTGGGCCGCTGATCATTCGTATGGATATGGCGAGTTGTACGCCGCCGATCGTTGACCGAATGAAAGAGGTACTGCGTTCACATCCAGGAGCCCGCGAGGTTCATCTAGAGCTTCAAGGAGCAGCAAAAAATACCATCCTCAAACTCGATGAGGGGTTGAAAGTTACTGCTTCGCCTAGTTTGAGTGCTGATTTGAAATCAATTCTCGGTCCAGACTGCCTGGTTAAATAGCAACGCAATGAAAAGTCGAGGCAAATCTTTAATCGTTG
>CAIRHO010000051.1 GCA_903878415.1 uncultured Actinomycetes bacterium
AATCAAAGCCGTTACAAAACAGATTTCAACACTCAGCCATGTAAGCAATTTCTATATGCATCCGCAGGTTTTGCAATTGGCACAATCGTTACAGAAAATGACGGGGGATAAGAACTCTAAAGTATTTTTCTGCAACTCTGGTGCGGAAGCTAACGAAGCGGCAATTAAGCTTTCTCGACTTACCGGTCGAGCTAATATTGTTGCAGCGCAAGGTGCATTTCACGGCCGGACTATGGGGGCTATTTCGCTCACTGGCCAACCTGCCAAGCGAGATCCGTTTAAGCCGTTGTTGAAAAAAATCAAACATGTTCCATATGGAGATGTCGACGCGTTACGTCGTACTGTAACTAGCAAAACCGCAATGGTTATTTTAGAACCAATTATGGGCGAAGCTGGTGTAGTTGTACCTCCCAAAGGTTATTTAAAAGCTGCGCGAGAAATATGCAATGAAACGGGTGCTCTACTCGTGATCGATGCAGTTCAAACCGGGATGGGCAGAACCGGAACCTGGTTCGGTTACGAAATTGAAGGCATAACTCCAGATGTAATAACTATCGCAAAAGGTTTGGGTGGCGGTTTGCCGCTCGGCGCAATGATTGCATTGGGACGTTCTAGCAATCTATTTAAGCCCGGAGATCACGGTTCGACTTTTGGTGGGAATCCGGTTGCATGCGCGGCTGCTAACGCGACTATCAATGTAATTCAATCTAAGGGTTTGCTAAAAAGCAATGTCGTGCTTGGTAATTTATTAAAAAGCGAGTTGACAAAAATTCCAGGGATCTCGGAAGTACGTGGGCGTGGATTATTAATAGGGATAGTTCTTAAAACTGTGAGCGCTAAAGCGTTGGCTGTTGATTTACTCAACAATGGAGTGCTAGTTAATGCAACCAGCGATGAAGTAATCAGAATCGCACCAGCTCTTATTATTACAAAGAAGAATGTGATGGATTTTGTAGCAGAGTTCCGAAAGTCGCTAGGGGTGTTAAATGGTTAAAAGTGCGAAACGAATAATTTCGGCTAGCAGCCGGAGAGCATTGGCAATTGAATTTATTTCAGCTGGCAAAGTACATTCACAAACAGATTTAGTTGAATTGTTGGCTGACGCTGGCGTTAAAGTTACGCAAGCAACGGCCAGTAGGGATTTAGATGAAGTTGGAGCAATCCGAGCGAAAACGGCGAGCGGAGCGATGACTTATCGATTCCTCGAAAGTGATGCCCAACCGCTGAATCGAGTTACTAGAGTTTCGGACCAGCTAATTCTTTCGGTAGTTGGTAGTGGGAATTTGGCAGTAGTGCGGACACCGCCCGGTGGGGCTAATTTATTGGCAAGTGCGATAGATAGGGCAGCACAAAATGGTGAATTAAGTTCGGCAATTGGAACAATTGCAGGTGATGACACCGTATTAGTTGTTGCGAAACAGGCCAATGGAGGCCCCGCATTGGCGAAGGTTCTGAAAGAATTCGGGGTATCCGCAAGAAATTCAAAAAATACTAAAGCTATTAAAAACAAAGATAGGAAGCGAAATTAAATGGCGCTCTGGGGCGGTAGGTTTTCCGAGTCACCTGCAGATTCTGTTTTCGCGCTATCGAGAAGTGTGCAATTTGATTGGCGGTTAGCGCCTTATGACATTGTTAGCTCAATTGCGCACTTGGATGTGTTGGAAAGTTCTGGATTGTTACCAAAAGCAGATTGCATGCAAATTAGAAGCGCGCTAACCAATCTTTTTAACGAAGTTAAGGGTGGGAAGTTTCTTCCGAGCCCAATCGATGAAGATGTTCATTCTGCTTTAGAACGAGGATTGACCGAAAAAATAGGAGCAGTTGGTAGTGCAATTCGTGCTGGGCGATCACGTAATGATCAAGTAACCACGGATTTAAAGCTCTACTTAATAGATAACATGCTGGATATCGCAAAGTCGGTATTACATCTACAAGAAGCGCTATTAGCGAAATCAATGGAATATGTTGATGCAATCGCTCCGGGATTTACACATCTGCAACATGCTCAACCAATTTCTTTTGGACACGAATTGGCAAAACATGCGGTTTCGTTAGAGCGAGATTTATCGCGAATATCTGATTGGATGGTTCGCACTTCTACTTCACCGCTTGGATCTGGCGCACTATCTGGGTCATCCCTACCAATTTCTCCAGAAATCACAGCGAAACGATTAGGTTTTAATTCAGTTGCGCAAAATAGTATTGATGCGGTTAGCGATCGCGATTATGTGGCAGAAGCCCTTTTCATTATCGCAATGATCGGGTTGCATTTATCGCGTATCGGGGAGGAGTGGAGCATCTGGTCCACTACTGAATTTGGCTGGGCCCAATTAGATGATGCATATTCAACCGGATCATCGATTATGCCCCAGAAAAAAAATCCTGATGTAGCCGAGCTAGCACGTGGTAAAGCCGGACGTTTCATCGGCAACCTAACTGGACTGTTAACCGTGCTCAAAGGCTTGCCTTTTGCATACAACCGAGATCTGCAAGAAGATAAAGAGATGCTCTTCGATAGCGTAGAAAATTTACTTCTATTGTTGCCCCCATTGTCTGGGATGATCGCAACTACAAACTTCAATCGCGAGAAGATGCGTATGGCGGCACCGTTAGGATTTACTTTAGCAACCGAAATTGCGGATTATTTGGTACGGAAAGGCGTTACTTTTGCAGAGGCACACGATGCGGCAGGTCAATGTGTGAAGGTAGCCGAATCGCGAAATTGCGAACTCCACGAATTAACTGCAACGGACTTAAAATCAGCGCATTTAGAATTGGTCAACGATGTACTAAAACTATTGAATGTTGAAGTTGCAATTGCAGCAAGAACAACGTCAAACGGGACTGCGCCAAAAAGCGTAGTGCTTCAGATCGCTAAGTTGCGAAGTAATTCAATTCTTACGACCAAATGGGTTGATGCTGAAATTCAGAAATTTATCGGAACTATGACGCTATGAGAATGGAAGCCCAATGACCAGCGCTTTGATAGCTGACCTAAAATGGCGTGGCGCATTTGCCCAATCAACCGATGAAGTTGAGTTGGCGAAACATCTAGATTCAGGTTCACGAACTTTATATATTGGGTTTGATCCCACTGCGCCTAGTTTGCATTTGGGTAACTTGGTACAGATGACAATGTTGCGTAGATTTCAATTAGCAGGTCATAAACCAATCGCATTAGTGGGTGGCGCCACTGGATTGGTGGGGGATCCAAGTGGTCGTAGCGCCGAACGTACGTTAAATGATGAAGAGATCGTGGCCCAATGGTTAGAGCGAATTCGTAAACAATTAGAGGGTTTTCTTGATTTTAATTCTTCAAAAAACGGCGCAAGCATGGCGAACAACCTGGATTGGACTGCGCCAGTCTCGGCTTTGAATTTCTTGCGAGATATTGGAAAGCATTTCAGCGTCAACCAGATGTTAGCAAAAGACTCCGTCTCTGCACGTTTGGAAAGTGGCGGAATTTCTTATACCGAGTTTTCTTATCAAGTTTTACAAGCATATGATTTCTTAGAATTATTTCGGCGCTCTAACTGCACGCTACAACTTGGCGGTAGCGACCAATGGGGAAATATCACAGCGGGGTTGGACTTAATTCGAAAAGTTACCGGTGAGAGCGCTTATGCATTGTCGGTTCCATTACTGACTAAAAGCGATGGCGAAAAATTTGGAAAAACTGCTTCCGGTTCAATCTGGCTAGATCCTACGATGACTTCTCCTTATGCTTTCTATCAATTCTTTATCAATTCCGATGATCGAGATGTAGAGAAGCTATTGAAAATATTCTCTTTCAAATCACATGTAGAGATTGAAGAACTTTTAGAATCACTTGCAACTAATCCAGGTGCACGTGAAGCACACCGTGCCTTAGCTCGCGAAGTTACTACTTCAATTCATGGAGCGGATGCTTGCGCTAAAGTCGAAGTTGCAGCTAAAGCACTATTTGGACAAGGTGAAATTACCGAGCTTGATTCTGCAACATTAGCCGGTGCGTTAGCAGAGCTGCCACGCACAACGATAAATTCATCTTCAGAAATTCCAACGTGGGTTGATTTAATTGTTGCTACTGGTGTTTGCGAATCGAAATCTGCAGCGCGTAGAATTATTAAAGAAGGTGGTGCTTACTTAAATAATAAGAAAATTACTGCCGAAGATTTCGCGCCAACTGCTACTGATTTAATCGCTGGAAAATTTCTAGTTTTGCGAAAAGGTAAGCGCGATTTAGCGGCGGTCGAATTAGTTAAGTAATTTGAATGCATTGAGAGTTATCGTTCGCTAATCGATTTGACCTAGGCTTATAAAGCGCGATAACCTCCGAGTCTTCGTTACGAGACGGACGTTTCACGGCCGGTTAGCGAAGTAAGAACTTCCCTAGAAGCTTTAAAACCCTTATAAATCAAGGTTTTTTGGTGGATTCCTGCACTTTTTTCTGCGGATTTCACCAATTTGACCTTATGCCTAAGGGTGGCTAAGTTTCTCCTTCTGCCCTCTAAAAAGGGGTGGATGCAGGTTGCCCCGAGAACGGACTGACGTCTTCGATCGGTGCGCGCCCGTACCTTGAGAACTCAACAGCGTGCCATAAGTCAATGCCAATTACCTCGATGAGGTATGGCTTTATTGCCATGCCCGTCGAATCCTTTGTAAAAAAATCAATTGGTCAAAGACAATAAACGACAGTTGTTTATGTCTTTTGCCAGAATCAACATCCATTTCAATGGAGAGTTTGATCCTGGCTCAGGACGAACGCTGGCGGCGTGCTTTACACATGCAAGTCGAACGATGAAGTTCCTTCGGGAATGGATTAGTGGCGAACGGGTGAGGAACACGTGAGAAATCTGCCCTTCATTTTGGGATAACTCCGGGAAACCGGGGCTAATACCAAATACTCCATCCCGGTGGCATCACTGGGCTGGGAAAGAATTTCGATGAAGGTTGATCTCGCGGCCTATCAGCTAGTTGGTGAGGTAATGGCTCACCAAGGCAACGACGGGTAGCCGGCCTGAGAGGGCGACCGGCCACACTGGGACTGAGACACGGCCCAGACTCCTACGGGAGGCAGCAGTGGGGAATATTGGGCAA
>CAIRHO010000052.1 GCA_903878415.1 uncultured Actinomycetes bacterium
CTGGGACTGCCATCGTGATGGGCAAAAAAGGCCAACATGTATTGACCGAGAGTCGCGATGAAGCGAGCATTTCGCGCGGGGTTTATGACGCATTCACCAAGTTAAACCTCCGTTATTCCCAACTTGCTGCAGTCACAACTTGGGAAGAGAAGAACACTGGAAATAATTTGCCTGCCCAAGTTGAGATTTACTCCGATAGCGAACATCCAGATGAGTACAACTTCCTCTTCATCGCAAAAGGTGGCGGTAGCGCAAATAAATCTTTCCTCTACCAAGAGACAAAAGCGGTGTTAAATCCAACTTCATTTATGAATTGGTTGGATGAGAAACTTCGATCTATCGGGACTGCGGCTTGCCCGCCTTACCACCTAGCAATTGTCATTGGCGGAACTAGCGCCGAGTTCACAGTTAAAACTGCAAAGTTGGCGAGTACTAAATATTTGGATTCACTTCCAACAACAGGTGATGCTAAAACTGGTCGCGCATTCCGAGATCTTGAACTTGAAGCGCAAGTTCACAAATTGACCCAAAGTTTAGGAATCGGTGCTCAATTCGGCGGTAAATATTTCTGCCACGATGTGCGCGTAATTCGATTACCTCGCCATGGTGCATCGCTCCCAATATCGATAGCGGTTTCATGCTCTGCAGACCGCCAAGCAAAAGCGAAGATAACTAAGGATGGAATCTTCTTAGAACAACTCGAGCAAGACCCAGCCCACTTCTTGCCCGAAACTACCGATGAGCACCTAGATGAGAACGTTGTGGCAATTGATTTAAATAAGCCGATGGCCGATATTTTGCAGACCCTGGCGAAAAGCCCAATAAAGACGCGGCTTTCGCTCACTGGCACATTGGTTGTGGCTCGGGATTTAGCCCATGCAAAAATTAAAGAGTTAATTGATTCGGGAAAACCGTTGCCAGAGTATTTAAAGAAGTACGCGGTTTATTACGCGGGCCCAGCGAAAACCCCAGTGGGATATGCCTCTGGTTCTTTTGGACCAACTACTGCTGGTCGAATGGATTCCTATGTCGAGCAATTCCAAGCCCTCGGTGGCTCGATGGTGATGTTGGCAAAAGGAAATCGTTCGAAAGCCGTTACCGATGCATGTAAGAAAAATGGCGGCTTCTATCTCGGATCAGTTGGTGGACCGGCAGCACGCTTAGCGCAAGATTGCATCAAGAAAGTTGAAGTTTTAGATTTCGAGGAGCTCGGCATGGAAGCGGTCTGGAAGATTGAAGTTGAAAATTTTCCGGCCTTTATTGTGGTTGATGACAAAGGTAATGACTTTTTTGCTGAAACAAGTAAGCCAATATCAATCGGCAAACGCCTTTAAAGTAATCTGGGTTTAGTAGTAACGAGACCTTTGGAATTTTGCATAGGCTTTGCAAGGGGTGTCATATCTAGCTTCGATATAGCGGAGCCCCCATTGAATCTGGGTTAGCGGATTGGTCCGCCAATCGGTCGCGATAATCTCCATCTTGGTTGCGGGTAACGCTTGCGCAATTCCATGCGCTCCGCTCCGTGGATTTCGAGCTTTGTAATTCCAGTGGCTCTCTCGATTCCAAAGTTTATTTAAACAGGTGTACTGCTGATCGCCCCAGCTGTAATTAGCGAGCGCGAAAGACTTTGCATACTTCTTGGCACCTAACGGATTACGAGCTGCTTCTAATTGGCCAGAAAGTTCGGAAACCAGGGCTATTTCAAAGGCGTTAACCATCACGCTTGGATCAAATTCAAAGAGGGCGGTCGAGCCGGTACCGACTTGAAGGTCAGTTGAATGGGTTGGAGCGGAGCTGCGCAGGTCGGCCGAGAGATCTATGACTACCGACATTGGGCCTTGGGAATAGGTTGGCTCCATGATCGCCAGCGAAAGGGTCGCGAAGGCCGCAACGGTGACTGCCCGTCGGTGCGCTCTTGAAATTCGCATCGCTATCGCTTCCTCTCTACTTCTCATTTCCGCCAACGCGGTAAACCTCAATTAAGAGGTTTTAGCTAACGGGGATGTCGTTAGGGTGGCAAATGGGGTGAGAAGCAGCAAATCTAAAGCAGCGCGTGGCGTATTTTTTATCGAAACCGGGTATCTGTGGATTTATATAATCGCAGGTCAGGCTGGGGAAAGTCCGTTATGCCCGTTTTGCGAATGAGAGATATACCACCGGTCGAAATGTCCGATTTGAAACCTAATTAAGCGATTGGTTCTTCCAACATTTCAGTAACTAGAGCTGCGATTTGAGAGCGCTCGCTTCGAGTCAAAGTGATGTGGGCAAAGAGCGGATGGCCCTTGAGCGATTCGACCACTGCGACTACTCCGTCATGGCGACCGACCCGCAAGTTATCCCGTTGCGCAACATCGTGGGTCAAAATTACTCGTGACCCTTGGCCGATTCGAGAGAGCACGGTTAGCAAGACACCCCGTTCTAGCGATTGGGCTTCATCCACGATTACAAAGGAGTCATGGAGTGAGCGACCTCGAATATGAGTCAACGGTAAAACCTCGATTAGGCCGCGGGCCAGAATTTCTTCAATTACTTGGGCGCTAACTAAGGCTCCCAAGGTGTCGAAAACCGCTTGCGCCCAAGGCGACATCTTCTCGCCTTCCGAACCTGGCAAGTAACCCAACTCTTGGCCACCAACTGGATAGAGCGGTCGGAAAACAATTACCTTCTTATGGAGCCGCTTCTCCATTACAGCTTCAAGTCCAGCACAGAGAGCGAGCGCAGATTTTCCAGTTCCAGCCCGACCGCCGAGGGAGACGATCCCAATATCGTTATCAAGTAGTAGATCTAACGCAACCCGTTGTTCAGCACTTCGCCCATGTAGTCCAAAAGCACTTCGATCGCCCCGAACTAATTGCAACTTCTTATCTGGAGTTACCCGAACTAGCGCACTTCCTTTTTCGGAGTGCAAGACAATTCCGGTATGGCATGGATAATCTTTTGCCAACGGGTCAGAAATCTTTTCATTTTCATAGAGTGCATCAATCGTGATACCTCCGACGGTCGCTTCTTCCATTCCGGTCCAACCGGTATTGGGAACTAATTCAGCTCGATATTCCTCGGCCGAAATACCCATTGAAGAAGCTTTGACTCGGAGCGGTAAATCTTTTGTAACTAAAACAACATCCTTGCCGTCGGCAGATAAATTTCGTGCAACCGCCAAAATTCGGGTGTCATTGCTGCCATCGCGATAGAACCCGGCTGGAAGTGATGATGTATCGGTATGGTTTAACTCAACTGAAAGCGTGCCGCCTTCAACTGTAATTTCAAGTGGTTGATCCAACCGACCATGGGAAATTCTTAAATCATCGAGTGCACGAAGTGCGGATCTGGCAAAGTAACCCAGCTCTGGATGATCCCGTTTCTGTTCAAGTTCACCGATTACCGCGATTGGAATAATCACTTCATGTTCGGCAAAACGGAAGAGCGCCGATGGATCGGCAAGTAAAACGCTAGTGTCAATTACATATGTTTTAAGCCCGGTTTTAGCTGCTCTTGCGGGCGCGGACTTACCGGTTTTTGATCGATTATTTCCGATCGTTTTTTCAGTTGTAATCGTTGGATCCATTTCTACGCAAAGAACGTTGAAAACGGCTTATGGGGTAAAAGGTAAATCCTGGGACCTTTCGGACATTGGCGACACGCGCCAACAGTAGGTAAATTCTAAATAACAACTTGAGGGTTGGTTAAGCCCCTAATCGACGTTCGCGAAGCGAATAGGAACGGAGAGCGCGGAGGAAATCCACTTTACGGAAATCTGGCCAATATGCTTCACAGAAATAAAACTCGGAATGAGCGCTCTGCCAAAGTAGAAAGCCACCAAGACGTTGCTCTCCCGAAGTTCTAATTACCAACTCTGGATCGGGCTGTCCTGCGGTATATAAATATTGACTGAGCTCTTCGACCGATATTTCATTTGCGATTTCAGCCGGACTTTTTCCAGCTTTGCCAGCTTCAGTGATTAAAGATTTAACCGCATCGACAATCTCGCGACGCCCGCCATAGCCAATCGCCACATTTACTACAACACCTTTGATGCCGCGGCTCTTGGTTGAAACTGCGGCTAATCGATCCTGCAGTTCTTCCGGCAATGATTCGAGCGAACCTACGGGGCGAATCTCCCAACGGCCACGTCGACCTAATTCGTCAACGGTAGAGCCGATGATTTCGATGAGCGCTTTTAACTCTTCTGGTGATCGCTTTAGGTTGTCATTTGAAAGCAGCCATAAAGTTACAACTTTTACATTTGTCTCTTCGCACCAATCAAGTAGCTCAATGATTTTATCGGCGCCGGCTTTATGGCCGCGGCGCGAGGAGGTATCGCCATCGATTGATGGATTGGCTTTCGCCCACCTTCGATTGCCATCCAAAATTACACCGACATGGTGCGGGGTCTTTGCCAAATCTAGTGAGCGCGCCAACCGAACTTCATAGAGCGGATAGAGCAGCGACTTTATTCCGGACTTAATTGAGCTAAACATATTTATTTTTGGTGGCTCTCCTGTAGAGCTTTACGCTCTGCTAGAAATGATGCAACTGGCAAAGTTCCAGCAAGGATGAAGAAAATCATCTTTTTTATATCGTAACGAGACTTTATTGAAAATTGAATCGCAGTAAATACATAGAAGGGATATACATAACCATGCACGATTGGAATCCATTTAACATGGCTCTGCCAATTTTCGTTATTTAAGATATACATAGTTGGTAGGTCCACAAACCATAAAAGCAGCGACATCACGCCTGCCAAGATCGCCATAAATCGGAACCGCTTTAGCGCACCGCTCATTTTCTGCTCCCTAGTTCGTTTTCGCTATCTTCATTCTTCTTGAATTTTTGGTAGAACGGAAGAAAAACTACTACCCCCGCCATCAACCACCATATGACGACATACGAAATATGTTGCCAGTAATAGCCCGGCACCGTGGCTTTGGCTGGGGCTGATGAAATTAACCTAAGTTTGATTGGCACCCCAGAAATTTCCTCTTTTTGCACAATTACAAAGCCATCAAATATCGGAAGGTTCGTCTTATCTGCAATTAGCGCGCTATCCAACCTGGATAAAACACTTACATTATTGGTGAGAACTGCCCGATCTTCACTTTGGTGCGGCATTAATCGACCCACGATTGTGACTTGCTCGATCGGAAAAGAAGTTCGCGCTCCGGATGAAACTGAAATTTCACGGGCTACCAAAATCGCGCCTGCGTTTGGGATTTCGAATATGCCAACTTCCCAACTCGCTTTAGCATTTCCAATCCCTTTTTGATTCGGCGCGATAAAACTCTCAGCATAACTTCCCGAGAATTTAACAATTCGATTTGGCGCAAATTCCGAAAGCGCTTCGCCGGGTTTTGCAATATCCAATAGTGAAATCATTGGTTTATCAATAACTGGTTTTTCTAATTCTTGTAAATCGGCTGCTCGCTGCAATTGCCAAATGCCCAAGCCAATAAATATTGCAATTAAAAGTGCGGCGGCTAACGCCTTTGAAATTAAATTACTGAAATTACTTCGATTCACTCTCGGGACCATTCGAATTATCTTCTGGATTCATACGCTTCTGCATTTTTTGATAGCGGCGGTAGAAACTCCAGAGCAGTAATGCGGTTGCAACCATCAAAACAAATAACGTAATTGAGCCTGCCGTGCCTGAGTTTATGGTTGCTTCATCCATGAAAGAATCATCCCATGTCAGGCCAAAGTTCAACACCCAATGAAAAAGCTGGGCCGTGGCGCGAACGCTTTCCTAATCGGAAATTTTCGGCAGCCGAAATTTCCTACTTAAATAAAAGATATGGCGGTGGCAAGCGGCTAAGTTGGAAAATTCCAGCGTTAATTGCGCTAGTGGTTGGTTTACCGTGGTTGATTTGGTCAGCAACTAATCATTCACTTCCGGAAATCCGATATACCTTAATTTCTTTCGCGACCGATAAAACTTCGACTACGCCATCGATTGAAATTACATATGAAGTTGCTCGTCGAAATCCCGAAATTCCGGTCACCTGTACTTTGGTAACTCGGGACATTGATAAGAACATAGTTGGGGAGATTGTGGATCAATTCCCAGCTTCAAATAAATCAGTAATTACCCATGTAACACGGATTCCAGCACGCTCAACTCCAGTAAATGCTGCGGTAATTAGATGTGCATCTAATTGATTAATTAAGTACCGTACCCTCTTATGGCTATAACACCTGAGACCAATACTTGGCTGACCCAAGAAGCTGCGGATCGATTATCTGCAGAATTGGCGCACCTTGAAAGCGAAGGTCGTTCTGAAATTATTAAGAAAATTGAAGCTGCTCGACAAGAAGGCGATTTAAAAGAGAATGGTGGCTATCACGCTGCAAAAGATGAACAAGGAAAAATTGAGGCGCGGATCCGCCAACTTAAACATATGTTGGAACATGCTCATATCGGGGAGCCCCCTGCCGGCGAATCTGGCGTAGTCGGTTTTGGTATGAAAGTAACCGTTGATATCGGCGGCGATCAAATGCAATTTCTCTTAGGTTCCCGTGAAATTAGCTCCGGCGATCTCGACGTATATAGTGAAAAATCACCACTTGGTTCGGCGGTAATGGGCGCAAAAGTTGGCGAAAGTGTTACCTATAACGCACCGAACGGCAAAGCAATTACCGTAGCGGTTTTAGAAGCTGAGTTCTACGCATAATTATTTAGTAACTTTATTTGTATATTTTCGAACGCTCAAAGGTACGAAAATAATTAAAATAATTACCATATAAATCAAGGACATTGTTAGTGGATTTTCACTTGGGAAAGATCCCGCTGTCGCACCGAATTGGTTCTCTAGCCCGAATAATTGACGGCAAGCCGCAACCATTGTTGAAACCGGATTCCACTCTGCAACATATTGCAAAGGTTTTGGCATTCCAGTAGTCGGTGCAAATGCATTTGATAAAAATGTCATCGGAAAGGTAACTAAGAAGCTCACGTTTTGCACAACTCGCGCATCACGTGCTGCTAAGCCAGCAAAAATTCCAACCCACGACAGTGCATAACCAAATGCAAGTAGGAATAGGAAAGCTAGTGAAATTTTTAAGATTCCAGATGTTGGTCGCCAGCCAACAATAAATCCGGCCAACCCCATTACAGCTAAAACTAAAATATTTAATAAGCCATCGCCGAGAGTTCGGCCAAAGACCAGCGCAGATCGCGCAATTGGCAATGATCGGAATCGATCAATCAATCCTTTCTGCATATCTTCAGCAAGTCCAGAAGCAGTCGCTGCCAAGGTAAATGCAGTAGTTTGCACAAAAATTCCAGGCATCAAAAGTTGGACATAACCACCCGGTTGATCAGTTGCAATCGAGCCACCAAATACATATCTAAATAGCAGCACGAACATGACTGGTTGAATGGTCGAGAAAATTAGAACTTCTGGCACTCGAGCAAGTTGCAACAATTGGCGCTTGGTAATTACGAGCGCATCACTAAGAGCGTGCATTAACGGTTTCCACCCTTTCGCTTTTTGCCTTCTTTTGGTGCTTCTTCAACTTCAGCAACGTGGCCGGTCAGAGCCATAAACACATCATCTAGTGAAGGTCGCTTAAGTGCCACATCTAGCGGATGAATTCCAGCGCCATCTAGCGCGCGAAGCACTTCGATTAACGCCCCGGCGCCAGTTGTAACTGGAGCTGAAATTTTACGAAGCCCTTCATCAAGTGCAGCCTTTGTTCCACTAATTTTTCCGACAATCTCCATCGTTGGTGCAACGTGCGCCTGCTCCACCACAACTTCTAATCGTTCGCCACCAACTTGGCGCTTTAATTGATCGGATGATCCGCGCGCAATAACTTTGCCGTGATCAATCACAGCTATGTCATCTGCAAGGTGATCGGCTTCATCTAAATATTGAGTGGTTAAAAGAAGGGTTACGCCATCTTTAACCAACTCTTCAATTACGCCCCACATTTCTAACCGACCGCGCGGATCAAGCCCAGTAGTTGGTTCATCTAAAAATAAAACTTTTGGTTTCACAATTAATGATGCTGCTAAATCTAATCTACGACGCATACCGCCAGAATAAGTTTTAATTGGACGACGTGCACTGTCGGTTAGTGAAAATCTCTCTAACAATTCTGCGGCACGTTTTACAGATGCTGCTTTACTTAGATGATAAAGCCGACCAAACATTACTAAGTTATCCCAACCAGTTAGCGTTTCATCGACTGCTGCATACTGGCCTGATAAACCAATAATTTCGCGGACTTTATCGGGGTGTTTAATTACATCAATTCCAGCAACAGTTGCACTTCCAGAATCAGGTGTCAGTAGCGTCGCAAGAATTCGAACCGTTGTCGTTTTACCGGCGCCGTTTGGTCCTAAAACACCAAGAACTGTGCCTTCTTCTACATCCAGACTCAGGCCATCAAGGGCGTGAACAGCTCCCTTGTTATAAGTCTTAATCAAATCTTGGGCAACAATGCTCTTCATTTACATCACTTTCGTTGTAATCAATGGCTTCAGAGGGAATTATAGTTGCTAGCGTAGTAGGCTAGTAGTTGAAAGTTCAAAGATTATTGCAAATCCTATTTTGCCCGTATTGAAAGGTACCTATGTCTAAAGCGCCCGGTCCACTAACTCATAAAGAAATCATGGTTGTCCTTAGCGGACTTATGACTGGCATGTTACTTGCCGCTCTTGATCAAACCATCGTATCTACCGCACTAAAGCGAATCGTAGAAGATTTCAGCGGACTTAACCATTATTCATGGGTTGTAACTGCATACCTTTTAACTTCAACCGCATCAACGCCACTTTACGGAAAAATTTCCGATCTTTACGGTCGTCGACCGGTTTATCAATTTGCAATCGTTACATTCCTAATTGGGTCACTGCTCGCCGGAATGTCACAGAACATGACTCAACTAATCGCAACTCGTGCGCTGCAAGGTCTAGGCGCTGGCGGATTGATGGGTCTTACTTTCGTAATTATTGGTGACATAGTTTCACCGCGCGAACGTGGCAAGTATCAAGGTTATTTTGGCGCAGTCTGGGGTCTTGCATCAGTCGCGGGCCCATTGCTCGGTGGTTTCTTCTCAGACCACGGAACAATTCTTGGCGTTACTGGATGGCGTTGGATTTTCTACATTAATATTCCTTTTGGAATTCTTGCGATGGTAGTTACATCAATCGTGCTTCACATCCCTAAAGTTAAGCGCGAACATAAAATTGATTATTTCGGCGCACTTTTGATGGTTATCGGTGTGGTGACGCTCCTGCTTGGAGTTTCTGTTTACGGTCCGGAAAGTGGTTGGACCGATCCGAAAACTTTAATCTTCATTCTTGGTGGAGTTTTATTTACAGTCGTATTCCTAATTTGGGAAGGCAAAGCAGTAGAACCAATTTTGCCGCTCTATCTATTTAAGAACCATACTTTCTCGCTAACTTCAGTTCTTGGCTTTGTTGTAGGTGCTGGAATGTTTGGCGCAATCGTAATGTTGCCGCTCTATCTTCAAGTTATTCAACAAAATAGTGCAACAGCTTCTGGTCTTAAATTGATTCCATTGATGCTCGGTATCGTCTCTATGACCATTACTAGCGGTAAATTAATTTCCTCCACTGGAAAATATAAAAAGTTTCCAGTTATTGGCACTGCATTAATGACAGTTGGCTTGTTACTGATGGTTCGCTTAGGAATTGATACACCTTTCTGGGAAGTTTCAATCTATGCAATCATCGTGGGTGCAGGATTAGGTCTATCAATGCAGACTCTTGTAATCGCGTTGCAAAATGCAGTTGATTTCAAAGATTTAGGTATCGCTACAAGCTCAAACACTTTCTTTAGAAGTCTTGGTGGCGCATTCGGAACTGCAATTTTTGGCACAATTCTCAATAACCGCGTTTCGAATAACCTTTCTACCGGTTTTGCAGATTTAGCAACAACTAATCCCGCAATACTTGCTGGTGTTGATCAAACGCAGATTGCAAGCCTGAGAAATAGCACTGCAGGATTAGCAAATCTTCCAATTGAGGTACAAAACGTTGTGCTCAATGGATTTGCTAACGCTTTCCACGTGGTATTTCTATCGGCAGCGCCCATCATGTTTGTTGGATTCCTCTTCTCGCTATTTCTTAGAGAGAAACCGCTACAAAGCGGTGCGGATCATGCAACGGCAAAACATGAAGCAGCTGGAGAGGCGCTCGGCTAATCAAACGGTTTAAATCACCGTTTGCCGACCTACCCAAAGAAGTAGCGGTAGTTACTGCCGTTTCGTTTTTCGTCGCACTTGGTTTTGGCTTAATCATTCCGGCCATTCCAATCTTCGCTAAATCTTTTGGCGTCAGCAATGCCGCAATTGGGCTAGTAGTTTCTATGTTCGCAATTACTCGCTTAGCTTCTGGCTTAATATCCGGAAAATTAGTAGATCGATTCGGCGAGCGTTTAACGCTTGGAAGCGGCTTATTTATGGTTGCATTCTTTGTATTTCTCTCCGGGTTAGCGCAAAGTTACGAGCAATTACTCTTCTTACGTGCAGCTGGTGGGTTAGGTTCATCAATGTTTTCAGTTGCTTCCGGTTCGCTAATCTTACGAGTTGCTAGCGATAGCCAACGTGCTCGCGCCCTATCGGTTTATAACGGCGGATTCTTAGTTGGCAGCATCGCTGGTCCAGCTTTCGGTGGCGCTTTGATTGCCTTCTCACCACGCGCACCATTCTTTATCTATGCGGTAACACTCTCTATTGCAGGATCAATCGGTTTATTTTATTTACATGAAGCACGTTTTGGAACTAAAACCGAGAACGATGATTCACAACCAGCTACAAAAATGTTAGAAGCTTTAAAAATTCGACCATTCCGTTACGCGCTGATCATGACATTTCTTTCAACTTGGGTTTTATTTGGGGTTCGCTCCTCAATACTTCCGCTATTTGTAACTGAAGAATTGCATGGCACAACGACAATCGTTGGGTTTGGTTTTACGTTAAGCGCACTTGCACAAGGTTTGATTTTGATTCGCGCTGGCAGATTTTCCGATAGCTCAGGTAGAAGAGCAGCGCTACTAATAGGTTTTACAATGATTTCAATTGGATTGGGATTTTTAATCTTTGCCACTACAACTTGGATGTTTATGCTCTCGATGCTCTTCTTTGGTCTTGGCGGTGCATTCGGCGGTACCGGTTCAGCTTTAGTTGGCGATGTAATTAAAGGGCGAAGCGGAAAAGTTATTGCGATATTTCAGATGGCAGGCGATGCGGGAATGATGGTCGGTCCGATTTTGCTCGGGTATATCTCCGATATCTCTTCCTACCGCACCGCCTTTGCCACTACAGCAATTGCATTTTCTATTGCGATTTTGCTAGCAGCTCGCCTACCTGAAACTAGAAACTTAGTCGCGCCGCAAGATCGAAATTAAGCGTAAAACTTCCAAATAAAGCCAGACAATTGTGACCATCAAGCCAAAGGCTGCAATCCATGATTGTTCTTCTGGTGCGCCAGCGCGAATTCCTTTTTCGATCTGATCAAAATCTAGAACCAAAAAGAAACTAGCAATTGCAACGCCAGCAATAGCAAGAAGTGGCCCAACTGAACTTAGCCCGTAGAGACCAGTGCCGCTGCCTAAGTTAAAGAATGCGCCGCCAATCAAACTTGCTATGCCAAGAATTAGATACCCAATTGCGGCTCCCATAAGTGCGCGTTGAAATTTTGGGGTAGCCCGTACTCGGCCACTCTTATATGCAAATAGCACACCAGTAAATGCGGCAAGCGTTGCAACAACTGCTTGCACCACAATTCCGCTATAGATTTCATTATAGATATGGCTAATTACGCCAAGTGCTAAACCTTCTAGCGCTGCATAAGCAATGACCAGTGGTGGACGAACTGTCTTTCCAAATGAAATCACCATGGCGAGAATAAAGCCACCAAATACTCCGAGCATTAGCGCTCCGCCGCCAAGATTAGAAGTCCAAGCAACTGCGCCAACGGCGACTAATACTGCGAACAAAATTCCAGTACGAGTAATGACATCATCTATTGTCATCCGACCAGTTCGCATTGAAGATGCAGCCGGTGCGTTAAATGTTCTCTCTAGTTGATCAGCAGAAACATCGCTAGTCGTAGTTGTATCCATCGCGGCATAGCCACGTTGGTTAAAAGCCCGTCCTAAAACAGGATTTGAACTTTGCATTACTTCCCTTTCGGTTGGTGGAACCCACATATTAAAGGATTTTCCTGAGAGTGCCCTCGGTCGGGGTCGAACCGACACTTGGAGGATTTTAAGTCCTCTGCCTCTGCCATTGGGCTACGAGGGCGTACCTAACTGGGCAAATCTACCTGCTTTTTTTATCACCAAATCCAACTGCTTTTCGGTTAACTTTCCGGTAAATGTGTTTTGTTGGCTCGGGTGGTAACTAGCTATTACTAAGCGAGTGGCACCATCTTTTCCTTTAAATTTGAAGTTAGCGCCATGACCGAATTTTGGCGTGGGTTTTGGCATCGTCTCACCTAGAGCGGTTAGCGCTGAAATAGTCGCACCCCAAGCAAAGTTACCCAGCACCAGGATTGATTTTAAGGTTGGAAAAAGTAATTCCATTTCGCGATGCAGCCAAGGCGCACAGATTGCTTTCTCTTCAGTACTGGGTTTGTTATCGGGTGGCGCACATCTAACAGCGCATGCAATCCGTGAAGTTGGAAGTTCTTGGCCATCGTTACGGTCCACGCTGATTGCAATCTTTGCTAAACCATTTCGATAGAGCGAACCAAATAACCAATCACCAGAACGATCTCCAGTAAAGATTCGGCCAGTTCGGTTTGCGCCATGTGCTCCGGGCGCTAAGCCAACAATGAGGAGTGAAGCGTTTTCAGAACCAAATCCCGGGATTGGTTTGCCCCAATATTTTTCGGTTTCATAAGATTTGCGTTTGGTAATTGCAACTTCTTCACGCCAATCCACCAGGCGTGGGCAAAGTTTGCAACTAGTGATTGCTTTATCTAATTCTGATAAAGAATTAATTTTCTTTGGATCTTTTACCATTTTAACTAATCGACCAAGCCATGCCATCGAGTATGTCGGATTCAGAAGCCACGAATTCCTTAGCGCCGGTTGCGAGCATAATTTGGGAGAGTACTAAAGAGCCAGCTGCGATTACATCTACCCGACCAGTATGCATATAGCCGAGATTTTCAATTTCGCTTCGTTCCATTCCTTGGAAACGTTTTGCAACTGCTAAAGTTTTTTCTGCGCTAATTCGAGATAAATGAATTGCATAGCGATCGTAATTATCTAAATTTAAAGCGGCCGCAGCCACGGTGGTTGCAGTACCAGCGACCGCGATTAGAGTCTTAGCTTTAGTGATTGGTACTGCTTTTGCGGCAACCGCAATTGCTTCATCGATATCGCTAATGGCTTCAACAATAGAGCCTGGGGTCGGCGGGGCTGAAGTGAAATGTCGCTCGGACATTCGGACGCATCCGATGTTAACGCTTTTAGCGGACTCAACCTTTTCAGTTCCGAATACAAATTCAGTTGATCCGCCACCGATATCTACAACTAAGAATGGGCCGTCAGACAGTGCGAGTTCCTTTGTTGCTCCGATAAATGAGAGCGCAGCTTCTTCTTCGCCCGGAATCACTTCTGGCTTGATGCCAAGAATTGATTCAACTCCATCTATAAATAAGTCACGATTGGTGGCATCGCGAGTGGCGCTGGTGGCACAGAAGCGAATTTTTGTAGCGCCACGTTTTGAAATTTCAGCGCTGAATAGTTGCACAGCAGCAAGTGTCCGATCGATTGCATCTGGATGGAATGATTTCGTTTTATCAACGCCTTGGCCAAGGCGGACAATCTCCATAGTGCGCGAGACTTCACGAAAATTTCCATTATCGATATCGGCAATTAGAAGTCGAATTGAATTGGTGCCACAATCGATTGCAGCTACTCGAGTCATTTAGTAGCAGCTTCGATACAAGTGCCGTTAAGCCACCATTTAGGTAACTTTGCTAACGCTTCATCGCCAAGTGGATTAACGCCAGGTCCAGCTGCAAGTGAGTGTGCAATTAGCGAGTGCAAACATTTAACGCGATCTGGCATACCGCCAGCCGAGATATCTACTAATTCCGGAACTTCAATTCCAAGAGCTGCGCGCGCTGCTAAATAGTCTAGATGTGCTGCCGCATATTCTCCGGAAAGTTCTGGATCACTCTCTAACCGAGCGTTCATTTCTGCCATTAAACCGCTAGATTCTAAAGTTGAAATTGCGCCAGTTAGCTTTGGGCAAGTTGCATAGAAAAAAGTTGGAAATGGCGTGCCATCGCTTAGCCGAGGTGGTGTTTCAACAACAGTTGGGGAGCCACAGTCACAACGATGCGCGACTGCATGAACATCTCTTGGAGTTCGTTGCAATTGAATTTCGATAGCGTCTAAATCTTGTTGAGTAGGTTTTTCACTCACGGATTTGTTGCTCCAACAGAAGTTATGGAAGATATCACGCGCGCATACCAAGGAATTCCGATAGGAAATTTTTCATTTACTGGCGCTGCAGTATTTGCATCCGTAGATACTGCTTCATTGGTTCCGATAACAATGTATTGCCGTTCTCCTGGCATTACAAAATGCAAACGTTCTCGCGCTTGAGATTTAACATAATTTGGATCACGCCAGAGTTGTAACTCGGCAAGGGCAGCGTTTAATTTTTTCTGATTGTCTGCAACATCTGCTTGCAGCGCACTAATTTGAGCTCGCTGCGCAAAATAATGTTGGGTTGGTGGTGCCAAAGTTATTGCCATGGCAAAACTTACGAAGAACAAAACGAGTAAACGTCCTGAAATACCTTTTTCAGTTAGGAATGATCCCAGCGCTACGTGCGGCCTTTTAAACCGCTGCTTTTTCATAATGAAAGGTTAATTCTCAAATTGAGAATCGAGGAAATGCGCCGCGCCCGTCGTAACGAGCACTTTCGCCAAGTTCTTCTTCGATGCGAAGTAGTTGGTTGTATTTAGCAACTCGCTCGCTTCGAGCTGGTGCCCCAGTTTTGATTTGACCGCACTCTGCCGCTACTGCTAAATCTGCAATCGTAGTGTCTTCGGTTTCGCCTGATCGATGGCTCATCATGGAGCGGTACCCAGCGCGGTGTGCCATTGCAACTGCATCAAGGGTTTCAGTAAGCGTTCCAATTTGGTTTACTTTAACTAGAAGCGCATTCGCAGTATTTGCGGCGATCCCACGAGCTAGGCGCTCTGGATTAGTTACAAATAGATCATCACCAACAAGTTGTACTCGGCCGCCTAATTCATTTGTTATTTCAGCCCAGCCATCCCAATCATCTTCAGAAAGTGGATCTTCGATAGAAACGAGCGGGTATGAATCCACTAAACCTTTGTAATAAGAAATCATTTCCGCAGCGCTCAATTTCTTGCCTTCGAAAGCATATTTGCCATTGCTATGGAATTCGGTTGCGGCAACGTCCATTGCTAATGCAATTTCTTTACCAGGCTTAAAGCCTGCTTTTTCAATTGCTTCTAAAATCAAATCTAGCGCTGCGCGATTACTATCGAGGTTTGGTGCAAAGCCACCTTCATCGCCGATGCTGGTCGCAAGTCCGCGCTTTTTTAGCACAGCTTTTAAGTTATGGTAAATCTCGGCACCCCATCGAAGTGACTCTTTAAAAGTTGGGGCTCCAATTGGTGCAATCATAAATTCTTGAATATCAACATTTGTGTCCGCGTGTGCGCCACCGTTAAGAATGTTCATCATTGGCACGGGCAACATGCTTGCATTAGGACCGCCGATGTATCGGAAGAAAGATAAATCAGAACTTTCTGCCGCTGCTTTAGCGACTGCGAGTGATACTCCCAGAATTGCGTTAGCACCGAGTCGAGATTTGTTCGGGGTGCCATCTAAATCAATCATTATTTGATCGATTGCGCGTTGGTCTTGCGCTTCAAGCCCTTCAAGGTTTGGTGCAATTTCATCAATTACAAAGTTAACGGCTTTTTCAACACCTTTACCTAAGTAACGAGAACCGCCATCACGTAATTCGGCAGCTTCAAATGCACCGGTTGATGCGCCGCTAGGAACAGCCGCTCTCGCATTCGTGCCATCTTCCAAAATTACTTCGACTTCTACTGTTGGATTTCCGCGGGAATCTAAAATTTCTCTTGCGCCAATTATTTCAATCGCTGCCACGGTAATCTCCCAGTTTGAAGTTCGCGAGCTTTCAAATTATTTGCTAAGTCTACAGGGTCTTTTCGTTTGCTAATTTTTCCGCGTATTTGAGCGAAACTTTTCGAAGTGCTGCCTCCGGGTCAATTCCATTTTCAACGGCCCATGCAGTGAAGGAAAAAATAGCTTCTCCTAAATCGCTCTCCAGATCTTTTGAATTATCAAGAATTGATTTAGGTAAATCTGTATTTGGGCGAGCTAATTTATTTTTCTCCGCCCGGTGTAGCAATTTGGCTGCCAATTGCAAAGCAGGTTGGCCAAGTGGCACGCCATCTATTGGTGAGGTTCTTCCTTTTTCTGCATTCTTAATCTGATCCCAATTTTGCTTAACTTCTTCACTGGTGTTAGCCACTACATCGCCAAATACATGAGGATGGCGATTAATTAGCTTTTCGGTAACGCTCGCAGCCACATCGTTAATCGAGAACGGAGCGGATTTATCTTCTTCGGCTATCCGCGAATGGAAATAAACCTGAAGTAATAAATCGCCAAGCTCTTCTTTGATTGCAGCGCGATCACCGCTCTCCACCGCTTCGATATATTCGTAGGACTCTTCTAATAAATATTTGAGCAAACTTTCATGTGTTTGCTCGGCATCCCAAGGACACCCTCCGGGTGAACGAAGCCGATCCATAACTTCTGCTAAGCGCTTTAGCTCATCATTGTTCATTAACAAATAGTAATTTTGATTATGGAGTTACAGCGCCATTTGTAGCATCTGCTGCTTCAATTTGGGCGGTTAAATCGTTCCATTTTCCAAATTTTGGGTTAATTACAATTTTTAATGACTTGGCTTTTTCAATTACTAATTGTTGAACTGCAGCATTTGCATCGGCTTCGGAAAGTCCGGATGAAACTGCAGCTTGAGAAAGCTTGGCGATAATTAGATCGCGCCGCAAAATATCTACAATGTTAGAAGGTGCCAACGTTGCATTTACTAAAACGTTTGGCAGGGAAGCTTCGCCGCCCACGTTTTTTATAACTGTTACACGATATGAATCAACCTCTGCTTGCGTAATTGTGATTTTATCTTCAATTGCCAATTCTTCGATAATTTTATTTGTAATTAAGAATTGCAATTGACTGCGATTTAGCGCATCGCCAGTCTCTAATTGCATCTGTGAAGTATCGGTCTTTGCACGCTCGGCAAG
>CAIRHO010000053.1 GCA_903878415.1 uncultured Actinomycetes bacterium
ATAGAAGTTACATGCGCCCCAGGGATTAAAACAAATTTAGCATCTGGGCGAAGAACTACTAAGAAATCAACTAACTCCTGCAACTCCTCAAAACGATGCCATTTCGTGAGATTTGCCGCGGCATCAGATCCCAAAATCCAAGTAAATGAAGCGTCGCGCTCTGATTTCAAATGAATCACGGAATCAATCGCATAAGAACTTTCACTTCGTTCAATTTCAAAACTGCAAATTTCCAACTTATCTTGAATTTCCAACGGCAGTTCCAAGAGCGCAATTCTTACCATCTCTAACCTGGATTCAGCCTCTGCTTTGGGTGAAGTGGGTTTAAGAAGTGGTTTTCCGCTTGGAATTATAATTATTTTCTCAAAAAGATTTCGTTTAACTATCTCGGTAATTAGATGTAAGTGGCCACGATGGATCGGGTCGAAAGTTCCCCCGAAAATTGCGGTTCGAGAATTAATCGCGACCAAGCCGAAGAACTAAGTAGAGCAATAGCGATAGAACGGCAAATGCAAATACTCCGAAGAAAACTGGTGGCGCTGGAAGCTCTCGAACTGCTTCCTCAGCTAAGGATTGGTATCTACTCATGCCGTTATCTTATAACCCTGTCGGGCCAGATTCCAATAATTGCTTAAATCGCGATTCATCTAATACCGGCACGCCAAGTTCTTGGGCTTTTTGAAATTTGGAACCCGGCGCATCTCCAACCACCAAGTAATCCGTATTTTTTGAGATCGATGCAGCAGATTTACCACCTCGAGATGTTATCGCTTCAGCTACGCCATCGCGCGTGAAATTTATTAGCGATCCAGTAACTACGATTGTTAATCCAGCAAGAGTTTGCGGTAATTTCTCAGTAACAGCATCAATCATCAAAACTCCAGATTTTTCCCATTTGATTACGATATTTCGATGCCACTTTTCGCTAAACCACTCTTTGATTGATTGCGCGATAACACCACCAACGCCATCAATATCTGAAAGTTCTTCTAAAGTTGCACGCTCGATATCTGCAATATTTCCGAACCTATTTGCCAGAGCTTGGGCAGCAGTTGGTCCAACATGGCGAATTGAAAGTGCGACTAAAATTCGCCATAGCGGACGCGCTTTAGCACCTTCTAAAGCCGCAATTAACTTCTCCGCATTGGCGCCAATTTCACCATCTTTTTTAATAAAGAATTTAGATTTCTTCAAATCTGAAATTGTTAGCGAAAATATCGCCGACTCATCTTCAATTAATTTATCTTCCAATAAAGCGTTAGCTGCCTCGTATCCCAAAACATCGATATCTAAAGCTGCCCTTGAACCAATGTAATAAATCCGTTCCCGCAATTGAGCCGGGCATGATTGCGAATTGGGGCAACGAATGTCGATATCGCCTTCTGACATTGCGCGCAGCGTTGAACCGCAATCTGGACAATTAGTTGGCATTTCAAATGCACGCTCGTTACCGCTTCGCTTTTCAATGACCGGGCCAAGGATCTCTGGAATTACATCACCAGCTTTTCGTAAAATAACGACATCGCCAATCAAGATTCCTTTGCGAGTAACTTCTTGGGCATTATGAAGCGTCGCATTTGTAACGGTTGATCCCGCTACTCGGACCGGTTCCATAAACCCAAATGGCGTCACTCTCCCAGTTCTGCCCACGCTAACTTTTATATCTAATAACTTAGTAGTTACTTCTTCTGGCGGATATTTGTAAGCGATTGCCCATTTAGGCGCTCTAGAAGTAAAACCAAGAGCGTTTTGAATTTCCCGTTCATTAACTTTAATTACAATTCCATCTATCTCATGCTCCACATCGTGGCGATGCTTTAAATAAAACTCAATGAACTCAGCGACGTCAGCTTTGGATTTAACTACTTGGTAGCGATTACTAATTGGAAGTCCCCAGCTTTTAAGTGTGGCATAGGCGGAACTTTGCGATTCAAATTTAGCGCCATCAACTGCGCCAACCCCATGAAGTACAACATCAAGTGGTCGAGAAGCTGTAATCCGTGGATCTTTTTGGCGAAGTGATCCTGCTGCTGCATTTCTCGGATTAGCGAATGGCGTTTTCCCGGACTCCTCTAGCGCTTCATTAATTTCATTAAATTTAGCGACTGGGAAGAAGACCTCGCCTCGTACCTCTAATAATTTGGGAATATTTTTGCCAATTAATTGATGGGGCACGCTCTTAATTGTCTTAATATTTAAAGTTACATCCTCACCGGTGGCACCGTTACCGCGAGTTAACGCATAGCTAAGTTTCCCATCTTCATAAAGCAGGTTTATTGCTAAACCATCAACTTTTACCTCGCAGAGCCATGAATTTCCGGTTGATTCCTTTGCAATTCTTTCAAACCATGAATTCAATTCATCTTCATCAAATACATTATCCAAACTCATCATTTTCTCAATATGGTCGCGTTGTTGAAAATGAGTGGCAAAACCACCACCAACTTCTAGTGTTGGCGAGTTTGGATCACAAAATTCCGGATTCGAACTTTCGAGTTTTAAAAGGCGCTGCCACAATTGATCGAAGTCAGCATCGGGAATGATTGGCTTATCAAGTACGTAATATCGAAATTGATGATCTCTTATCTCGTTAACTAAATCGGCCATCTCTTGCCTTGCCAAATTCTTACTCATATTACTTAGTCTCAGTAATGGTAGCTGAGCCGACTACCCGATCACCATCATAAATAACCATCGCTTGTCCCGGAGCTAACCCAAATAACGGTTCAACTAAATCAGCTATTAATATTTCAATTCCTTCGGTAATACTTCGATAATAAGTGCACGGTAACGGAGCCCCATGAGCTCTTACCTGAACTAATCCATTGAGTGGTGAGCTGGCTAACGCTTCTGGCGCTGGACCACACCAATTAGGAGTACCACCGATAATTTTTTCAACTGCCAAAGCTTCATGAGTGCCGACAACAACTGTGTTTGTAATTGGCTCAACTTTCAATACATAACGCGGAACTCCCCCTGCAGCGGGAACTGTTAATCCCAAACCTTTTCGTTGGCCGATTGTGTATGTGTAAGCGCCTTTATGCTCGCCTAATTTTTTTCCAGTTTCATCAACGATTGGGCCAACTTCACTGCCGAGTCGATCCCGCAACCAACTCGCGTTATCACCGGAAGGTACGAAACAAATATCGTGGCTATCTGGTTTGTTTGCAACTGAAAGGCCGCGTCGGTCGGCTTCAATTCGTACATCTTCTTTACAAGTATCGCCCAATGGGAAAATAGCACCAGAAATTTGCTTCACAGTAAGAACAGCTAAAACATAAGATTGATCTTTGGCCGGATCAATTGCTCGATAAAGTAATCGACCACTTTCACTCTCTATTGTCTGCGCGTAATGACCAGTAACTACGCCATCAAAACCCATCGCTTGCGCCCGATCCAATACCGCTTCAAATTTAATTTTTTCATTACAACGCAAACAAGGATTTGGCGTCTTCCCACTTGCGTATTCCGAGAGGAAATTTTCTACAACTCCTTGATGAAATTCATCGGACATATCCCAGATATAAAATGGAATTCCAATTACGTCGGCCGCTCTTCTGGCGTCATGAGAATCTTCTACAGTGCAACAGCCACGCGCTCCAGAACGATACTTTTGTGGATTCTTTGAAAGCGCCAGATGAACGCCAATAACATCATGTCCAGCTTCTACTGCTCGAGCTGCAGCTACTGCGGAATCAACTCCGCCACTCATTGCGGCAATTAATTTCATTTTTTCACCTGCGCCGCTCGGGCACGGGTAACTACTTCACCAATCACAGATACAAGATATTCAATGTCACTGTCATTGTTCGTAGCGCTTATCGAAAACCTAAGCGAAGATTTTGCTTCTTTTGCGCTTAATCCCATCGACATAAGTACATGGCTGGGTTGGGGCACCCCGGCGCTACATGCTGAGCCGGTTGAACTAGCGATCCCTTGAGCATCTAACAAAAGCAAGAGCGCATCGCTCTCTGTCCCTGGAAAAGTTATATTTACAATTCCAGGAAGTGATGATTTTTCGGTCGCGCCGTTTACCGTTATATCTGGAATCACTTTCCCAATTTCAGAAATTAATTTTATGCGCAACTTAGAAACATAATCTATTCGCGTTTCCAAAGTTTCGGCTGCAGTTTTGGCTGCGGCCGCAAAACTCACGATTGCAGGAGCATTTAAAGTTCCACTGCGGATATCACGCTCTTGGCCACCACCATGCAAAATCGGGGTGATTTCCAATCCTCGTTTCAATATAAGTATTCCGATTCCGAGCGGGCCACCAATTTTATGGCCACTCAGAGTTGCAGCAGTTAAACCTAATTTTGCGAACGAAAACGGCACTTTTCCAAAACTCTGTACCGCATCCGAGTGCACTGGAATCTTGAATTCATTAGCAATTTTCACAATTTCAGAAATCGGTTGTAACGAACCAACCTCATTATTCGAGTGCATTACGCTAACCAGGGCAATCTCTCCCTCGCGTTCCTTAATAACTTTCCTGAAATATTCTAAATCAATTACCCCGCTACTTGAGATAGGAATCTGGATTATTTCAGCGCCTTCATCTTCGGCTAACCATTCGACTGGGTCCAAAATCGCATGATGCTCAAAAGCTGAAATTACAATAACTTTTCGGCGGGAATCCGCGGCCGAGCGGGTCCAGTAAAGGCCTTTAATTGCCGAGTTGTTGGCTTCAGTTCCAGAACCGGTAAAAATTATTTCGCTCGGTGCACACTCCACAATTTTCGCAATACTCTCTCGCGCTTCCTCTAAATCTTTTCTTGCAGAACGCCCAGCGGTATGCAGGCTTGATGGATTTCCTAATTTTAGTAATTGATCATTAAGCGCGGTGATTGCACTTTCCACCATTGGGGTTGTGGCAGCATGGTCTAGATAAACGCGCATTTGCTAAGTCTAGATGGTGCGGGTTATCAGCGCTTTTTGGCGATTATCGCAGCCTCTGCTTGCGGCAGAACTGCAAATAAATCACCGACTATCCCCAAATCTGCAAGATCAAAGATTGGCGCCTCTGGATCTTTATTTACCGCGATGATGTTCTTACTTGTTTGCATCCCAGCGCGATGTTGAATCGCTCCTGAAATTCCACATGCAACATAAAGTTGCGGGCTCACAGTTTTGCCGGTCTGACCGACTTGGTGAGTATGTGGATACCAACCTGCATCAGTTGCAGCACGCGATGCACCAACAGCAGCACCGAGTGAATCCGCGAAGGATTCCACTTTAGAAAAATCTCCATTTGTGCCGCGGCCTCCGGAAACCACAATTTTCGCTTCAGTTAATTCTGGTCGACCACCTTTTACGGCTGGTTGAATATTATTAATTGAGACCAGTTTTGCGATATCGCTAATTTCAACGGTTACATTTTCAATAGTTGGGTTTGATGGCGTTGCAGTGAAATCAATCGCGCTCGGTCTAATTGTAATAATCGGGGTTCCGGTTTTCACATGCGAGTGCACCGTAAATGAACCGCCAAATATTGATTGCGTCGCTATAAGATTTTCAGAGATATCAATGGCATCGGTAATTAAACCGCTATTTGATTGCACCGCAACGCGTGCTGCGATTTCTTTTCCACGTGCGGAAGTTGAAATTAATAACGCTTTAGGAGAATGTGAGGCCAGGACTGATGCGACTGCATCTGCGATGGCTGGGATTCCATGTTGGGAAAACGCAACGTTTTCTACGATTATTATTTTTTCAATTTCGAACGCTTTCAGTTCTTCCGCGATAGCCGCGCCAGTGCCTGGTTCAGCTAAAACTAAAGCAGTAACACCACCAATACGTTTACCAAATGCCGATAATTCCCCAGCAGTATTCGCAATTTTTCCAGAGGCGTGATCAACCAGAATGAATACATTGCTCATACGATCCGCTTTTCTAAAATGTATTCGGCTAATTTATCGCCACCGTTTCCAGCGTCTTCAACTTTCAATCCTTTTTCACGAGGAGGACGAGCTGCAGCATCATCAACTACGCTCCAAGCAGTCGCTAAGCCAACTTCGCCCGCAGAAACGCCAACATCACTTAAGGATTTTGTGGTTACTGTTTTCTTCTTTGAAGCCATAATTCCTTTGAAGGATGGATAACGTGGTTCGTTAATCTTTTCGATAACGCTGATTACGGCTGGGAAATTAGCGCTCATGCTTTCAACGCCGGCATCAGTCATACGATCTATCTCCACTTTGCTACTAGCTACATCTACTTTTAGCGCTCCAGCAAAAGTTAATTGCGCCCACCCAAGTCGTTGCGCCAACATCGCTGGAATTACGCTCATCCGTGCATCGGTTGATTCGGTACCGCAAAAAACTAAATCGAAACCACCACTCTTGATAGTTTCTGCCAAAACCTTAGAAGTGGCGAGCGCATCAGATCCGACAAGCGCGCTATCCGAAATTAAGATTGCATCATGTGCGCCCATTGATAAACCTTTGCGGATCGCTTCAGTAGCTCGATCTGGCCCCATCGAAATTAGCGTGATGGTATGGATTGGCGCATCGTTGCCTTCATTTAGCGGTTCCACAACTCTTAGCGCTTCTTCAATTGCGTACTCGTCCAGGTCATTTAGCACTGCATCAACGCCGGCGCGATCTAGTAAACCATCTACTAATTTTTTTTCTGCCCACGAATCCGGGACTTGTTTCACGCATACGGCAATCTTCATTCCGCAATATTACTTACTGGTATACCTCTTTAATGACGTGGATACCCATGATTCACTGATAGTTAGGCGACATTTAACCTAAACCTCAGGCTTACAGTTCTGAAAGCAATCATCATATTTCCATGAGAGTTGCCATAGTCACAGAATCGTTTCTGCCAAACGTGAATGGCGTCACAAATTCAGTTCTCCGAGTCCTGGATTTCCTACGTGAAAACAACCACCAAGCAATTGTGATCGCCCCGGAAAATAATAAAGGCATTAGAGAATATCGAGGATTCAAAGTTATCAGAACTCCCAGCTTAAGAATTAATCAGATGATTCCAATAGCCATTCCAGAGCGAACTATAGAACCGCTACTTGAAGGCTTTTCACCAGATGTAATCCATTTAGCGTCGCCAATTATTCTAGGCAACTATGTAAATAAGATTGCTAAAAAAATGGGAATCCCGACCGTCTCCATCTACCAAACTGACATTGCAGGTTTTGCAAAACAATACAAACTTTCAATTGCGCACAACTCTCTCCGTAAATGGGTCGCAAGTATACATTCACTAACCGATCGCACTTTGGTGCCCTCTACATGGTCCTTAAAGCAACTTGAAGCTGAAGGTGTAAGCAATGTTAAAATTTGGCAGCGTGGTGTTAATTTGGAGAAATTTAATCCAACGCACCGAAGCGAAACGCTCCGACATCAACTCGGTGGGCAGAATAAAAGTTTAGTTGGCTACGTCGGAAGAATTGCGCCAGAAAAAGGATTAGAGAATTTAATTGCGCTAAACAATAGAAAGGATATTCAACTTGTAATAGTCGGCGATGGTCCTTCGCGAGAAAAATATGTTAAATATTTGAATAACGCCATATTCTTAGGGTTTAAAGAGAATCAAGAACTTTCCAGCATTTACGCTTCTCTAGATCTATTTATCCATACTGGTAAATATGAAACGTTTTGCCAATCAGTGCAAGAAGCGCTTTCAAGTGGCATCCCGGTAATTGCTCCGGAATCCGGTGGGCCGTTGGATCTAATTACTCATTTAGTTTCTGGATATCTAATAGATACTGAAAATGGCAACACTTTAAATTATGCAGTAGACCATTTTCTACACGAATCTGATCGACAAAGCATGTCCAACATCGCCAGAACTTCGGTTTTGGGGCGAAGTTGGAGCGCGATAAATAACCAACTTATTTCTCATTATAAAGATGTGCAATTAATCGCTAAGAACGTAAGGGGTGCGGCATGAATATCGTACATATTGCGAACTTTTACGGTCCAAAATCTGGAGGAATTAGAACTACGCTTCATCATTTAGGTAAGGAATACAACAAGAGCGGCCATTCCTTTACCTATATAGTCCCTGGAGGTTCACTCTTTAGCGAAGTTACACCTTTTGGCTTAAAGATTACGGTACCGAGTTTACCTTTACCATTTTCTGGCGGATATCGAATTATTAAAAGTAATAAGCAGATAAAAAAATATTTAACACTTCTTAAACCTGACAGAATTGAAATCTCAGATAGATTCACTTTGCTTAGCATCGGCAAGTGGGCGAAGAATCGGAAAATTCCATCACTTGTTTTTAGTCATGAAACTTTAGAAGGGCTAAGTGCAGCTTTAATCCCAAGACTTCCATTTAGGTCCCAACTCGTTAATTGGCACAATACTAGGTTGGCTTCCAGTTTTGATAATGTTGTTGCCACGACAGATTTCGCAGCAACGGAATTCATAAAGTTGGATACTAAGAATCTAGCAAAAATTGCACTTGGAGTAGACCTAGAAAATTTTCATCCGGTTAAGCGAAGTGCTGAGATCCATAATAAATATGCAAAGAATTCAAAGTACTTAATTGTTCATTGTGGTCGACTTTCTCCGGAAAAGAACCCTGAATTATCGTTAGCTGCGCTAAAAGAATTGGTTTTGCGCGACATTGATGTGCGACTAGTTTTCATAGGAATGGGTCCGCAATGGAAGAAATTGAAAACTTTAGCCGAAGGCTATCCGGTAGATTTTCTCGGCTTTATTGCAAATCCGGAAATGGTAGCTGAGATCCTGGCCTCTGCAGATGTAACGCTCGCACCGGGACCAATTGAAACTTTTTGCTTAGCTGCTTTGGAATCAATCTCTGCGGGTACACCGGTTGTAGCGTCAAATACCAGTGCGGTAGGTGAAGTTCTTAATGCTAATGGTGCAGAGCCTGCAGGATTTGTTGCGAGAAATAACGCAATTGATTTTGCGGATGCGATCCTTAAAGTTTTATCTCATGAAGAGATGCGTAGTTTCGCTAGAAGCCAAGCTGAGAAATTCTCCTGGGAAAGTACAGTAAAAAAAATTCTGGAATTGCAATCCGGCTCAAATCTAGAAGTTTTCGAAGTAATTGAGCGATCAATAGCATGAAGAGCTCAGCTCAAGATATGCATCGTTTTGCTGTTTTGGGCGATAGTGCAGCATTCGGAATTGGTGATTACGATAGCAATGGAAACCCACGTGGGTGGGCGCATTACCTCTCCAGCGCTTTTGCTGGACAAATTCAATACTTAAACGTGTCACGACCGGGTGCAAAATCATTGGAAGTCCGAGATATCCAATTTCCAAAAATTAAAGAGTTTAAACCAAATATTTGTGGACTCATTGTTGGCGGAAATGACATTTTACGAAATGATTTTAATCCCAACAAGATTTATGCAAATCTAAAATCTACAATTATTGAACTTCAAAAAATCGATAGCGAAATTTTGATGCTCGAGCTGCACGACCCAACAAAACTATTAAAATTACCAAAAGTTCTTGAGAATATTCTCACCAAGAGAGTGAATGCGTTGAACGAGGTAATATACCGATTAGATGAAGAGTTTAATATTGTGCTATTAAAAACTAGAAGTTTGCCTGATATTTATAGTAAGTCGCTATGGCATATTGATCGAATGCATCCTGGAACTAAAGGACACCAAATCTTGGCTTTAAGTTTTAGAGATTTACTTATTTCAAGTGGTTGGAAATTTAGAAATATCGAATTTGACCAACCGATCCAAATGACTCTTTCTGAGAAAAGAATTTGGATGCTAAGAAATGGTTTGCCTTGGTTTATTAAGAGAAGTTTCGATTTATTACCAGCTATAGCTTTTTTAATTTCAATAGAGTTGATTGGGAGCCTACTAACAAGCATGAAATCTTTAACCTCACGCACGTAGCTGGCGGCAGATACTCGTAAGTAAGCGGTTCGTTACTCTAAACTCACGCCTGTGCTAGCAATCGTGGCTCCTGGTCAAGGAGCGCAAACGCCGGGCTTTCTCAACCCTTGGGTAGAGAGCGCTCGAGTTCGTGACCTCTTATCTTGGTGGTCAGCGGTAGCTGAAGTTGATTTAATCCGGTTAGGAACTACCGCAGATGCTGATGAAATTAAAGATACCGCTAATGCGCAACCGCTAATTGTTGCAGCTGGATTAGTTGGTGCGCTTTCACTCTTCCCACATCCATCGGATGCTTTTAATAAGGTCGGAGTTACAGCTGGACATTCCGTCGGTGAATTAACCGCCGCTGCTGGGGCTCGAGCAATTACCGCCGAGAGCGCAATGGTCATAGTTCGCGAGCGCGGAAAAGAGATGGCTAAAGCTTCGGCGCTAACGCCAACTGGAATGTCTGCAATTTTAGGTGGCGAGCGCGCAGCAGTGCTCTCTGCGATATCAGCCCTTGGCTTAACAGCTGCCAACGATAATGGTGCCGGCCAGATTGTGGCTGCTGGCGATTTAAAGGCTTTAGCAAAACTTGGTGATAATCCACCCGA
>CAIRHO010000054.1 GCA_903878415.1 uncultured Actinomycetes bacterium
AACCTTGCCTTCGTGGACGTTCAATCCGAGCGCAAGCGAGCGATCCTTGGCCATAGCTTCGCGCCATCCGAGGTTTGCTAACGCCAAGGCGTATCGAAGCGTCACGTTAGATAGCGCATAGGTTGAAGTAGCTGGAACTGCGCCAGGCATATTTCCGACACAATAGAAAATCGAATTGTGAACCTGGAAAGTTGGTTCGGCATGGGTTGTGACATGTGAATCTGCAAAGCAACCACCTTGGTCAATTGCGATATCAACCAAAACGCTACCTGGCCTCATCTTTGAAACTAATTCGTTCGAAACTAACTTAGGCGCTTTTGCGCCAGCAACTAATACTGCACCGATTATCAAATCAGCTTCCATAACTTGTTCTTCAATTTCATGAGTATTTGAAGCCAAAGTTGTAACCGTTCCACTAAAGAGATGATCAATCTCCCCTAATTTTTTCTGGTTTACATCTAAGACAGTTACATCGGCGCGCATACCGTGGGCAATTGATGCTGCCGCTATTCCGGAAACGCCACCGCCGAGTACAACAACTTTTCCAGGGCGAACACCAGGTACGCCACCAAGCAAAACTCCGCGGCCACCATTGCTCTTTTGTAGCGCTGCTGCGCCAACCTGCACCGACATCCGGCCAGCAACTTCACTCATTGGAGCAAGCAACGGAAGTGCGCCATCAACTTCTACTGTTTCATAAGCAATTCCAGTGATGCCGCTCTTAATCAGCGCATCGGTACATTCTTTAGATGCTGCAAGATGTAAATAGGTAAATAGAACTTGGCCCGCGCGCATTTTTGGATATTCAGCTGCGATCGGTTCTTTAACTTTTAATACTAATTCTGATCGCTTCCAAATTTCATCAGAAGTCGCAACTATTTCAGCGCCGACTACTTTGTATGCATCATCAGAGAGCGCTGAACCAACGCCTGCGTTAGTTTCAATTAATACCGTGTGCCCAGATTTAATAAATTCACGAACTCCAGCTGGAGTTATTGCAACGCGAAATTCATTGTTTTTGATTTCCTTGGGTACGCCAACAATCACGGTACTGCCTCCTCGTAGCGAACCGCTTGTTCGCACGATGAGCGATGTTACTCCGAAAAAAGAGCGTCACAGATCTTGGGGTGAAGATCAGCGCGCATAGTGGCAAAAGTCTCAGGCGGCCAGCCAGCGTTAAAAACCTGTCGCAATAGCTTGGCAAGTGGGTAATCAACATCATCGCTAACTGCTCGATCTAAAGCTCGTTGCGCCAGCGCTCCTTCGCCTTTCTCATATGAAGTTGCGGCAAAGAGCGTCGCTATTGGCGCTATATAACCAGTTGGCGCAATTCGGAGTAACCAACGCCATAAATTCCAATATAGATCAATATTTTCATTACATATTGAACCAAGTGCAAAGTCTCGAACCTGTAAATCATGTAACCGAACTAAGACCAAAGCTATCAATTCTTTATCCTGTGAGATTCCACCGGTTTCAAATTCATTGACCAGATCCATAACCGCCTCAGCGCCCTCACGCTGAAGCAGTCTTGGATCATCGTCGTAATCAATTGTGGGAACGGAATTGATTACCTCTAATAAATCTGGATCAGCGCTAATTTGGGAAATGGATTCCACTAATTCATTTATATCCTGAAACGGCAACGGGTTTCCCAGAGCAACTTGTTCAGCCGCAATTTTAGAATCACTCAGAATAGGAAGTGGGCTCCCCTCTAATGGGCAACACTCGCTATCTGTGCAAATCGAAGATCGCCATCTACCTTCCCTAACGACAATCGCTTCCCGTAAATTTATATTTCTTAATAGAAGCGCATCTTTTATAGTTTCAATAAGTGATTCACACTCAGAGATGTGCTTCGGTAAATAAGCAACTAAAAGCGCGCTTTCTGCGCAATCTTTTTCTAAGTGAGAGACCAAGTTATCTATCTGGTCGCAATCGAAATCTTCTGGAAAATCAATACGCATCGCCATCCCGACGAGATCATCTTTGAGACCGATTAATACCAATGAATCCTCGGGTTGATAACCCACGAGAAAGGGAACTGCCGTTAATAAATCATGAGGCGAAGTTAAAGTTGTCATTGGCAAATAATGACTTTTTTACTGCCTTAATAGATTTTAAAAACTTAAAAATGTGTAAAACTAATATCGGTTAATATCGCCTAATCAGTGAATCTAGTTGGAGCGGGAATAACTTCAATCCCTTCCGAGATGTTCTGCTTTATTAACCCCCCGGATATAGGTGCAATAACTCCGCCAACCGTCCAAGTGCCAGACCATGTGATTAGCAACTGAGCTTGGTAATTCCCAGCTCGATGATAAGTGTGAGTGATTAGGGTTAATGGGTATGGCTCCCCGGTTAAGGGCGTAATGAAAATATCGCCATCGCCATAACTCCAGGTAAAGAGCGGATGTAATTCCACAGTGACTGGGATATCTAGAACCATCACGATAGTTCTAAAAGTCGTTGGAGCCGTTGTCCAAAAATTTACTGGAACTTGAACTAATACAGGATTACCGGGTTGTCGCCTAATTGATCCAATTGGCAATAGTTTTGTTATTCGATCACTCAAGTCAGCGCTACTTACAGTTTTAGATTTTGGTTTTCTTACATAAGTTCGTTTAGGGCTTGGACTCTTCGGAACAACCACTGGTTTTGGTAACCAAGGAACCCAAGTTTTCTTGACGATAACTCGCTTCGGTCTTGGAGCAACGCTTGTGCCAGATATTACATTACCAGTACTGCCCTTTTTAGAGGCGGTAATAACTATTTGATGAGTGGATGGATCGGCCACAACATCTATACAAATTTCGCCGGTGCAAGTTGCAGAAGCGCTAGCTGTAAATAAATTAAATAATAAAATCAAAGTGAGTAAACGTTTCATCCTGCACTGCTTCCAGTCATTAACCATCTGCCACCCTTTTTATCTAAGGAGAAGTTGGTCGCAATCTCTTTCTCCGGCCAACTTTCAACGGATCCGGTACTTCTATCTATTTTCAATACCTCGGTTCGGAGTACTAACACTTTTATTTGAAGTGCTGTGGCTCCAATTCTTAGTGGTGCGATCTCTCTAACTAAATAATCGCCGCCAATTAAATTGGATTTTTCCCATAGACTGGAAATGTTCTCCGCGATTACAAGGCAACCACAACTATCAAATCGACCAGATTTAAATGAAGATATATCGCCGCTATCGAGGGCTAAATTAAGAGATTCAAAGTAAGCAATAATTTCATCAAGAGCGGCGACTGGGATTTGTGATGGAATACCGCCGACAATTTCAGCCTTAGTTACACCACCAACGTTGATTACCCCTTCATATCGATTGCAGCTTGTAATAGAAGTGGCGGCAAGCAATAACGAGATTAGTGACCGCAATCTCAAATTCACCATAGTTTCTGGATGATAAGACTTGGAACTGCTTCGCCTTCTGCCAACTTTTCTAAATTGTGTAAAACTTGGGGCTATGGGTTCGCGCGATGGTGATGGTTGGGTGAAATGTAATTGTGGTTCAAAACATTGGGGTCTAAATGGTGCCGCTGGTTTACTTCTTATAAGAGATAGTCGAATCTTGTTACAACATCGAGCTCCTTGGGTTCATAACGGAGATACTTGGGGAATTCCTGGTGGCGCTCGAGATTCACATGAAAGTATTTTGGATGCAGCGCTACGAGAGGCGAACGAAGAGATTGGAATTGCTGGTCATCTGATTACGCCAATTGAAACTTTTGTTGATGACCATGGTGATTGGAGTTATCACACTGTAATTGCAACAGCAGATGGTGAATTGCAGGCATATGAAATGAATGATGAATCCATGGAAGTCCGCTGGATTTTGATTTCCGAAGTGACCGCTCACAATTTACATCCAAGTTTTGCTAAATCTTGGCCCGAGATTTCTAAGTTAATTACTTCGCTAAATTTGCATTAGCTATATTGCTCGTGCAACTTTGCAAGCGATTCTCTAACAATTGCGCCATCACCGGTACGCCAGAGCGGTGGCATGGAATTCAAAAGAATCGAGCCGTATCTTTTGGTCACAATTCTTGAATCTAAAATTGCAACTACGCCACGATCATCTAGCGAACGAATTAAACGACCGGTTCCTTGAGCTAATAAAAGCGCGGCGCGGGGCAATGAAACTTGCATAAATCCAGAGCCACCTGCTGCATCAATTTCAGCAGCTCGGGCAGACATCACAGGATCATCTGGGCGCGGAAAAGGAATTCGGTCTATTGCAACCAGGGTGCATGAAGGGCCTGGCACATCAACGCCTTGCCAAAGGCTCATCGTGCCTAACAAGATAGAAGTTGGGTCTTTTTCAAAACGTTCTACAAGTGAACCAACGGTATCGCCACGTCGTTGCGTGATGATTGAAATCGGTAACTCTGCCAACACTTTTCGCAGGTGTTCATCGGCAGCTTCAACACCGCGCCAAGATGAAAAAAGCGCGAGCGTCCGGCCACCGGCAGCATCGATTAATTCACCAAGTTCGGTTAGCGCTTCTTTACTTGGGCCATCGCGACCTGGCTCTGGTAAATGTTTTGGTAAATAAAGCATTCCTTGATTGGCAAAATCAAATGGTGATCCAACATCTAACATCGTGACATTTGATGGATCGATATCCCAATTGCTATCGGAATCTTCGTTCTCTCCTGCTTGGATTCCAAGATTTCGCGCAATTGCATCAAAACCTTTTCCAACTGTGAGCGTAGCGCTAGTTGCAATAACTGGAGTTTTCGAAAAGAGATTTTTTCGAAGTTCTGCTGAAACATCAAGTGGAGCTAAGTAGAGAGTGGAGAAATTCGGTTCAAACCACATTACATATCCATGTCCAATTTTTAACATTTTGGTCGCTGTTTGTTTTACTTCATTAACGGCGCCTTTAACCCGAGCTCTTTCAGCAATTGAGTCAGGGTCGATAATTTCTGCATCTGCATTTATCGCGGCACCAAGAGCTTCGGCCGCCTCCTTTATTTTTCTTACAGGTGCTTCTAATTGAGATGGCAATTCATCAAGGCGGCGTTGTTCATCGCGGTTGTTCCGATAATCATCGGCGTAATCTGCAATAGCTGCCGCAAGGCCATCCGCAGCTTTTGAAAATGCATCTGAAGTTTTACCGGGCATATGTCGTTTTGCCATTTGAGCAGCGCGAATAACTCTGCCAGAGGTAAGTTCTTCGGTGACTGCTTGAGTCGTGCGATCCATAAATTCATGGGCTTCATCGAGCACAATCGCATCGCGGTCCGGCAAAATCGGATGCGAGTCAACGATTTCAATTGCGAGCAGAGTGTGGTTTGTAACGACAATATCGGCGGTTTGGGCTTTCGCTTTTGCGTTTACTGCAAAACATTTTGTACCGAATTGGCAATCATCTGCACCAACGCATTCACGACCTGAAACCGAATTGGCTAACCAAACTCGGCGATCTACATCTGGGGCATCGTCGCGATCGCCCGATGCTCCAGGAGATTCGGCCCAAGCACGAAGCCGTTTTGCATCTTTACCGAGCACACCGATTTCCAAAAGCACTTCGCCATCAGGATCTGGGAGTTCACTATTCATTTTCTGCAAGCAGAGATAGTTTCCAACGCCTTTGTAGATTGCAAAAGATAAATCGCGGCCGAGCTCTTTCTCCAGAGCTTCCTTAATCTTCGGCAGATCACGTTCGATTAATTGACGTTGTAAGGCAAGCGTGGCGGTTGCTACTAAAACTTTCTTGCCATGAACTAACGCTGGAATTAAATACGCCAGAGATTTACCAGTGCCGGTGCCGGCTTGGACTAAAAGATGGTGGCGATCATTTAGCGCGTTTGCTACTGCTTCCGCCATCTCAATTTGACCGGCACGAGGTGAGCCTCCAATTGCTTCAACTGCAACGTCGAGCGCGCTTCTAACTTTTGCGCCGAGTTGTGAAGATGCCATGTGGAAACCTTACTGTTGAAATTAAATGAAAAAACGAGCCCCATTAGTTGAGGCTCGTCTTTTAATTACTTGTGGATTAACTGCAACCAGATGTAGCGCCGCAACCTTCACAGACATAGCAAGCACCTGACATCCGCATCTTTACGCCGCAAGTCATACATAGTGGCGCATCGGTTTTAACTCCCGATAACTTCTCCATCAATTCAGTCGAAGAACCGATATGTGATGGCGCTGCTTCAATCTTTACCTCAGTTTTTACAATTGCAGGCTTTGGTGCAACTGGAGCCGCTGCAATTGGTGCTGCAACTTCAATTGCGGTGTATTCGCCGGTATCAAGAGCGTTTGTGCGTTCAGCTGCAGTGTAAAGACCGAGTGATGAGCGATCATCAAAAGGTAAGTAATCCAAAGCTAACCGACGGAAGATGTAATCCATCATTGATTGTGCCATGCGAATATCTGGATCATCGGTCATGCCAGCTGGTTCAAAGCGTAGGTTGGTGAATTTCTGCACATATGTATCTAGCGGTACGCCATATTGGAGACCGATCGATACTGCGATTGAGAATGCATCCATTACGCCAGCAAGAGTTGAACCTTGCTTGCCGAGTTTTAAGAAAACTTCGCCGAGTTTTCCATCTTCGTAAGTTCCAGCTGTCATATAACCTTCTGCGCCAGCTACTGAGAATGAAGTAGTGCGAGATGGTCGTGACTTAGGAAGTCGTTTACGAGTTGCTGGGGCTGGAGCTGCACTAACTGAATCGTCACTCTTTGCTGCTTTGCCATCAGAGAGCGGTTGTCCGACTTTGCAATTGTCGCGATATACAGCGAGCGCTTTTAATCCGAGTTTCCAACCTTCGTAGTAAACCTCTTCAACATCGGCAACAGTTGCATCTGCTGGCAAGTTAACGGTTTTTGAAATCGCACCAGATAGGAATGGTTGGCAAGCAGCCATCATTCGTACGTGGCCCATAGGAGCGATTGAGCGGGCACCTAAGGCGCAATCAAAGACGTCATAATGTTCTGTCTTAAGTCCTGGTGCATCGATTACATGGCCATTTGCTCCGATGTACTCCACGATGGCTTCAACAGTCTCTTCGGTGTAACCAAGTTTGCGAAGCGCAGCTGGCACGGTTTGGTTCACGATCTGCATCGAGCCGCCGCCTACTAACTTCTTAAACTTAACTAGCGAGAAATCAGGTTCGATACCAGTGGTATCGCAATCCATCATTAAGCCGATAGTTCCGGTTGGCGCTAGAACCGAAGCTTGCGCATTGCGCCAGCCATTCTTTTCGCCAATAGTTACGCACTTTTCCCACTCTTTATTAGCTTCTGTCCATACATCGCGATCTAGCGTTGTTGCAGATTTAGCTGCAGTAGAAGCTGCTTGGTGCTTTCGCATAACCCGAGTGTGTGGCGCTGCATTTCGAGCATAACCTTCATAAGGTCCAACGATTCCGGCAAGTTCTGCTGATCGTCGGTATGAAGTACCAGTCATAAGTGAAGTAATCGCACCAGCAAGGGCACGGCCGCCTTCAGAATCGTATGCAAGACCAGAGGCCATAAGTAGCGCTCCGATATTTGCGAATCCAATTCCAAGTTGACGATATGCGCGAGTTGTTACGCCAATTGCCTCGGTTGGAAAATCTGCGAAACAGATTGAGATATCCATCGATGTAATAATAATTTCGGTTGCTTTAACAAAAGTCTTAGCATCGAAAGAACCATCAACTTTAAGGAACTTCATTAAATTTAACGAAGCAAGGTTGCAAGAAGAGTTATCAAGTGACATGTATTCAGAACATGGGTTTGATGCATTGATGCGACCAGTTTCAGGATTGGTGTGCCAATCGTTGATGGTGTCGTCATATTGGATTCCTGGATCTGCGCAAGCCCATGCAGCCTGCGCCATTTTGCGGAAGAGATCTTTGGAATCAACCTTCTCAATAACTTCGCCAGAGGCACGGGCAACTAAACCAAATTGATCGCCACTTTCGTAGGAACGCATGAATGAATCTGAAACGCGGACCGAGTTATTTGCGTTTTGGTATTGCACCGAGATGATGTCTTTGCCACCAAGGTCCATATCAAATCCGGCGTCGCGGAGTGCGCGAATTTTATCTTCTTCATTAACTTTGGTTTCAATAAATTCTTCGATATCTGGATGATCAACATCTAGAACAACCATCTTCGCCGCGCGACGAGTTGCGCCACCGCTCTTGATTGTTCCAGCAGAAGCATCAGCGCCACGCATGAAAGAGACTGGCCCAGATGCAGTTCCGCCTGATTTTAGAAGTTCTTTTGATGAGCGAATTCGGGAGAGGTTTAGCCCTGCGCCGGATCCACCTTTGAAAATCATGCCCTCTTCGCGGTACCAATTGAGGATTGATTCCATGGTGTCATCAACCGAGAGAATGAAACACGCAGAAACTTGTTGTGGTGCATTAGTTCCGACGTTGAACCAGACTGGAGAGTTAAAGGAGAAAATTTGGTTCATCAACATATGCGTTAATTCATGTTCGAAAATTTCAGCATCTACATCAGTTGCGAAATATCCATTTTCTTTACCAGACTTTGTATATGAAAGTACTACGCGGTCGATCACTTGCTTTAGTGACCATTCGCGATTTTCATATCCGACAGCTCCGCGGAAATATTTTGTTGTAACAATGGTCGATGCGTTTACTGACCATGAATCTGGAAACTCAACACCGTGTTGTTCGAAAACAACTTCTCCGGTCCGCCAATTTGTTTGAACCACATCGCGACGTTCCCATGTGACCGTGTCATATGGATGAAGGCCAGGAGTGGTGTAAACCCGCTCAATAGTTAAACCTTTACCTGCTTTTGCTTTTGAGCCTACGCGGTTTACGACCGTATCCGACATTTTCATTTCTCCAGTTTCTCTTCTTGATAAATCTAAATTGATTTTTGCTGCTTCCTTTAAAACGTCTTTATATCTACTTTTCGATGCGTGAAAACTTCACTTAAGTTGCGGGGAGGAAATCTTTTCTGAAAGTTGCGAAGGCATAGCGCGGAGAAGTGCGATCTCGCCTTCGAAATCATCAAGAGAGGAGAAGTTACGGTACACCGAGGCGTAACGTAAGTAAGCAACCTCGTCGAGCTCTCGGAGTGGCGCAAGAATAGCCATGCCCACTTCTTGAGCTTCAATTTCGGCCTGTCCGGTAGCGCGGAGAGTCTCTTCAACTCGTTGCGCCAACAGAGCTAGATCATCATCGTTAACTGGACGCCCCTGGCAAGCCTTGCGGACGCCATTGATGACCTTGTCGCGACTAAAAGGTTCAGTTGCACCACTACGTTTAATAATGGCCAACACCGAGGTCTCTTGGGTTGAAAAGCGTGAACCACATTGGGTGCACTCACGACGACGACGAATTGCAGTGCCTTCTTCAGCCGGACGCGAGTCAACTACTCGAGAATCGTCATGTCGGCAGAACGGGCAATTCATATCGGCGTGTCATCCTTTCAATCCAGATTTTCTAGTGATCTTGGGTGTATTAGTGCTATCCCTCAAACCCCCACTAATGGAAGTATATAGCATCTTTACCCCAACATCTAGTGGTAACAATAAAGGGATAGTTGAGAGTTCTTGCGCACCTTGACCATAGAACTTTTCTGGCGTGTCGAAAAGGAAGCGAGCGCTACTTGATCGGGATATAGATCCGCTGCCCAGCCTTCAACTCAGGAGATTTGAGGCTATTGAGCTCAGTAATGAGATCCACCGCCGCTAATAGATCGCCGTCGCTGATCGTGCCAGCGATAGACCAGAGCGTTTGTCCTGGCGCGACCACAATCTCTTGATACGTAGTTTTGGAAGAAGTTGAGATATCTGATTGCGCAAATGCGGAATAGCCAGCCACGATTAAAACTAAACTCGATGAGATTACTGCAGCTCTTGCGAGAAAGCGACCTCGCCTAGTTAAAGAAACGCTTGATTTATAGGGGTTTTTTAACGAGTTATCAAAAGTGATAGTTGACATTTTATTCTCCTGCTTTATATCTAACTGGCCTTGGTCGATCACCGGGGATAGTGTTCGAACGCCTGTTCTAATAGAAAAGATACACCCCAGCACCGACACTCACAAGTCAATTTAGAACATTTGTTTGATTATTTAGCAATTTTGTTCTAACCTATGACTATGAGCAAATTGATTAAAGCAAGCAGCGGAAAGCCCAGCAAGAGCAAGGTTGCCGAACTTCCAGATGGGCCAACCGACGAGCATGGACTAACCCCGCGCCAGGCGAAGATTCTCTATGCCATCAAGCGAGCTATGGAGGCCAACGGTTATCCGCCATCAATGCGGGAAATCGGTGAAGCTGCCGGTCTAGCCTCCCCTTCAAGTGTGAAATACCAACTTGAAGCTTTGGAAGAAAAAGGGTTTATCCGACGCGATCCTTCTCGGGGTCGAGCACTTGAAGTTTTATTGCCAGGTGAAAGTTCTCATAATTCAATTACGCCAGAACGAACTCATAATGTTCCGCTGGTTGGCCGAATCGCTGCCGGTGGTCCAATCACTGCCGAGCAACAAGTTGAAGAACTTTTCCCACTACCGGCTTCGATAGTTGGCGAAGGTGATCTCTTTATGTTGAAGGTTGTTGGCGACTCCATGATCGATGTCGCGATCTGCGATGGCGATTTCGTAGTTATCCGTTCGCAAAAATCATGCGAAAAGGGTGAGATCGTTGCAGCGATGATCGATGGCGAAGCAACTGTGAAAACTTTCTCGAAGAAAGATGGCCACGTTTGGTTACTTCCAGCAAACGATAACTACTCGCCTATCCTTGGAGATAACGCCGAAATCCTTGGAAAAGTTACAGCGGTACTGCGCTCGCTTCGTTAATTTCTTTCTAGGATCTATATTTAACAAGAACGTGAGCGAGCGCGCCATCAACTCTCGCGTGGAGCGCCGTGCCTTCTGGCAAGTACTCCTCGCTAATAATTTCGCCATGTTCATGAATTTGGCTAACTAAATCACCGCGTTCATAAGGCAGCAAAACTCGGAGCTCTTCCTTAGGTCTTGGCAGCGATGTTTCAATTGCTCTTAATAAAGTATCTATTCCAAAACCGGTATGCACCGATATCGCATATGCATCTGGTTCTTCGCGAAGTAACTCCATCATCACTTCAGAATCAGCGATATCAGCCTTATTTATCGCGATTATCTCGGCAATTTTATCGCCACCAATTTCACGGATAACTTCTCGAACCGCTTTTATCTGTCCTTTTGGATCAGCGTGTGAGCCATCAACAATATGTACTATTAAATCTGCGCCAGAAACTTCTTCAAGAGTTGATTTAAATGCATCAATTAATTGATGAGGCAAATGTTTAACAAAACCAACAGTATCGCTGAGCGTATAAATCCGACCTTCATCTGTTTGGGTTTTACGTACGGTGGGATCTAACGTGGCAAATAGTGCGTTCTGGACTAATACCCCAGCATTTGTTAATCGATTTAGTAACGAAGATTTACCAGCATTTGTATATCCAGCAATTGCAACGGAGGGAATTGAATTTCGGCGGCGTTCTTGCCGTTTGGTGTCACGCGAAACTTTCATCTCGCCAATTTCGCGATTTAACTTTGCCATTTTGTCTCGGATTCGACGTCGGTCTACTTCGATTTTAGTTTCACCTGGACCACGGCCACCGATTCCACCTGCTTGGCGCGAAAGTGAATCACCCCAACCGCGAAGGCGAGGAAGTAAATAACTCATCTGGGCTAGCTCTACTTGCGCTTTACCCTCTTTACTCTTTGCGTGTTGTGCGAAAATATCGAGAATTAACGCAGTTCGATCTACAACTTTTACTTTGACTTTATCTTCGAGATTTCGAAGCTGGGATGGACTTAATTCGCCATCACAAATTACGGTATCTGCTCCAGAAGAATTAACTACAGCTTTTAATTCTTGAACTTTTCCCGAGCCGATAAAAGTTGCCGAATCTGGTTTATCGCGCCGTTGAATTAACGCTTCTAATACCGTGGACCCTGCAGTTTCAGCTAATGCTTTTAATTCAGCCATTGAATTCTCGGCGTCAATAATTGTCCCATCAGTCCAAACTCCAACTAAAATCACGCGCTCTAAACGAAGTTGGCGATATTCGGCTTCAGAGATATCGGTAAGTTCAGTAGATAGCCCAGCAACCCGGCGAAGTGCAGCTCGATCGCTTAAGTCTTGTTGAGTTGAATCAAATTGATCTGGTTTAAATTCGGCTTCATCAAATTCGGCAGTAACTCGTGCATTCTCAGCCAACATCGCTTCGAACTCTTCTTCGTTAAAATCTTTAGCCAAGAAAAGGCTCCAACAAATGATCTTCAAGAATTACTGCAGGGCCGCTTAGCGTGGCATTTGAATGGCCATCTAACTCAACAACTAATCGGCCACCTGGTGCGTTTATGACCCATTTAGCGGGCAAATTCATACCTTTTTTGATGGTTGCCGCAAGAGCGACTGCGCATGTGCCTGTTCCACAAGAACGAGTTTCGCCGCTGCCTCGCTCATGAACTCGCATTGCAAGTTCGCCGTTTTCCAGAAATTGCACGAACTCAACATTTACACCTTCTGGGTAAGTTTCTTTTGGGCGGACTACAGGTGGATGAGTTAAATCCCCTACTTCGGAAATATCATCGACGAAAACGACTCCATGTGGGTTGCCAACGCTAATATTTAAACCGTTCCACACTTTTCCATTGTTTGCTGCAGTGATCTCGCCCGCTTCTTGCGCAACTTTTCCAAGGTTTACTGAGATATCTCCAGTATCCGGACAGGCTAAGTATTTTGCGCCATCTCTAGTGTTGATTGAAAAAATTCCGGAGGGTTGGTGGCCGCGATCAACTAAATATCGAGCCATAACCCGAATTCCATTACCGCACATTTCAGCAATTGAGCCATCAGCATTTCGATAATCCATAAACCATTTATCAGCGCGCTTAATAATTCGGATCAAACCATCTGCGCCGATCCCAGTTTCGCGATTGCAAATTGCCGCGGCTTGTTTTGAAGAAATATTATTTTCATCGTTTGGATCAAAGACCAATACGAAATCATTTTCGGTGCCATGTCCGTAGGTTCCGGTAAGTGAGTTACTCATCTTTGCCAATCGTAGATGAAAGCACTGTTTCTAGCAGGCTAGTGATTGGTGCTGGATTTATCCATTGGATGCGCTCATCGCGAGAGAACCAGGTCTCTTGCCGCCGGGCATATTGCCGAGTGGTTCGTTTAGTCTCTTCCATTGCTTCAGCTTCATCCATTTCACCTTCTGCAAATTTAATAATTTGGGCATAGCCAAGCGCAGCTTGCGCAGTACGCCCATCTAATAAGCCTTCCTTAATTAAATCGCGCACTTCAGCGACTAGTCCAAGTTCCCACATTCGATCAACCCGGGCATCAATCCGCTCTAGCAATTTTGCGCGATCAAGGGCAAGCCCAAATTGCTTTGCAAATGGGTATTTTGTGCTGCCTTCGCGTGGCAAATTAGCGGTGTATGGCTTTCCAGTAATTTCAATTACTTCTAGTGCGCGCACAACTCTTCGTACATTCTCTTTTGGAATCGCAAACCCTGCCGCCGGATCTAATTCACTTAATCGAGCATGCATTACATCCCCGCCCAGAGTCAGCGCCTCTAGCGCTATTTTCTCGCGAACTATTGGATCTGTATCTGGAAAATTTAAATCATCTAAAATCGCTTTTATATATAGACCAGTTCCGCCGACCACAATTACTGGGATCTCGGCAGCGATAAGTGAATCTATCTTTGCTCTCGCTAACTCTTGATATTGCGCAACGGTCGCATCTTGGTTAACTGTCAAAATATCGAGCATATGGTGCGGAATACCGTGCCGCTCTTCGAGTGAAAGTTTTGCAGTTCCAATATCCATCCCTTTATAAAGCTGCATTGAATCTGCATTAACAATCTCGCCTTTTATTTCCTTAGCTAACGCAACTGCTAAATCACTCTTTCCAGTAGCAGTTGCGCCACAAATTACAAAGAGTTTCATCTTAGAAGTTGTACTTTGGCAAAGTGGGAATTCCTAGCATCACTCCTGTGCTCTTGGCCTCCGCAACACGTGCCTCATATGCGTCGCCACCACGTGAGCGTTTGACTGCTTTTGGTAGCCCTGTTGCAGTAACGAAGAAAGCTTTAGCTTCTCCAATCTCAACAGTTACTAGATCACCTGGCCGAGGTGAATTACTTGGGTCAATATCGAAATGCACCAAGCGGAAATCTCTAGACCTTCCGCTCATTCGATCTTTACCACCATCGCGACGACCTTCATATTCTGAGACTAAGACTTCGGCGTTTTTACCAACTAATTCTTGATTTACTGAAAGTGAAATTGCGCTCTGGAATTCATGCAATCTGGTGTAACGCTCGGCAACAACTGATTCCGGAACTTGACCATCCATTGTGGCTGCAGGAGTGCCAGGTCGTTTCGAATACTGGAAAGTGTAGGCAGCTAAGAACCTAGCCTGCGTACAGATATCTAGGGTTGCTTGAAAATCCGCTTCGTTCTCTCCGGGAAATCCAACGATGATGTCGGTAGTAATTGTTGCCTCTGGCATTGCACTTCTAACTTTTTCAATTATCCCCAGATATCGATCGGTTCGGTATGACCGACGCATCGCTTGCAGAATTGAATTAGAGCCAGATTGCAATGGCATATGCAGATGTGGCATCACATTTTCAGTTTCGGCCATCGCTGCAATTACATCATCAGTGAAATCTCGTGGGTGCGGCGACATGAATCTAACTCGCTCTAAACCATCTACTTTGCCGCACTCCCTTAGTAACTTTGCAAATGCAGCAGAGTCATTGAAATCAACACCATAAGCATTAACGTTCTGGCCCAATAGCGTGATTTCAGTAACGCCTTGCTCAACCAAAGTTCTTACTTCCTGCAAGATTTGGAAAGCCGGTCGATCTTTCTCTCGACCGCGAAGCGCTGGAACGATGCAGAAAGTGCAAGTGTTATTGCAACCAACCGAGACTGATACCCAAGCCGAAAATGCCGAGTGGCGGCGAGCTGGCAACGTTGAAGGGAAATGTTCAAGCGCTTCCAAAATTTCAACTTGCGACTCTTCCTCAATTCGTGCACGTTCTAACAACATCGGAAGTGAACCAACATTATGAGTTCCAAAAACCACATCTACATATGGCGCTCTTTCAATGATATTTCCTTGATCTTTTTGAGCTAAACAGCCACCAACAGCAATCTGCATTCCGGGACGAGCTTTTTTATCTGGAGCTAAGAAACTGAGTTGGCCATAAAGTTTATTATCGGCATTTTCTCGAACTGCACATGTATTGAAAACTACGAGATCTGGATTGATGCCATCTTTCGCCGGAAGATAACCAGCTGCATCAAGGGAACCTGCGATTCGCTCGGAATCATGCACATTCATCTGGCAGCCCAGAGTTTGAATTACATAGGTACGAGGTGCGGACATAGCCGCAATCTTATTGGTGGTCCGCTAGCGGGGCGAAATATCTAATTCGCGGAGCACACGATTTATCAGAGATGAGCTATAACCTTTTCGCATTAGCGCGCTATGGACTCTTCGATAAATAACTTCAGTTTCAAACCGAGATACTGAGCGCAATTTTCGCGTTGCAAATTCAATGGCATTTTCATATTCGCCCTCCTCATCAATCTCTGCGATTACGATCTCAATCACATCAGATGAAACGCCTTTACTTTGTAATTCGGAGGCAATTACTCGCTTTGATAATTTCTTCGCGCGTTGTCTTGATTCGCTCCAAGCACGTGCGAACTCTTCATCATTTACTAACCCTTGTTCTTGCAAACGAAAAAGAACGGCATTGGCAATATCTTCTGGGATGCCACGTTTTTTCAAATGGGCGAAGAGCTCGCCCCTACTCTTTGCGCGAGGTCCGAGTGCGATTAACGCAATCGTTTCGGCTAAAGAGTAGGGATCGCTCTCGACGGTTTTAGAAGTCAACGTCCGCTGCAGCTTCATCAATCGCTGCAACTAGCGCAGGATCGAATTCAGTTACCGCAAAGTGGGCGCGAATCTTACTTTCGATATCGTTCGCTAAATCTGGATTATCGATAAGGAATTGACGGGAGTTCTCTTTTCCTTGACCGAGTTGGTCGCCTTCGTAGGTGTACCAAGCTCCAGATTTCTTAACAATGCCAAGTTCTGCACCTTGATCAAGTAGCCCGCCTTCGCGAGAAATTCCATGACCATAAAGTATGTCGAACTCTGCTTGCTTAAATGGTGGCGCCATCTTGTTCTTGACAACTTTGACGCGGGTACGGTTACCAACTGCATCTTGGCCATCTTTGAGAGTTTCGATACGGCGGATATCTAACCGAATTGATGCGTAGAACTTAAGTGCTTTGCCGCCAGTTGTAGTTTCTGGAGAGCCGAAGAAAACACCAATCTTTTCGCGGAGTTGATTAATGAAAATTGCAGTGGTCTTTGATTGATGTAACGCGCCAGTAATTTTTCGAAGAGCTTGCGACATCAAACGAGCTTGCAAGCCCATATGGCTATCGCCCATTTCGCCTTCAATTTCAGCGCGGGGTACAAGAGCTGCAACCGAGTCAACGACAACAACATCAAGAGCACCAGAACGAATCAACATATCCATAATTTCTAAAGCTTGTTCACCAGTATCTGGTTGGGAAACAAGAAGTGCATCAATATCAACGCCAAGTTTCTTTGCATACTCTGCATCGAATGCATGTTCTGCGTCGATAAATGCTGCAATTCCGCCAGCTTTTTGGGCATTAGCAATTACATGAAGCGCCAACGTTGTCTTACCCGAAGATTCTGGACCATAGATTTCAACAACTCGGCCTCGAGGTAAACCACCGATGCCAAGTGCAATATCTAAAGTGACCGAACCGGTTGAGATAACTTCAATTGCGGCGATTGATCGCTCGCTCATCTTCATCACAGAGCCCTTACCAAACTGACGCTCGATTTGGGCAAGTGCTGTATCTAGGGCTTTTTGTTTCTCAGTCGATCGACCCGTAGGTTCGTTCGACTCTTTGGCTTCTTTAGCCATGATTACCTCTTCCTTTTCACTTATCGCTTTTCAAGCGCTGCTTGTCCAGAAGGTACGGAATACCACTGACGGTTAGGAGCTAGGCCTAACGGAACTGTGGAACCGCTCTGGTTGGGTATGAGTAGATTACCCGAACATCTGTTCTAATGCTAGATGAGCCACTTAGACACGCCGCGAGTAGATTTAAGGCGTGAACTCCCCTGATGCCATCGTGATTGGCGCTGGCGTAGTTGGCGCATCCTGCGCACTCGCCTTAACTAACGCTGGTTTGCGGGTATTGATTATCGATCGTGGTCCAGTTGCAAGTGGCACATCAGGGGCTGGTGAAGGAAATATTTTAGTTTCAGATAAAGAGCCAAGTCCGGAATTAACCCTTGCACTTCGTTCCCGAAATGCTTGGTTTGAAGTAAATGAAGATATCGGCGGTGGTTTCGAATTGGATGGCAAAGGCGGAGTCGTTATTTCGCGAACTGAATCTGGAATTGCTGGATTGGCGAAATTAGCTAAAGCACAACGTGAAAATGGAATCGATGCCAGGGAAGTAAACGCTGCTGAACTTCGCAAATTGGAACCACATATCTCACCAACTATTGAGTACGGCGTTTATTACCCACAAGATGCCCAATGCCAACCGATGTTGGCTGCAGCACAGATGATTCGTGCTGTAAAACAACGCGGCGGTAAATTTATTCAAGGTGAAAACGTAATTGCGATTAACTCCAAGAATGGCCAAGTAACTGGGTTAACAACTAATAAGAATGCTTATGCATCTCCAATCGTCTTAAATGCAACTGGAACTTGGGCTGGCGATATTGCAAAGTTGGCGGGCTCTTACTTACCTATCGCACCTCGACGCGGTTTTATTTTGGTAACTGTTCCCGCTCCAGAATTGATATTTCATAAAGTGTACGACGCCGACTATGTTGCAAACATTGCAAGTGGTGAAGCCGATCTACAATCTAGCGCTGTTGTAGAAGGCACGGCTAGCGGAACTATTTTAATTGGGGCAAGTCGTGAGCGAGTTGGATTTAAAAGTGAGTTCGAAATTCCAATTCTTCGCCAACTAGCCCGGCAAGCGATATCAGTATTTCCAATCTTAAAAGAGGTGCAATTACTACGTGCTTATCGTGGGTTTAGACCATACGCACCCGATCATTTACCGGTCATTGGCGAAGATGGAAATATTTCAGGGCTTTGGCATGCTGCTGGGCATGAAGGTGCGGGCATCGTGTTAGCGCCTGCTACTGCGGAGCTAATTACCGCCGAGATACTTGGGAAAACGCCATTTATGGATCCGACGCCATTTTCACCAAAACGTTTTATGAATCAAGATCCAAGTGCAGGTGTTCACGTTGCTAGTTAAACCAAACACTTCGATAACTTTTACCTTTAACGATTTAGAAGTTTCCGCAATCCCGGGCCAATCTGTTGGAGCTGCGTTGTTAGAAGCGGGCGATCGTGTCTTACGTGTAACACGTTTTGAAAATAAACCTCGTGCCATGTTCTGTGGCATTGGCGTTTGTTTTGATTGTTTAGTCGTTATCGATGGCGCACCAAATCAACGTGCATGTATTACTGAAGCCAAAGCAAAGATGGTTGTTAGAACGCAAGTAGGTGGCGCATGAAACCAGAACAAGTAGGGGTTGTAGTTGTGGGTGGTGGACCCGCTGGTTTGTCGGCCGCACTTAATGCGGCCCTCGCTGGTGCATCAGTCTTGCTTATTGATAGCAATTCAAAACTTGGCGGCCAATATTGGCGCCACCTCCCTGAGACTTGGTTAGAACAATCTGAGTTACACCTCGATTTAGATACTGGGCTCTTATTAATTTCAGCAGTTGCTAATAATCCCAAAATTGAAATTTGGAGCGGTGCTGAAATTTGGAGCGCTACTCATGAAAATGGTGCAACAACTTTGCGCTTGATTACCAAGGGTGTAGAAAAAATTATTACAACTAATGCGCTTGTTTTGGCTACTGGTGCTTACGATCGAACCCTGCCATTTCCGGGCTGGGATATTCCCGGCGTTATGACACCGGGCGGCGCACAATCACTTATAAAAGGCCATGGAGTTGCTGCCGGCAAACGAGTTGTTGTTGCTGGAACCGGACCATTTCTTCTGCCGGTAGCTGCAGGTCTAGCTCAAATTGGTTGTGAAGTTGTTGAATTATTAGAAGCTAACTCACCGCTTCGTTGGCTTAAATCTTTTCCTACACTTATCCAGAACTTATCAAAAATAGGCGAAGCCGCACACTACATCGCTATTTTCAATAAGTTTGGGGTTAGACCAAAATTTAAGCGCGCCGTGGTTGCTGCCCATGCAAATAAAGATGGTGAATTAGAATCAGTAAGCATTGCAAAAATAGATAGTAACTTTAATATTAAGAAAATAGATCGAGTTAAATGCGACCTCGCTGCAATCGGATGGGGATTTACCGCGGACACATCACTTGCTGGTGCACTTTTGCTAAAACAATTTGTGACAAAAGATGATGGTGTCGCAGTCAGCGTCGATGAAAATCAACAGAGCTCAATTGCGGGAATTTTTGCAGCAGGTGAAATTACCGGCATTGGGGGTTCTGAACTTTCAATTGCCGAAGGTGTTATAGCTGGGTTAGCCGCTGCAATTTATCTTGGTTGCAAAGCTGAAATATCAGATGATCATCGCAAAACAAAAGTTAAAAAACATAAATTTGCGGACGCACTAATCAATTCTTATCCAGTTAAATCGGGATGGCAGGGTTGGCTAACTGATGAAACTATTATCTGCCGTTGCGAAGAAGTAAAATATTCGAAATTGAAGTTTTCAGTGATCGAGCTTGGTGCCACTGATTCACGCACTGCGAAATTACTTTCACGATGCGGAATGGGAATGTGCCAAGGGCGAATCTGCGGCAGATTTCTGGTGGATTTAGTTGCAAATGAGTCTGGTATCTCGCCCTCTGATATTTCCGAAAAAGAACGTATTTCGGTAGGTAATCGACCAATCATTACCCCGATTTCAATTGAACTTCTAGCGAACGGCGAATAAGGTTCGGGCATGGCTAATTCAGAGAAGAAACCTTGGCATGGCGTATTAACCGCAACCGCAACCCCATTCCGCGCTGATCTATCAATAGATTTTGATAAATACGCCGACCACGTTAAGTGGCAAGCAGATAATGGCGTTGACGGTGTAATTCCAAATGGTTCACTCGGTGAATATCAAGTTTTATCTGCGGAAGAACGCACTCAAATTGTTAAAGTGGCGCTAGAAGCAGCTCCGGCTGGTTTCCAAGTCATCCCTGGTGTAGCTGCATATGGCGCAACAGAATCACGCCGTTGGACTGAACAGGCTGCTGAAATGGGCGCCAAATCAGTAATGCTGTTGCCTCCAAATGCTTACCGCGCTGATGAAGCTGAAGTTATTGCACACTATAAAGAAGTTAATAAAGTTGGTATTCCCATTATTGCTTACAACAATCCATTTGATACCAAGGTTGATTTAACTCCTCAACTTGTGGCAAAAATTGCAGATACCTGCGAAAACGTTGTCGCCATTAAAGAATTCTCTGGAGATGTTCGTCGCGTCTGGCAGATTCATCATCACGCGCCACGTATTGAAGTTCTCGTTGGTGCCGATGATGTACTAGTAGAGCTATCAACTGGTGGCGTTGTTGGCTGGATAGCTGGTTTTCCAAATGCGCTTCCTAAAGAATCAGTAGAACTTTACAATCTTTGCATTGCCGGAAAATATGCGGAAGCTCGTCCAATCTATGCTGCCGTGCATAATCTATTTAATTGGGATAGTCGCAAAGAGTTTATTACTGCAATTAAATTAGCTATGGATGTTGTTGGTCGTTACGGCGGACCAACTCGGTTACCTCGATTACCTTTACCTGCTACAGATTTGGCTCAATGCCAAAAAGATATTGAACAAGCGTTAGCTTTTTATCGAAACCGTAAGTAAGAATGGGTAAGAGTTTGCGCACCGTTACAACGGTGGAATCCCATACTGAAGGGATGCCAACTCGGGTAGTTATAAGTGGAATCGAAGAGATTCCAGGTGCGACCATGTTTGAAAAACGGCTCTATTTTATGGAGCATATGGATGAAATCCGACAATGGTTAATGTACGAACCTCGTGGACATTCAGCAATGAGCGGTGCCATATTGCAAAAATCAACTCGCCCAGATGCGGATTGGGGCGTTGTTTATATTGAAGTTTCTGGATGCCTACCCATGTGCGGTCACGGCACAATCGGAGTTGCTACAGTATTAATTGAAAAGTGTTTAGTACCCGTTATCGAACCAATAACCACAGTACGACTTGATACCCCTGCAGGTCTTGTAATCGTTGATGTACAAGTAAAAGATGGCAAAGCTGAAAAAGTAACGCTTACAAATGTTCCTTCGTTCTCATATCAACTTGATCAAATAGTTGATGTTCCTGGATATGGGAAAATTAAATACGATATGGCTTTCGGTGGAAATTTTTACGCAATAATTCCGATTAATCGAATTGGCATTGAATTCAAACGTGAGAATGGTCAACTATTTCTAAGTGCCGGCTTGGCAATTTCAGATGCAATCAATGAACAAAATCGCCCAGTTCACCCAGAGAATCCAGATATTGAAATCTGTCACCACATAGATTTCATTGCACCTGGAGCCAACTCATTACATTGGAAAAATGCAATGGCAATTCACCCTGGTTGGTTTGATCGCTCCCCTTGCGGTACCGGCACCAGCGCGCGA
>CAIRHO010000055.1 GCA_903878415.1 uncultured Actinomycetes bacterium
CCAACAACTTTTGGCCAAGTATGTTCGGTTAAATGTCCGCCATACCAGGCTTCGCCGTCTTCGCCAATCCGGCCACCGTAACCAAATTCTTTTAACATTTTTGGATTTCCAGAAATTTCAATCTGCATATCTTCATCAATTTTGAATAATGGATGCGCCGACCACATATATTTAAATTCGCTATCACCATTATTTGATACCGAATAGCTCAGGGTTATTTTCCTGCCTTCTAATGAAATCTTTCGTGTGAACCGATAATTAAAGAGTTTTCCAGTAACGCTCGCTGAAAAATTCACTGCGGAATCTGCTATTTTCCAAGGAAGTGACCAAATCTCGCCATGATCTGGCAATTTAACTTCATCGTTATCGGGGTGTTTGGATATACCAATATTGGGAAAACACTCATCGAAGCCACTGATGTCGTAGCTGTCGTAAGCATCGCCATATTGCGCAAGCTTTATTGGTCGCGATTTATCGCGCCAAAGCCATTCATGCTTATTCTCAAGATCATAAATTTCGACAATTTTACAGCCGAGTTCCGGAACAACTCGAATCCTCAATAAATTATTTTCCATTGCGACTGAATTAAAACCAAGATAATGTTCCGCGTAACTTAAAGTTTTCATTTTTCTCCAGTTTGATTAACTAGTGAGATTCTCTACCTACTTGCGAGCCACTTGAACCAACTAGAAAATCTAGATCAACACCTAAGTCTGCTTGCATTACATGTTTAATATATAAATTTTCCCAGCCGCGAGTCGGATTAGCAAAAGATTTCACCATGGCTTCTGATGGCTTTCGTTTTGCCAAATCTTCATCTGAAATTTCTACCGATAATTTACGCGCTTCGACATCGAGAATAATTATGTCGCCAGTTTGAATTAATCCAAGTGGACCACCAGCTGCAGCTTCTGGAGCAACATGTAGGACCACGGTGCCATATGCGGTTCCGCTCATTCGGCCATCACAAATACGCACCATGTCCCGAATTCCTTTTTCGAGAAGTTTTGGTGGCAACGCCATATTGGAAACTTCCGGCATTCCGGGATACCCCTTTGGCCCGCAACCACGAAGAACTAAAACTGTATTTTCATCCACATCCAGATTTGGATCATCGATTCGATTATGAAAATCTTCAACACTGTCAAAAACTAATGCTGGACCTTTATGTTTCAATAATTCTTTGGTTGCAGCTGCAGGTTTAATTACAGCGCCGTTTGGAGCCAAGTTCCCTCGCAAAACTACTATTCCAGCGTTCTCCTGCAGTGGCGCTTTTCTTTTACTGATTACGCTTTCATCGTAAATTTCAGCATCTGATAAGTAATCTGTTAGTGGCATGCCAGTTACGGTTATTGCGCTGCTATCTAACAAATCAGCTACCTCTTTTAATACAGCTAATAGCCCACCTGCGCGATAAAGATCTTCCATTAAATGTTTTCCCGCTGGTAATAAGTTAACAAGAAGTGGGATATTAGATCCATGCTTATCAAAATCTTCAAGCTTTAATGGCACTCCTAAACGTCCCGCTATTGCTAACAGGTGAACTATTGCGTTTGTTGAACCACCTGTTGCAGCGAGCGCAACGATTGCATTAATAAATGAAGCTCGGACCATTATCTGACTAGGTTTCAAATCATCATGAACCATTTTCACAATTAACCGGCCGGTTTCTTGTGATGCTTGCAGTAATCGACTATCGGCTGCCGGAGTGCCAGCAATTCCAGGAATGGTCATTCCGAGAACTTCCGCCATGATTCCCATGGTTGATGCCGTACCCATCGTGTTGCAATGTCCACGACTTCTAATCATTGAAGATTCTGCTCTTTGAAATTTATCTTTTGTCATCTTTCCGGCACGTACTTCTTCGCTCAATCGAAATACGTCAGTGCCGCATCCAAGTTGGCGACCTTCAAAAGTTCCATTTAACATCGGGCCACCCGGTACAACAATTGCCGGAATATTTACCGAAGCTGCAGCCATGAGTAGTGCAGGAATGGTTTTGTCACAACCACCAAGTAACACAACGCCATCAATTGGATTAGCTCGTAATAGCTCTTCGGTTGCCATAGCAGCCATATTTCGCCATAACATTGCGGTTGGACGTACTTGCGCCTCACCTAATGAAATGCTGGGCATATTGTGCGGAACGCCACCAGCTTCCCAAATTCCTTGTTTTACGCTGGCTGCAATCTCATCAAAATGCGAATTACACGGAGATAAATCTGATGCGGTATTTGCAATTGCTATATGGGGCCGGCCATCAAATGAATCATCAGGAATACCGCGGCGCAACCAAGCTCGGTGCACGAACGCGTCTTTTGTCTGACCAGCAAACCAATTATCGCTACGCATGATTGACCATTCTCTATCGAGAGATTGCTAACTGTTAACTATTGTAACTTTCAATTAGGAATTGGGCAATACAACAGGCGCTTGCGAAATTAACCCACCATCAATTACATAGTCTGATCCAGTAATAAATTTTGCACGATCACTTGCTAGAAATGCAACTAATTCGGCTACCTCTTCAATTTCACCAATTCTTCCAATTGGATGTGATTTTCCCCAATCGGCAAAAATTTCAGCCACAGACTTTCCGCCGCTATGGGTCTCAGCAGCAAATCTAAGCATTGGCGTATTAATCGATCCAGGTGCAACTGTGTTTACTCTAATTTTATCTTGCGCAAAATCTACCGCCATTGCTCGAGTCAATGCATTTATCGCGCCTTTTGAAGTTGCGTAAGCCACAACTTGCTTTTGTGAAACATACGACTGTACTGAGGAAATGTTTACGATTGCACCACTGCCGCGCTTTCTAATGTGAGGTACGCCAAACTTTGCAGTTAAGTACATTGACTTAACATTTACATCTAACGTTTTATCCCAAACTTCATCAGTAGTCTCGATCGCATCACCATAAGTTTGTATTCCAGCACAGTTTGCAATCACATCTAGCGCGCCAAAAGTCTTAATAATTTCATCCATCATTGCACTTACTGATTCGCTCTTACTTATGTCAGCGACAAATGCTTTTACCTTTTTGCCAGATGCGATTAAATCTTTTTCCACTTTTAAAAGATTTTCCGAATCAATATCTACCAGCGCAACACTCGCATCTTCATTTGCAAATTTTGTAGCACAACCAAAACCCATGCCTTTTGCAGCTCCGGTTACTAAAACCACTTTCCCCGTAAATTCCATAGAAGAAGAAATCTACCATTCACAGGGGTTTTAACCGCCAAATTTTTCGCTTGGATTTCCGGTTAGCCCAACTCCGTCTACAATAAAAATCGCACCATCTTGCGAGTTAGCTCGCTCCCCTAATTGTTTTCGAGCCGATGTCACAATTAGTCGTTCGCCGTTTTCGCCAGCGAAAGTGCAAGAGCTAGGTTGGAGGACGGGCATATCGATCTGGGAGATTTTTCTACCAGAAAGGTCATAAATTTCTAATCGTGAACCTCCCCATATTGCAATTATTAAGTAACTTTCGTTAGAGATACACATTCCATCTGGAGCGCCTTTGCTCTCCGCAAAATCAACTAAAAGGATGCGGTTCTGCAATTTCAAATTATCGAAGTCGAGTTCATACTTCCACAACTTTTTTTCGATGCTATCTACATGAAAGAATTCAGAGTTATCAGAGTTCCACGCAAGTCCGTTTGGTAGTGTCATATCTGTAACAATTGTTTTTACAGTTAGATCTTGCATCAAAACATGTAATCTGCCATGGCCAGATTTGAAATCTTTATTGCAACTCCCTGCCCAAAGTCGGCCAGCGCTATCAACTTTTGCGTCGTTCATCCTCTCGGCTGGAGTTAAGAAATTATTTGTTAATGCATATCCATCGCTTTTATTAATTTCGGCAAATCCTTCTTCTACGGCAGCAAAATATCCACTAGTTCTGCGTTTTACGATTGCGCCAATTTCACCTGGAACTTTATGGCTAATTAAATTACTGCCATCAATATTTTGTTCATGCCAAGATTTTCCACTTATATCAACCCATGAAATTGTTGAGGAATCCCGATCCCAATTTGGACCTTCGCCAGTATCGCAAATTATTTCATTTAACTGATTTATGGCTAGCACTCAATTTCCAATCTCGATACCCAAGATAAAATTTCTCCAATTTTGGCTGACTGTTAACTAAGCCATAATTTAACTACAGAAAAGGTTACTAAACCATGAATATTGAACGCCAAAAGGGTTTGTAGTTAGTCTTTTTGAAGCCTTTGTCGTAGCCTAGAGAAATGACAACGGAGTCAGCTTTTGAAACTGCGCAAGCGCAATTACGAATAGCAGTAGACCAACTCGGCCTTTCTGAAAACGATTGGCAAACCCTCTCGACGCCAAGACGAGTTCTAGAAGTTGCGGTCCCGCTTCGTCGAGATAATGACAAAGTAGAGATGTACAAGGGTTACCGAGTTCAATACTCAACTACGCGCGGCCCTTCTAAGGGCGGAGTTCGCTTTCACCCAGATATTGATTTAGAGGAAACTGTCGCACTTGCGATGTTGATGACTTGGAAATGCGCACTTACAAATCTGCCATTCGGTGGCGCTAAAGGTGGCATTGCTATTGATGCTGCAACTCTTTCTGATCGCGAGAACGAAAGATTGACGCGTCGCTATACCTCGGAAATTTTGCCAATCATTGGACCTGAGCGCGATATCCCAGCGCCAGATGTCGGAACAGATGAGCGCAATATGGCGTGGATGATGGATACCTATTCTGTTAACGCAGGATATTCAGTTCCTGGCGTTGTAACTGGTAAACCTATTGTACTTGGCGGTTCGCTTGGCAGAAATTCTGCTACTGGTGATGGTGTTGCAATTTCAACTAGAGAAGCTCTGCGCGCTCGCGGAATTAATCCAGTTGGCGCAACCGTTGCAATTCAAGGTTTTGGAAAAGTTGGTTACTGGGCTGCGATTGCACTTGAAAATATGGGTTTAAAAATTGTTGCCGTAAGTGATGTCCATGGCGCAGTCACAGGTTTTAAATCGGTCAGCGATTTATGGAACCACTTTTTAAAGAATAAGAATTTAGATGCACCTGGGACTGATCGTTTAACTAATGAAGAGCTGCTACATCTTGAAGTAGATGTACTAATTCCCGCCGCACTTTCCGATGCGATTACCGGGAAAACGGCGCCTGGAATCAAAGCAAAAATAGTTGTTGAAGGTGCAAATGCGCCAACCACTCCTGAAGGCGATGCAATCATGAACGACAAGGGAATTTTGGTAGTGCCAGATATTCTCGCAAACTCAGGCGGTGTTATTGTTTCCTATTTTGAATGGGTTCAAGACAAGCAAAATTATTTCTGGGACGTGGAAGAAGTAAAGACAAATTTAAATAGCATCATGATGAAAGCACTTTATGAAGTTGAAGCCATGGCTAAAGATCGTAAAGTTACTTGGCGAGAGGCTGCCCACATGTTGGGAGTATCTCGCGTCGCTGAAGCGCATAAATTACGCGGCCTTTACCCATAAAAATAATTTTAGAAATTGATAGGGTTAACTATGACAATTAGCGTTCGACCTTTAAAAGCAGAAGATAAGAGCCGTTGGTTAGAGCTATGGAATGGTTATTTAACTTTTTACGAAACATCGCTGAGTAACGAGCAGACCGAATTAACTTGGAAGCGCTTAATGGATTCTAATTACGGAGTTTTTGGTTTGATGGCCGAAAAAGATGGTGCAATGGTCGGAATAACTCACTTCATGTTTCGCCCTTCCACATGGGCTCCGAAAGATTATTGCTACCTAGAAGATCTATTTGTAGATCCAACGGTAAGAGGTAGCGGTGCCGGTAGAGCGTTGATAAACCGAGTGATTGAACTAGCTAAAGAACATGGCGCCGGACGCGTTTACTGGACAACAAAAGAGAGCAACGCTCAAGCTCGCATTCTTTACGATTCATTCATTAAAGTTTCAGAGTTTGTTCAGTATCGATTTCCGCTTAACCCTTAATTTACGCTAATATTACGCATAGTTAATTGATAAGTTTGGCAAAGAAGCCACATTCACTCTGGTAATTATTAAGGATTTAAAATGAATCAAGCTCAATTCGAACAGATGAAATCAGGGAACGGATTTATTGGCGCACTAGACCAAAGCGGAGGTAGCACCGCTAAAGCCCTCGGACTTTATGGCGTAACCGATAGCGCTTATTCAAGTGAAGCCGAAATGTTCGATCTCATCCACGCAATGCGTAGTCGAATTATTAAGAGCGCTTCATTTACATCTGATCGAGTAATTGGCGTAATTCTCTTTGAAATGACCATGAACCGGACAATCGACGGACTTGGTACTGCAGAATTCTTATGGCAGAAGAAAAATATCGTGCCATTCCTAAAAATTGATAATGGTTTAGCTGATGAAGTTAATGACGCTCAAGTTATGAAGCCAATCCCTGAACTTTCAGCTCGACTAGCAGCTGCTAATTCACATGGCGTTTTTGGCACCAAAATGCGCTCAGTAATTAAACGCGCAAATAGTGAAGGTGTCAGCGCTGTAGTTAAGCAACAATTTGAAATTGGTAAGGAAATCATTGCAGCCGGTTTAGTCCCAATCATTGAGCCAGAAGTAGATATCAATTGCCCGGAGAAAGCTGCTGCTGAAGTATTGCTTGAAAAGGCAATCCTCGCTGAACTAGATTCTTTAAACGCTGATCAAAATGTAATGTTGAAGCTCACGCTTCCAGATCACGCTAACTTCTATTCAAAACTAGTTGCTCACCCTCGAGTCATAAAAGTAGTTGCACTCTCCGGCGGCTACAGCCGTGAAAAAGCTAACAAGATGCTCTCCGAAAATGCTGGCGTAATCGCAAGTTTCTCGCGTGCACTTGCTGAAGGTCTCTCGGCGCAACAGAGCGATGTGGAATTCGACAAAGTCCTTGATGTAACTGTGCAAGAAATTTACGAAGCCTCTATTAAATAAAGGAAAACAAGGCAAATTAATATAAATAAGAAATCCGGAATATTTTTATCAATCATTGCCGTACTGCTACTAATACTTGGATTTATGGCTAATAACCGCGATGGCAATTCCTTAGGCTGGTTTAATCACATGGGTATGCACTCTGATGACGATCAATCCAGTGCTGCAAATAATTTTCAAGGCAGTGATGTCATGTTCGCACAAATGATGATTCCCCACCATGAACAAGCTGTGCAAATCTCTGATTTAGCGCTAAAAATTTCTAAAAATGCAGAAGTATTGAAATTAGCCGCGGAAATAAAAGATGCGCAATCTCCAGAAATTCTGCAAATGACTAGCTGGCTCAATCAAGCGAATGCTGCTTTGGAAATGGGCCATTCCATGGGAATGGGTGGGATGCTCTCCGACTCAGAAATTAAAACTTTAGAATCGGCAACCGGTAAAAACTTCGACATACTTTTTCTAAACGGCATGATCGCACATCATGAAGGTGCCATTCATATGGCGCTCATGATTAAAGACAGTGCTAACGCTGATGTTAAAGCTCTTGGTAAATCGATAACTAAATCGCAAGCCGCCCAAATCCTCGTCATGAAAGAAATGCTTAAGAACTTATAGCTCTAAGCTAATTTGTAACCAGCATCTACTATTGCTTTTTCAATACTAGCTGCGGCAATTTCGGTTGCTGAAGTAATTACCGCATTTGCGCTCTCTGCGCTGGCTACTACCTCAGTTACGCCATCAATTTTCTTTAATTCTGCAGTGACTCGGCCTTCGCAATGACCACAAGTCATTCCTTTTATCGAAATAGTTGTACTAGGCAATTTGCCCTCCAGTTATTCGTATGTATATAACTATATAACATTTTGTTGTATCCTCGGCCCATCATGAGTAAATCAAAAATTTTTGAATGGTTGGGCGTAATTACCGCCATTATTTATTCCATGTTAGTTGCGCTGAATATTGGCGCAGAGTTTGCCGGTTTTACCCTACTCTTAATTTCATCTGCACTCATTGGAATTTGGGCCTACCTAGGAAAACATAAAGGAATATTGTTCTTGCAATTTTTCTATGCCACTGCAGGCATAATTGGAATGATCCGCTGGTTCTAGTCTATGTCGACTCAGTCAAATCTTTACATCGAACCAGGATTTTTGCTTTTGCTTAATAAAAATTTCATAACTTCGTAAGCAAAAGTTATAGAAGGTTTAGGTACATGTACTCCGTTATTTATCGTCCATAGTTCTACCGAAGTTCCAGACTTACAACCAGAATATTTACTGACAGTTGATTCGCTTCCTGAAATGGAACGATCTAAATCTAATTTACTTTTTGTTAACGTTAATTTAGATGTGCAGCCATCAATTTTTGCCCATTTAGATAATGAATCTTTAGCAGATGGGAAGGGATTTCCACCAAGTGTTCCACCATCAAATAAAATTGTGGCATCCGAAGTGCCATGAATCTGCAAAATTGAAACTTTTGAATTAGGTACACAATCGGTTGAGTTTACATACATAGCACCAGCCACACTTACAATCGCTGCAAATCTATCCGATCTCTTGCAAGCCATTCGGTAAGACATAAATCCACCGTTTGAATGACCAAGTAAGTAAATCCGCTTTTGATCGACTTGGTAAATTTTAGATATTTCATCAATAACCGAAATTATGAAAGCTTCGTCATTGATATTTGATTTACCTAAATCACAACATGCTGGTGTGGCGTTCCAAAATCTGTTTCCCGCTAAATCCGTCGTCCCTCCTGGGTAAGCAACTAACACACCGTTCTTTTCTGCAACTGCATCTAAACCCCATCGACTTTCAGTTACTTCGGGACTCGATGAATATCCATGCAAAGCAATTATCAACGGAGCTGCGGTTCCGGTTTTGTAAGTTGTAGGTACAAAGAGATTAAATGGTCGATCCTTTATTGTCGAAATAATTCCGGCGCTAGATTGGCTGGTTTGAACCACTATCAATAGCAAGATAGAAATGATCGTTATTAATTTTCGATTCATTAAAAAACTACTTCAGTTCCCAGATGCCTTGCGTAGCACCGTTGCACTTTATGTCGATTATGCTGCCATTTGCATTCTTTCCATATAGCGTTTTTGCTACTCGATAACCATACTTAGATAAGTCAATTTTTATTTCGCTAGGAATTGTTGCGATTAATACCAATACTTTACTTTTTTTAGATTCTCTCAAGTATGCGATGTGTCCTTGTTCAGCCGCCACCCATCGCAGTCCGCCATTTAATAGCGCATCATTTTTGCGACGAAGTGCAGTTAATTTCTTTATTTCGGCTAAGAATTCCAGATCCCATTCACTGCGGTCGTCCCACTTAATTGTTTTTCTAGTGTCATCTCCATGAGTACCTTCAAGTCCTATTTCATCCCCCATGAAAATTGAAGGAACTCCAGGATAAGTTAATAACATAGTCATCGCAGCAAGGTGGCGGTCACGATCTCCACTTACTATGGTTCGAAAGCGTGGCGTGTCATGTGAATCCAATAAAACCATCGACGCAGTCAACGCGCGCCAAGGTAGCGAGCCATTAAAGTTTTTTATAGTTTCAACTAATTGCGTTCCAGTAATCATCGGTGAATCAATTGGTAGTCCTTGAAAACCGCCACTTAACTTTGCACCTTTATTCATCCAGGAAGCTATTGGTCGCATAAAACCTTGATAATTCATAGTGCCGTGCCACCCGTAGCCAGCTAAATCCTCTGCAACAAAATCTCCGTTTTCTGCAACGAGCCAAGCGCTCGGAGCAACTTCATCCATAGCCTTTCTGATCCCATGCATAACCTCGTCGTGCATATCAATGTCACCGAGTTTTCCAGTCATATTTCCAACGTCAATCCGCCAGCCAGACATGCCAAATTTTGGAGATAACCATTTCTTTACTATTGAATTCTTTCCTTCATACATTTCTTTTCTAAGCGCTTTAGAAGCAAAGTTCAATTTAGGAAGTGACTTCAATCCCCACCAACCTACATATCCCCATTTAACACTCTTATCCCAATAAAAATATCCTCGCTCTTTTGCTCTCTTACTACTTTGCGCTCGTTCCATCCAATAATGCCCAGCTCCGCAATGATTAGAAGTTAGATCACCCACCAAGCGAATTCCTCGCTTATCAGTTGCTTTGCGCAAACTGAACCAAGCTTCGTTCCCACCTAACAAAGGATCTACCTCTTCAAAGCTGGTAGCGTCATAACGGTGATTCGAACGTGACGGGAAGAATGGAGTGAAATAGATTCCATTTATGCCAAGGTCAGTTAAGTAATCTAAATGTGATTCAACGCCTTTGAGATCACCACCGGCAATCTCTTGACCATTCCAATTCTGCTTACTATTGTCGAAACTATTCCATGGCTCTTCATGAGCCCATTTAGGCAGAATCTTCTTACCGCTAGAAGCAAATCGATCTGGAAAAATTTGATAAAAAATCGAACTCTTCAACCACTTCGGATAAGCGGGTTTAGCGATTATTTGAAAATCAGTATTGGAATGCACATCATGATTATGTAATCCAGCCGCACTTAACCAATCAAATTTGCCCTCTCCAGCAAATAGAAATCGATATTTAGTTTGTGGATTAATTATTGGGATTGTAATCTCCCACCAAGATTCAATCTTTCCTTTTTTTGCTAATTCCAGATAACCAGTTCTAGGTTCACCATCGTGGTAATAACGCATTACCCCTTGATCGAATTTATATTCATTCGGAACCCGAACTCTAAAAGTTACTTTTTCGCCCAACTTTGGTGCGCTATTAGATAAATAGAGTTCGCTGCCATCATGATGCGGAACTAAAAAATTAGCAACTGAACCCATGTCGTAATAGTAATGGCCGCAAATATCACAATGAAACTAGCACGATCAAATAAATTTATTTATTGAGTTTTTCCAGAATTCTCTGCTCGAGTGGATATTCCTTAGGTTCAAGGTCACCTTTTTCCAGCCACCACTTGAAATAGATTTCCAACATGCTCTCTAGGTTGTGCTTTGGCACAAATCCAATTGTTTCTTTAATCTTTTCAGAGCCTAGGTAGCCATTATTTTCTGGAAATGGGAACGCAACATTTCGCAGATCGAAATTAGCAACATCTAGCGCAAAATCATCTGGGTTGTAGGGCAATAAGTTTGTTTCTTTCTTGCAAACTTTTGCAGCTAACTCCACAAATCCTCGGCTAGTTGTAGCTTGTTGGGTAGCAATATTAAATGCCTGCTTATCCACTTTTTTACCTGCATTTATTATCGCAACTATTGCATCAGCTACATCGCCAGCATATACAAATGAATGTATTGATTTTCCACCGTTTCCAAGCAGAATTGGTAGCCCCTTTAAGAGGCGACTAAATGCAAAAGATTCGCGATCTTCATAATTATCCGGCCCAAGAACGAACGGTAAGCGACAGGCAGTTGTAGTAAAAAATCCCTTGTTGCTAAATTCTTGAAGAAGCGCTTCGGATCGATTCTTTTCTCTTGCATAATCAGCAAATGGATGTGGTGGTCCTTTAGGAAAATCTTCAGTTATCGGAAAAATATTGCTAGAAGAGTAAACTGCGCCGGTAGAGATGAATATATATTTTTCGATCTTATTAGCGAAAAAATTTCCAGCCTCTTCAACCCAAGCTGAGGCATACGCAGAGAAATCGATAACCACATCAAATTTAGAGTTAGCGAATTGTTCCAAAGCGCCAGGTTGCGAACGGTCGCAGATAACATTAGTTGCGCCAATATTCTCTTCTCTAGTGCCACGATTAGCGATAGTTACATCTGCACCTTGTTCCAATAAAGCTTTTAATACATATCGGCCCATAAACCTGGTGCCACCAAAGAGCAGTACTTTCATCGGAAACTCGTTTCGCTAGTGAGTGTTACTTAATTACTTTATTGTAAACAGTTGACTGCATCATAAGCAACTATATAAACTTCACAATTGTGGACCTAATCAATTCAATTGAAACTTTTGAAGCCAGAGTTCCACTCCCCGCTCCACTTGCTGTGGGATCAGCTCGGATTACACATCGCACTTATTCAGTTGTAAAAATTGCGACTTCTGATGGAATTGTTGGCGTCGGTTATTGCTATAGCCGTGGACTTCCAATGGCGAAGATTATTGATGATGTGATGACGCCAGTTGCAATTGGCCAAACTGCGGAATCTCCAGAAGAAATCCGCAAATTAATTCTTGGATTTAATTGGCAATCTGCCGAACATGGCTCAGTTACCTCTGCAGCAAGTGCTGTCGATATCGCACTTCACGATATCGCTGGAAAACGAGCGGGTAAAAGTGTCGCAGCAATGTTGGGGGCAACCGTTAGTGAAGTTCCAATTTATTCGGTTATTGGCTATCACTATGGAAAAGACGAATCTGGGTTGCGCGAAGAGATTGATTACGCGCTTAGCCGGGGTATAAATTCTTTTAAAATTGTAATGGGAGCAGATACTCCTGAACGAGATGCAAATCGACTTAAGGTACTTAGAGAAAAAGTTGGCGATAAGCCTTTGATCGCACTTGACGCGTTTAGAACTCTAAAAACTTTAGATAATGCCATAAAGCGAGTGAACCTAATTAAAGAGTATGGCGTGGCATTCGTGGAAGATCCTTTTCTCGAATCCGAAGGCGTTGCTGCTATCGCACTCCGCGAAGCAACCGGCGTACCAGTTTCATTTGGCGAATCCCTGGCCTCTTCAAAGATGGCCGAGCAAGTTCTTTATTACAACCAAACTGATATTTTACGAATAGATGCGCTTGTAATTGGTGGCGTTGGCGAATTTCTTAAGGCAACCTCATATGCAAATCAAAAAGGTAAAACTTTTGCAACCCATATCCATACCGAGGTTCATTCTCAATTAGCGGCGGCCACCCCCAATCTCTATCCCGGTGGCTTGGAATATCTCGATCCCCGATATGAAATAGATTTATTTCATCATTTGCTCTTAAAACCGATAGAAATTCGAAACGGAAAGGCAATACTGAGCACTGAACCTGGGTTCGGAATCCAATGGGATTGGGACGCAATTCAGCATTTCTCGCGTTGAAATGTGGCAAGAAGGGGAGAGAAATTAATTTTGGAACTTTTAAATGAAATTTCGGTGCTGCCTTACTTAATTGAACAAGGCGTTGTCGCGGCGGGTGAGAAAGTAATAATTGAAACACTTACCGGTGGAGTATCAAATACCGTTCTTGCAGTTACAACTGACGACCGCAATATGGTTTTAAAGCAGGCGCTACCTGAATTGAAAGTTGCCGAGAAATGGGAAGCTGATCAAAGACGGGCAATTGTTGAAGCTGATGCTTTGCGCCTATTTCATGAGTTAAGTCCAGACCAAGTTCCTAACCTAGTTTTTATCGATCCCGTGCAATTTGTGCTATTAATGGATCGAGTTGCATTAGATAGCACGGTTTGGAAATCAGATCTATTAGACGGCATATTTGATTTAAATGTAGCCAAAGTATTAGGCGAAACCCTTGCGACTTGGCACCTTTACGGTGAAAGTAATCCGGCAAACATCGCTCAATTTAAAGAAGACACCCTTTTTGAGCAACTTCGAGTTGATCCTTTTTATAGATTTGTTTCCAAGCGAAATTCAAACCTGCAGAGCGTGATTGGTAGCCTTATAAAAGAACTAGAGACCGAGCACACCACCATCGTGCATGGAGATTTCTCGCCAAAAAATATTATGGTTTCACCTTCCGGTCAGGTATTTGTATTGGATTTTGAAGTTATGCATATTGGAAATCCAGTCTTTGATTTGGCATTTTTAGTTGCCCACTTACTATGTAAGTTTTTTAGAGCTGAAAATGATCGAATAGCTCTCCAGCTCGCAGCTCTCGCTACCTCTTTCCTTGATGCATATGAAAAAATGCACTCAATCTCCCCTTCTCTTGCGCTGCATACAGGGCTGATATCTCTCGCAAGAGTTGAAGGAAAATCTCCAGTAAATTACTTAAACCCAGCCCAACAAGAGAAATTGCAGATTTTTACCAAGAAAGTTCTTTCTGACTCTAAAATTACAAATGCTCGCGATTTATTCGATTTGAGCTACCGATGAAAATAACAAAAGTACTTGGTTACCAAGTTCTCGATTCTCGAGGTAAGCCCACAGTTGCTGCGGCAATATCCCTCGAAGATGGCAGCACGCATACTTCAAGAGTTCCTTCCGGAGCCTCTACTGGAAAACATGAAGCGGTTGAACTCCGTGATGGAAACGAATCAATTTCTAATCGTTATTACTCTGGAAATTCGGTAAACCTTGCAGTTGCCAATATAAATTCAAAAATTGCACCGCACTTGATCGGAAAGGAAATAGATCTGACAAGTGTTGATCAAAAATTGAAAGAGCTTGACTCTTCTGAAACCCATGAGTTTCTCGGAGCAAATGCCACGCTAGCAACTTCACTGGCCGCTGCAATCGCAAGCGCACATGTAAGAAACGTTTCATTAGCGCGGTATTTCCAACCAACCGGCAAACTTCTAATTCCGATGCCGATGGTAAATATCCTTTCCGGCGGAGCGCATGCGAATCGAACTTTGGATATACAAGACATCTTAATTGTGCCAACTGGTGCAAAATCTTTTACAGAAGCTCTTTCTTGGATTGTCGCAGTACGTGAAATGGCGGCAAATCTTGGAAGTAAAGCCGGAAAAATTACTCATCTAGTAGCGGATGAGGGTGGGCTTGGAATTCCATTTGATTCCATTGAACTAGCCTGCACATTTGTGTTGGAAAGCATTGAAAAAGTTGGTTTAAGGGTTGGTACCGAAATCTCGCTTGCTCTGGACATCGCCGCTACGCAGTTTTTTGATGGCGCTAGTTACAACCTAACTACCCTCGGTAAAAGTTATTCCAGTGTTGAATTTGTTGATTACAGCTTAAAATTGGTTAAGAATTTTCCAATTATTTCTATTGAAGATCCATTCGCTGAAGATGATTGGAGCGCTTGGAATTCTTTTTCCAAGATCGCGCCAAAATACTTACAAATATTGGGTGATGATCTTTTAACTACCAACTCGGGTCGGCTAAATAGAGCCATAAGTGAAAAATCTGCAAATTCCATTCTGATTAAAGCTAACCAAAATGGACTTGTAACATCTACTCAATCAGTACTGAAACAAGCACAAGCTGCTGGGTTTAATACCGTTGTATCGGCACGCTCTGGTGAAACTGAAGATTCATGGTTGGCTGATCTTGCAACTGGTTGGCGGGCTGGGCAGATTAAAGTTGGTTCGACGCACGGAGCAGAACGGAATGCAAAGTGGAATCGCTTACTTGAATTAGAAGCTACCGAGGATTGTGAATTCAAAAACCCATTTCTAAACTGAACTAAATATTAAAGAAGAGTCGCCCTATAAGCCGAATTAAATCTATGTGAACAATTCTACTTCGCTTCAGCTGCTGCTTTAAGTCGAACTAAAGTCTTCGCCACAGCAGTCTGTGTCCACGGATATGCCTTGCGGAAGTTAAGCCATATTTGAGCTATTCCTGGAGCATAAGTGCCATCAAAGGATTCAGTTACCTGCGTAGAACCATTTCCAAGATCTGCTAACTCGTAGCGCCATCTCCACTGACATAAATGTTTCCAAGCAATCAATTCATCTTTCTTATACTCAACCACGGTGTTTAGAATTCGATAGTCAATTCCAAGGTGCATCTTCATGCCAAATTTTGAGTTGAGAACCAATTCATCGGGGCCACTTATATTCTCAGTAATAGTTGCACTGCCATCAATCTCTTTATGTCGCTTAGGATTATTAAGGAACGCATAAATCGTCGATGGGCTTGCCTGGATGATAATTCGGGCAGATTTAATCTTAGGGTTACCAGTTTCGATAATCTCGGAGCGTACTTTTTTCTCAGTCATGGGTAAATATTAGAACGAAATTTCAGAAGTTTTTAGAACTTGCCCTATCTGAGCAAAAGATAAGTTCTTCTCTTCTATTAGCTCGGTGGCTGTCTCTGTATCCGAATCCTCCGTCGTGTGAGCATCGCTCACAAGCGTTACTTGATAGCCAAGTTCTACTCCAGCATTTGAAGTGGCATTAACACAATAATTAGTCTGTGCCCCAGTGATGATTAGTGTCTTAGTGCCAAGTGAATCTAATTGCGCCTGTAAGTCAGTTTCCACGAATGAACTCGAATGAGTTTTGTATATTCGTATTTCGTTTTGGAGAGGTTTTAGTTCATTAACAATCTCCCATCCAGTTGAGCCTTCTACCAAGTATTCATCTGAATGTTGAACCCATATAACTGGCACGTTCGATGTCCGAGCGCTTGAAATCAATAAATTTATCTTGGAAACAACTTCAGGCACGTTTGTAGCATTTGCTAAAACATCTTTTTGAACGTCGATCACTAAAAGAGCATTCGTGTTCATAGTTTAAGTATAAAGAAGAGTCGCCCTATAAGCCGGAATCCCCGCAGCGGTCGCTCAACAAACAGGCCGCCCTCAGGATTCTTAGCGAGTAGTCACAACTCCATTTCCAATATGAAGGTTCTTACTTGCCCTTTTTGCCACACTTGAATCGTGCGTCACCAAAATAACCGTGATTCCTTGATTCCTATTTAGGTCAACAAGCAGATCAATAATCTGGTCCCTGGTTTCTTCATCAAGATTGCCAGTTGGCTCATCTGCCAAAATAACTTCAGGGTTCTTTACAAGCGCGCGAGCAATTGCAACACGTTGCTGCTGCCCACCTGATAGCTCGGCAGGTAAGTGAGTCGCACGATCGGCAAGGGAAACTGATTCCAATGCAGCCATTGCCCTCTTTTCACTGTTTGCTTTGTTGACTCCTTGAGGAACTAAAGCAGTTTGAACGTTTTCAAGGGCAGTGAGAGTTGGAATTAGGTTGTAATTCTGAAAAATAAAGCCAATCTTTCTAGCTCGGACATCTGTCAATTTCACCTCACTTAGTGTCTCAAGTTGATCTCCGGCAAGTGAGATTGAGCCAGAAGAAGGTTTATCTAAGCCTCCAAGCATCTGTAGAAGTGTCGATTTTCCACCACCGGTTGGACCCTGAATCGAAACTAATTCTCCGTGGTTGATTTCAAGTGTGACGTTTCTAAGCGCATTAACTTTCTTGTTATTTTGGCTATAACTCTTAGAAAGATCCTTAATGGAATAAAGGACTGTATTTGACATTAGGCAACGCTCCTTAAAGCTACGGCAGGACTCAATCGAGACGCCTTCCAACTTCCATATGATCCAGCGATAAGTCCGCCCAAGATGGCGATTGCTACCGCAAGAACAAGGGTGGAAAGATTCATACCGATATGAAGTTTTAGAGTTGTTGCATTTGCTGCAGCGCGGCCAAAGCCAGTTCCACGTCCACCAAAACCTCCTGCAGGTGGTTGGAAACCTCCGTCGGGAGGTTGGAAGCCCGCACCCCCAGGTCCACCACCACCAAATCGCCCAGGGTTAGCTACTGAGGCAGAAAGTGTCGGTGCAACTGCATTAACAATAAAGATTCCAGCAATTCCAAGCACTAAGCCAATAATGGCGCCAAAGAAACTGGTTACGAGTGACTCACCCATAATTTGGCGAACGATGCGATTGGTTTTCCAACCGATTGCTTTCAAAGTTCCAAGCTCGCGTATTCGGCGAGTAACACCAGATGATGTGAAGAGAATTGCTATCAGGAATGCAACGAGTAGAACAATTATTGAAAGCCACTTGCTTAGTGCATTTACAAGAGAAGAAGCAGAACTGAGGGAACCCGAAAGGTTCTTTGCTAAATCCGCCTGAGATGAAACAGCTGCATCAGGAACCAATGTTTCAATGGCTTTTTGCACAGCAGCGGTATTAGATGAAGAATCTGCGGCAATGTAAATATTGGTGACAACACCGGGATTTGAGGATAAAGATTGAGCTTGAGCAAGTGGAATATAGAGGTTTGAAGATGTCTCAGGCGTTGCCGAGGCAGATGAAACTGTGCCAACAACCGTGAAATCTGTTCCATTTACTGCAACTACCCCACCTACATCAATCTTTTGAGCTAATGCGTAGGTGCTATCAATTAGTGCATTTGTAGAATTCATATCGGAAGCTTGGAAATTTCTGCCTTTATCAATATTAACGCCACTTAGTGGTCCAACATTTGAACCTGAAGTATCAACACCTTCAATACTCATCATATCAATATTGAAATTACCTCCACCAAAACCTCTTCTTTCAGAATTTGGATCTTGAGCCGCATTTGGATCTTGTGGGGTAGTCGGATTTTGTGTAGCGCCGGCAATATTTCCTTTGAAAGTAATTTGATTCAACTTCAGAGTCGCTGCAGTTTTTGCAACACCTTTAGTATTTGAAATCTGCGTCAGGGATTGTTGATCGAAGGTTCCAGAAAAAATAGGAATGGTAAGTCGAGTTTGACTCAAGGTGCTGCCGCCTGCAGCATCAGTATTTCCAGGACCGAAAGCGAATCCACGACCATCCTGGGTTGGTTGAATATTCTTTGTAACACTTATATCGGTACCTATTCCATACAACCCGCTCAATACTGTTTTCTGTGCATCACCTATTCCACCTGATGCTGCATTGACCACAATGATCAAACCAATAGAAGTTCCAAGAGCAACTGCCACCAGAAAAGTTTGTCTTTTGCGCTGACTTAATTCTCGGTGCAGATAAGTAAGAAACATTGGGCCTCCGTGAACCGTTAGGTTGATAAGCTGACAATGTAGGCCCTGGAGGTTGAAAGTGAGGCTATTCTCTGCTGAGAATACATTGTGAGTAATAAAGTAAACACCTGTAAATCCCGCACAGTTCAATACGAGACAAGCCAAAAATAAAGAAGAGTCGCCCTATAAGCCGGA
>CAIRHO010000056.1 GCA_903878415.1 uncultured Actinomycetes bacterium
AACCAAGTGCTTCAGATACCTGACGGATTGCGTAAGGGAACTCTTCACGGCTTGGAAGTACTGGAATCAATGCACGCTCTGCAAGTGCACCATGGCCGATTTCGCGGCGCTTAGGTGTACCAACTCGACCGGTTTCACCAGTTGAATATGGTGGGAAGTTGTAGTTGTGCATGTATCGCTTGTGGTTTTCTGGATTCAACGTATCTAACTGTTGTTCCATCTTGAGCATATTTAGCGTTGTGACTCCCAGAATTTGAGTCTCGCCACGTTCGAAGAGAGCTGAACCGTGAACTCGAGGGATCACTTCAACTTCTGCTGTTAACGCGCGAATATCGCGAAGACCTCGGCCATCAATACGGATCTTGTCACGAAGTACTCGTTGGCGAACCAACTTCTTTGTCACTGATCGAATTGCAGCAGGAATCTCTTTTTCGCGACCTTCAAAGTCAGAAGTTAACTTCTCTTTTACAGAAGCTGTGATTTCATCAATCTTAGTTTCGCGATCTTGTTTCTGCACGATAGTTAGCGCTTTAGTTAAATCGGCCTTAGCTAATTTTTCAACAGCGGCAAAAACATCATCTTGGTAATCCAAGAAGACTGGAAATTCGCCAGTTGGCTTTGCAGCAACTTTTGCTAATTTAGATTGGGCTTCGCAAAGTATGCGAATGAATGGCTTTGCAGCTTCTAAGCCTTGGGAAACGATTTCTTCAGTTGGGGCTTTTGCACCAGCGGCAATTAAATCGATTGTCTTAGTTGTGGCTTCGGCTTCCACCATCATGATTGCAACGTCATCAGCAGTTACGCGACCTGCAACCACCATGTCGAAAACTGCGTTTTCAACTTGTGAGTGATTTGGAAATGCAACCCATTGACCTTCGATTAAAGCAACGCGAACGCCACCAATCGGACCAGAGAATGGCAATCCCGCTAATTGTGTTGACATTGATGCCGCATTAATAGCAATAACGTCATACATGTGGTCTGGATTTAACGCCATCACAGTTACTACGATTTGAATTTCATTGCGAAGTCCTTTAACAAACGATGGTCGCAATGGACGATCGATTAAACGACAGGTAAGAATTGCATCCTCAGATGGACGTCCTTCACGGCGGAAGAATGATCCTGGGATTTTTCCAACTGCGTACATACGCTCTTCAACATCCACTGTTAGTGGGAAGAAGTCGAATGAATCGCGTGGGGATTTTGATGCGGTTGTTGCTGAAAGCAACATGGTCTCGTCATCAACATATACAACTGCAGTACCTGCAGCTTGGCGCGCTAGGCGACCGGTTTCAAAACGAATTTCTCGTTTTCCGAACTTGCCGTTATCAATTATTGCAACGGCGCTATGTAGCTCTTGACCCTCCATGGGTCTCTCCTTTTTCTTGACCAACCTACGGCACAAGAATGGATCTTCGATCGAAGCCCACGGGTTTTCTATTTTCTAAAACAAATACCAAAATCCGTAAGCCACTACCGAGGACCAATACTTTGGACCGTGGGTTAGTGTTTTTATTTATCGGCGGATGCCGAGTTTTTCGATGATCGCGCGGTAACGCTCGATATCAATTTTTGCTAGGTATTGAAGAATTCGACGACGACGACCTACGAGCAATAGAAGTCCACGACGATTGTGGTGGTCATTCTTATTTGTTTGTAGGTGTTCAGTGATCTCTTCAATGCGCTTTGAAAGTAAAGCGACTTGAGCTTCTGGGCTTCCTGTGTCTGATGCCGAAGAACCATATTTTGAGATAATTTCTTTCTTAACTTCTGGCTTTAACGCCATTTCGTTCTCCTTCATCAGTCACGAGGGTTTCCGGTTTGGTTCACGAAAACACGCTTACTCGCTCGGGGCAGAGGTTACCAGCGCGAGCATGTGAGAGTGAAATCGGTGGCAATCCCCCGCTTAAATCGGGCTATTCCAACCCTCTCAAACTTGTGAGATCTCGAGCTTTATCGCAATCTTTTTTCATCTGGATTAATAGCGGGTCTAACCCATCAAATTTCAAAGTATCACGAAGTCGCCAACCAAACTCAATAATTGCCTCTTCACCATATAAATCTAAATCATCACGATCTAACGCATATGCCTCAACTTGGCGGCCACGCACTCCCGCAAAAGTTGGATTGGTTCCGATTGAAATTGCAGCTGGCCAACGGTTTAAACCAACAGTTAGCCAACCTGCGTAGACACCATCACTCGGGATAGTTGAATTCGGCGCAACTTCAATATTCGCAGTTGGATATCCAATTTCACGGCCGCGCGCTTCCCCGTGAATCACAGGTCCGATAAGTTGATGTGGTCTAGTTAATAACTCGCGGGCGATTTCGACGCCACCGTTTAGTAAATGTTTTCTAATTCGGGTAGAAGAAACGATGCCATGTTCATGTTCAACCAGATCCACACCGGTAACGCTAAAGCCATACTTATTTGAAACACTAGTTAAATAATTAACATCTCCAGCAGCATTTGCGCCAAATGTAAAATTTTTCCCCACGACAATGTGTTTTGCTTTTAGTTTTCCAACTAATATCTCTTCGATAAATTGTTCTGGTAAAAGTGTTGCAAATTCTGCCGTGAATTCCAATACTGCTACCGCTTCTGCACCATGCAACATAAGTTGGTGAACTCGATCCTCCAAATTCAAAAGCTTTGTTGGGGTGCGATCTGGCGCAAAAATAGAAGTTGGATGTGGGTCAAATGTTAAAACTGCCAGCGGATCACCAAAGTCATTTGCAATATTAAGGATCTCTTGATGACCTAAATGCACGCCATCAAAAATTCCAATGGCAACGGTGCCACCTTCGATTGGTTCGCCGAACCATTTAATATCGCGGGACATCTAGCTATTCTTTCACGAAAACTGCAATTGGTTGTGCGCCAGAATTTCTGTTTTCAATCAAAGCGCAAAGTTCATTATCGCCAGTTATAGCAATCCCAACACCTGAAAATTCAGAAGCTGGTAGCGACCGACCAAACTTCAATTCATTCTTCTCTAATAGGTCAATTACTCGTGAGGGCAGGACTTGTTTTGCAACTTCTACAATGTCTAATAAGTTACTTTGCGATACCGATTCGAGAGTAACTGCTTCTGCGAGCGAGAACGGTGCTACTTCGCTCCTGCGCAATTCAATTAAATGACCTCCAACTTTAAGCGCAACACCTAAATCTCGAGCAATAGCTCTAATGTAAGTTCCAGCCGAACAGGCAACATCGATATCAATTTCAATTCCTAATTCAGAACGTGCAATATTAATAATTTCTAAACTATATACTGTGACTTCGCGGGCTGGAAGTTCTACGACTTCTCCTTCACGTACCCGATCATATGCGCGCTTGCCATCAACTTTTATTGCCGATACGGAACTTGGCCGTTGCATGATGGTTCCAACTAAAGATTCCAAATAACTTTTGATTGCAGAATCAGAAACGCTAGCAATTTCAGAATTAGTAGCTACTTTTAAAACTTCACCTTCTTTATCATCGGTCACTGTTGCTGCGCCTAATTTAATTGTCGCCAAATATCGTTTCTTGCCTTCTGTAATATATTGGAGCAACTTAGTGCCGTTATTAATGCCTAGGACTAATACACCAGTTGCCATTGGATCGAGCGTTCCGGCATGACCTACTCGTTTTGTGTTAAAGACTTTGCGCACTCGTGCAACTACATCGTGGCTAGTGATACCACTTGGTTTATCAATTACAAGAAAACCGTCACTCACCGGTATCGGTTCCACGCGCTTTATGAATTTTATATGGATCCGCTTCTCCTGCTGGGGCGGCACCTTCGCGCAGCGCAGCTAGTTCTTTATCTTGTTCTCTGACTTTAGAAAGTAGATCCTCAAAATTTTGCGCAGATTCTGCAAGTCCATCTGCAAAAAATGCGATGGTTGGCGTGATCCGCATACCAAGTTCTTTCCCAACTTCAGCGCGCAATAAACCTCTAGCGCTTTCTAACGCATTAGCAGTGCGAATTTTTGATTCATCGTCACCGAGAACTGTGTAGAAAATCGATGCTTGTTGCAGATCTCCGGTAATCCGAACATCAGTAATAGTTATGAAACCCAGGCGTGGATCTTTTACCTTTGTCTCAAGCGTTTGCGCGATCACTACTTTAATGCGATCGGCAACTTTTGCTGCGCGATGTGATGTTCCCATAATTAGACTCGCTTTTTCTCACGCATCTCGAATACTTGAATGACATCTCCGGCTTGAATATCTTTGAAGGATCCAACGCCGATTCCGCACTCAAAGCCCTCACGAACTTCGGTTGCGTCATCTTTAAATCGCTTCAACGATTCAATAGTTAAGTTATCGACAATTAGATCGTTATTTCGCAATATTCGTGCCTTTGCGTTACGACGGATGATTCCGTTGCTAACAACCGAACCGGCAATGTTTCCGAACTTGCTTGATTTGAAGACTTCGCGAACTTCAGCATTACCCAGAATTGCTTCTTCATACTCTGGTTTAAGGAGTCCCTTAAGCGCTGCTTCAATCTCTTCGATTGCGTTATAAATAACGGAGTAGAAGCGAACTTCGACGCCTTCTTCATCGGCGAATATTGCAGTTTGCGGTTCTGGCTTAACGTTAAATCCGATAACTACAGCAGACGATGCTGAAGCTAAAGTGATATCACTCTTGGTGATAGCGCCTACGCCACGGTGAATAACTCGAAGGTCAACTTCATTTCCAACATCAAGTAATAAGAGCGCATCTTCCAGCGCTTCTACTGAACCACTCACATCGCCCTTGAGAATAAGGTTGAGTGAAGTGACCTTTGATTGCTCCATGAAATCTTCCAAAGAAACTTTCTTACGTGCCTTCGACAGCGCTGCATGACGTTCTGCTGCTTGTCGTTTCTCCGCAATTTGGCGCGCAGTTCGATCATCGGGCGCCACCATAAATGAATCACCAGCACTTGGTACTGATGTAAAGCCAAGAACTTGAACTGGTCGGGATGGACCAGCAAATTCAACCGGCTTACCAAATTCATCCATCATTGCGCGCACTCGACCGAAAGCTCCACCAGCAACAATTGCGTCACCAACATAGAGAGTTCCGCGTTGCACTAATACCGTTGCTACTGGACCGCGACCACGATCTAAGTGAGCTTCAATCGCGACACCGCGAGCAACATCATCCGCGATTGCACGCAGATCGATAGCAGCATCAGCAGTCAAAAGAATTGAATCAATAAGGGTATCGATTCCAGTTCCGTTCTTAGCCGAAACATCAACAAATATTGTGTCGCCGCCGTACTCTTCGGCGATTAAGTTGTACTCCGTTAATTGTTGGCGAATTTTTCCTGGATTAGCGCCTTCTTTATCAACTTTGTTAACCGCTACCACGATCGGCACATTTGCTGCCTGCGCGTGGTTTAACGCTTCAATAGTCTGTGGCATAACGCCATCATCAGCTGCAACTACAAGTACTGCGATATCTGTAACTTTTGCACCACGTGCACGCATTGCAGTGAAAGCTTCGTGGCCAGGCGTATCAATGAAAGTTATCGCGCGCTCGGTGCCATCATGGTTATGGTGAATTTGATATGCGCCAATATGTTGTGTGATTCCGCCGGCTTCGCCTTTAATTACTTCAGTTTGGCGAACTGCATCAAGTAATCGTGTCTTACCGTGATCTACGTGACCCATAACAGTTACAACTGGTGGACGAATTTCAAGATCTTCTGGATCTATATCTTCGATTTCTTTCGCTAAATCAATATCGAAGGTTTCGAGAATCTCGCGATCTTCATCTTCTGGTGAAACGATTTGGATTGCGTAGCCAAATTCGCCACCAAGGACTGCAAAAACATCTTCAGTAACAGATTGAGTAGCGGTAACCATTTCACCCAAGTGGAATAGCACTGAAACTAAAGATGCTGGATCTGCACCAATTTTTTCGGCAAAGTCTGCGAGCGAAGATCCGCGGCGTAATCGAACTGGTGTTGTGCCATTTCCGCGTGGAACTATTGCGCCGCCAATTGTCGGCGCCGCCATGTTATCTATCTCTTCCCTACGAGTTTTTTTACTCTTTATATTTTTACGCTTTTTACCATTCTGTTTTCCAAATGCACCGGCAGTGCCGCCGCGTTGTGGTGGCCGACCGCCGCCGCGTTGTGGACCACCAGTAGTTGGTGCACCAGTTGTTGGTGCTCCTGCACCAGTTGCACCACCTGGACGGAAAGGTGCGCCACCTTGTGGCCGTGCACTTCCGCCGGCTTGTGGTGGTCGAGATCCCGCAGGACGCGCAGCAAAACCTGGACGAACCGAACCAGGACGTGGTCCAGACATACCAGGACGTGGTCCGCCACCTTGTGGTCGATCACCTTGTGGTCGTTGACCTGGAGTTGTTGGACGTTGCGGTGGTCGCGGCATTGTTGTGCCCGCGGAACCAAAAGGATTATTTCCGGCGCGAGGTGGTCGCGCAGCTGGTGGACGTGGGGTTGCAAATGGATTATTTCCACCGCGTGGCGCACTTGGCGTAACTGTTGGCGCAATCGGAGGAGTCGGCGCGGTTGGTGTAACTGTTGGCTTTGGCGCGGCAGCGATTTTCTTATCCATCATCTCTTGCAGCGCTGCTTCAATTTCAGGAGTTATCTCGGGTGTTGCATCTGCCTTCTTCGCAGCAGTTTTTTTCGCAGCGGCTTTCTTAGCTGGCGCTTTCTTTGCAGGTTTTTCATCTGCCGGTTTTGCAACAACCGGATATTTTTCCAACATCTTGCGCACAACTGGCGCTTCAACTGTTGATGATGCAGAACGGACGAATTCGCCCATCTCTTGGAGTTTTGCAAGGACTTCCTTGCTATCCATCCCTAAATCTTTTGCTAATTCGTAAACGCGGACCTTTGCCACAGTTCTCCTGTCTGGGCCTCGCGTTCTTAATTTTACTTAGGAGCGCGAAACCGAATTTCCTGACTTACTCATGATGTTGCGGTGCTCATTAGAGTGCCATTGCCTTAGCTCCTAAATAGATTTCTGAAAACCCTGCGGTTTCCAATGGGGTTACCTTACCCCAATTCTGGTTGAGAATTTTCAGCACTTTCTGCCTGATTTGTCGTACTTTCAGCATCAGAATGAATATCTATCCGCCATCCAGTGAGCCGCGCTGCCAATCGGGCGTTCTGGCCATCCTTACCAATCGCAAGTGATAATTGATAATCCGGAACCACAACTTTTGCAGATCGAGATTCTAAATTAACCACTTCAACGCTAGTAATTCGAGCCGGCGCTAGCGCATTACCTACATAAGCTGCTGGATCTTCTGACCAATCAACTATGTCAATTTTTTCGCCATGTAGTTCATCCATTACAGCGCGAGCTCGCGCACCCATTGGACCAATTAGCGATCCTTTTGGACTCACGCCAGCGCGGTGGGTTCGGACTGCAATTTTGGTTCGATGACCAGCTTCGCGGGCAATTCCCATTACTTCAACAACGCGTTCCCTAATTTCTGGAACTTCTAACGCGAACAATTGTTTAACTAACGCAGGATGACTGCGTGAAAGTGCAACTTCTGGGCCACGCGTACCTTGCTTTACTTCAACAACAAAACATTTAATTCGCTCACCATGAGTGTAAATCTCACCCGGAACTTGTTCATGCGGTGGAATTTTTCCTTCAACTCTTCCAAGATCAATATAAACCATTCGATGATCTCGTCCTTGTTGAATTACTCCAGAGACAATGTCGCCAACAGAGGCTGTGAACTCGCCAACGATTTCGGCATCTTTTGATTCGCGCATCTTCTCTTTAATAATTTGGCGTGCAGTTGAGGTGGCAACTCGACTAAACCCAGTTGGCTCATCAACAACTTCGTCAATCTTTTCGCCATCTTCACCAAAAATTGGAACCAAGATTCGGATTTCACCGGTATCTCGATCTAACTTGGCATGTGCATATGGTTTTGCTTCATCAGTACTCACGTAAGCAGCCTTAACAGCAATTTCAATCGCAGTAATTAATCTATCTAACGGAATATCTCGCTCAGCAGTAAGTGAAATAAGTGCTTTCATATCCACATGCATTATTTGGCGCCATCTTTCTCTTTGCGATTAAATTCGATTTCAATAATGGCGCGCTTAATTTCTCCGCGTAGTACAACGACCTCAGTTTTTGGCAGCGTAATTACAACTTCCTCTGCGGAAAATGACTTGATTCGACCATTGATGCTCTGCTTATCATTGGTCGTAATCTTCACTAATCTGCCAATATTTTTTCGCCAGTGCCGGTCTACGGTCAATGGACGATCTACGCCTGGCGAAGTAACTTCGAGCGTAAAGGGTTTATCCCCTAGCTCCGGTAAAACTTCTACAACTTCTGATATTTGCTTAGAGACAGATGTAACTTCATCAAGTGAAAGATTTCTATCCTCGCCATCGACAAAAACTGTAAGTAACCGTCGCTTACCGGCAGGTGTAATCGTGATTTCTTCTAATACAAACCCCGCGCGCTCAACTATCGGCGCTATATAACGAGTCAATTCTGCAACGCTTGCCATATTGAACCTAACTATTTAGTTGTTATTAAATTGTTCTGAAAGTATATTAAAAGAAAGTATCAATCGCAATTCGGATAATCAATAGTGCTGTCACTATTAGAAATACATTTCTAACCAAAGCCGATCCTCCTTTAATCGCCCAACGCGCTCCAGTTATTGCTCCGAAGATATTTCCAAAAGCCATGGATAAGCCTAATAACCACATGATGTGACCATTGAAGCCAAAAATGAGTAGCGCCCCGAGGTTGGTACTCCAATTCACAATCTTGGCAGTTGCAGATGCTTGCAAAAATGCAAAACCAATAACCGCTACCAAGATCACCATTAGGAAGGAACCAGTACCTGGGCCAAAAATGCCATCATAAAAACCAATTACCGTGCCGGCTACTACCGCAATTAAAATATTATGTTTTCGAGCGAATCGAAAGTTTTCATTTAAACCAAGTTCTTTTTTCCGCCAGGTGTAAATAGCAACTATCACTAATAGCGCTAAAACTATTGGTCGAGCTGCATCTTTCGGGAAATTGCTAGCTGCGAGTGCGCCTAACATCGAACCAATAAATGCCGGAATTGCCATTGCAAATGTTAGGCGCCAATCCGGTCGTAACCGTTTTACATATGAGTAAGCAGCGGTCGAAGTTCCGAGAAATGACGGTAATTTATTTGTACCTAGCACATCGGGCGTAGCAGCATTTGGTAGCGCTACCAATAACGAGGGCAATGAAATTAAGCCACCGCCGCCAGCAACGGCATCAACAAAACCAGCAAAACCCGAAGCGATAAAAAGAAATAAAATGGCAAGTAGTGAAATATCCACGTGAGTTAAACCAATAGCGCTAGAACTTCACTTACGGCACTTTCAAGTGCAACTTCGCGTTTTTCTCCGCTCTTTCTAACTCTCACTTCTACATTGCCATTAGCAAGCGCTTTGCCAACAATTACGATAATTGGATTTCCGATTAGTTCTGCATCTTTAAATTTAACACCAGGGCTGGCATCGCGACGGTCATCTAGCATCACAGTTTTACCGCTAGCTTCAATCTCTTTAGCTAAATCTTCAGCCACATTAAAGGGTTGATCATCTTTTCCAGTTGCGACAATATGAACTTGAGCTGGTGCAATTTCAATTGGCCAAGATAGGCCGATCTCGTCATGGCTCTGTTCTGCAATTGCGGCAACCGCTCTAGATACTCCAATTCCATAAGAGCCCATCGTTACAACTCTAGATTTGCCTTCATGATCGAGCACAGTCAAATCTAAATTTTCAGCATACTTGCGACCTAGCGCAAAGATGTGGCCGATTTCAATGGCGCGATCAATAATCACCGGACTCTCACACTTTGGACAGAGATCACCAGCTTCTATCTCTACCGCTTCGACAAATGCATCTACTTGAAAATCTCGACCGTGAGTCACATATCGAGCATGTTTATTTAATTGGTTAGCCCCGGTAATCCAATGGGTACCAACTGCAATTCTTGGATCTGCATATAGTTTTAAGCCAAATTTATGGGCATCTTGTGGACCAACATAACCTTTTACTAATTCTTTTCTTGTTTCAAAGTCAGCTTCTTCGAAAAGGCGTAATTCTTTAACACCAGAGAGATTTGCTTGCAAACGTTTGACATCAACTTCGCGATTGCCTGGGACCAAGACCGAAATCGCAACGCCGTCAGCCATCAATAAAATATTCTTCAAAGTATCCCCTGCGCTAAATCCGCCACCGTAATTCTTATTCATAACTTCTACTAGTGAATCAATAGTTGGAGTATTTGGCGTATCCATGACTTCAACTGCAGGCGGAGTAGCAATCTCCTTCGACAATACTTTTGTGATCATTGCTTCGACATTTGCCGCATAGCCACATTTCTCGCAGAGCACGTAAGTATCTTCACCTGTTGGACACGGTGCTAAGAATTCTTCAGAGCGAGAACCACCCATTGCGCCAGACATTGCAGCAACAATGTTGTATTTCAAACCTAACCGATCGAAAGTCTTTATATAAGCCTGGCGATGTTTTTCATAAGATGCATCCAGTCCGGCATCATCTAAATCGAATGAATATGAATCTTTCATTACGAACTCTCGACCTCGGATAATTCCGCTTCTTGGTCTAGGTTCATCGCGGAATTTAGTCTGAATTTGGTAAATATGTAACGGTAAGTCTTTATAAGAAGAGTATTCGCCTTTAACCATTAAAGTAAACATTTCTTCATGGGTTGGGCCAAGTAAGTAATCGCCGCCTTTACGATCTTGTAATCTAAATAAATCTGGACCGTACTCTTCCCAACGATTAGTTTTTTCATATGGTTCGCGAGGTAGCATCGATGGAAAATGCACTTCTTGAAAACCAGCAGCATCCATCTCCTCTCGGATTACTCGTTCAATATTTCGATAAGTTATATATCCAAGTGGCAACCATGAATAGATTCCAGCAGCGATTCGGCGAATATATCCAGCGCGAACTAAGAGCCGATGGCTCGCAACTTCAGCATCTGATGGGTCGTCACGAAGCGTGCGTAAGAAGAGCGTAGACATTCGCAACATGGCACTACCTTACCGAGAACTAACGAAAATTAATGAACATTCACTGATGGTTCGCCGCTTGCAACGCCAGCTGCTTCCATCTTTTCTGCAAGTCGCATGGCTTCTTCAATTAAAGTTTCCACAATTTGCGCCTCGGGCACTGTCTTTATAACTTCACCCTTCACAAATATTTGGCCTTTTCCATTTCCGGAAGCAACACCTAAATCAGCTTCGCGCGCTTCACCAGGACCATTTACAACGCATCCCATAACAGCAACGCGTAATGGAACTGTCATTCCTTGAAGTCCGGCCTGAACTTTTTCAGCAAGAGTGTAAACATCAACTTGGGCACGGCCACATGAAGGGCAAGAAACTATCTCTAACTTTCTTTGCCGCAAATTTAATGATTCTAGAATAGATAATCCCACTTTGATTTCTTCAACTGGCGGCGCTGAAAGTGAAACTCGAATTGTGTCGCCAATACCTTCAGCTAATAAGATTGCAAATGCAGTTGCAGATTTAATTGTGCCTTGAAATAGTGGACCAGCTTCAGTAACGCCAAGATGTAATGGGTAATCGCACTTTGCAGCTAGTAATCGATAAGCCTTAACCATAACTACTGGGTCGTGGTGTTTTACCGAAATTTTTATATCGGAAAAGCCATGTTCTTCAAATAGCCCAGCTTCCCAAAGTGCGGATTCGACTAAAGCCTCTGGGGTGGCTTTGCCATACTTTGCTAACAACCTTGGATCTAACGATCCGGCATTCACACCGATTCGAATTGGAATTCCGGCATCGCCAGCAGCCTTTGCAACTTCTTTAACTTTGTCATCAAATTGTTTTATATTTCCGGGGTTTACCCGTACCGCAGCACAACCAGCATCAATTGCCGCAAAAATATATTTTGGCTGAAAGTGAATATCTGCAATTACTGGGATCTGTGATTTTTTAGCAATCTGCGCCAGCGCATCAGCATCGTCTTGACTCGGCACCGCTACTCGGACAATCTGACAACCTGAAGCGGTTAACTCTGCAATTTGTTGCAACGTAGAATTTACATCAGACGTTACCGTGGTGCACATTGATTGGACGCTTACCGGTGCATCTCCGCCAACTAAAACGCTGCCGACTTTTAATTGCTTAGATTTACGACGAGGCGCCAGTGTTAGAGGTGGCGCACTTGGCATTCCTAAATCGGTCATGTGCTTATTCTGCCCTAAAGTCCGAGCGAAATCGGATTGAAAATGTCTGCGGCAAGTAGCAGTAGCGTCAGCGCTGCGAGTAGGGCGAAAACGACCATCGTAATCGGAGTCAATCGTTCTACATCTATTGGACCTGGATCACTCTTGCCTCGAGCAAATGCGAATCTTCGCCGCAACGCTTCTGCAATTGCAACAGCCATATGTCCGCCATCAAGTGGCAATATTGGTAGCAAGTTAAAGATTCCAATAAAGATATTTAAGCTAGCAACTATCAACACAAGTGATGCAATTTTTTCAGGGAGAGTAAGCACACCGCTACTGGCAGTTTGGGCTGAGACTCGCGCAACACCGACAATACCGACTAAACCATTTGCATTTCGAGCTTCGCCACCAAATGTTTGGCGGACTATAGATGGAATTTGGGTTGGTAGTGAAACTAGGGCTTTAACCGAGCCAACTACTAAATCTTTTGTAATTAATAAAGTTATTTTGGTTGCGGATATCGGGTTCTCTCGAACTAGACCGACTTTATTCCGAACGCCAATTATCCCCCAACTTTTTCCATCTGATGTAATCTGTACTGGAGTGATTGCAATTGCTAAATTTTCACCGTTACGTAAAATTGAAAGCGTAATTTCTTTACCTGCAGATTCGCGAATAATTGGGACTATCTCCGACCACTTCAAATTTTCTTTCCCGTTGATTCCAACTATCTGATCGTCAGCCAAGATTCCTGCAACTTTGGCTGGGGATGGCGCTGAAGTTGATAGACATACGGTCTCAGTAGTTCTAATACAAGGCAGCGTCTCTTCAACTGTTGGTAGTACTTGTGAAGTTCCAATACCGGCAATTAAAAGAAAAAGTAAGAAAATTCCTAATACGAAGTGATTAAACGAACCCGCACCTAACACAACTAGACGCCGCTTTGAAGATGCTTTGTAGAAAGCACGATCACTATCTGCCGGCGCTAGCTCTTCTCGTGGGGACATCCCAACGATCTTGCAATATCCGCCCGCCGGAATAACTTTTATACCAAACTCAGTTTCGCCTCTTCTGGTTGACCAAATTCGTTGGCCAAATCCAAGAAAAAATTCAGTCACTTTCATGCCATACCGTTTCGCCGTTATGTAATGACCGAATTCATGGACCATTACCGAAAAAAGAAGTGCTACTACAAATGCAATTACCCCAAGAATTCCCACTTAAACCCCTAACGTTTCACGAGCTACTCGTCGGGCATCATTCTCGATAGCGCTGACATCTTTAAGATCACGCAATTTTATTGGCGCACCAGCGCCGATTTTCTGCAACACAGTTTCGATGCTATCCACAATTGCTGTGAATTTAATGCGACCTTCAAGAAAAGCTGCTACTGCAACCTCGTTGGCAGCATTAAATATGGCAGTTGTGCCGCCACCTAAATCACCACACCTCCGCGCTAAATCAATGGCTGGAAATTTCTCATTATTGATTGGCTCAAACCTCCACTCATGTTTTGCTTTCCAATCAATGGCCACCATTAAATCTGACGTTCGCTCCGGAAAACCTAAGGCATAACCAATCGGCCCTTTCATATTGGGTGGGCTCGCTTGCGCCAAAGTAGAACCATCTTTGAATTCCACCATTGAGTGAATCACAGATTGCGGATGAACCACCGCTTCGATTTTCTCGTAAGGTAAATCAAATAAATAATGTGCTTCGATGATCTCTAATCCTTTATTGACTAAAGTTGCGGAGTTTACGGTAACCACGTTACCCATACTCCATGTTGGATGAGTCAACGCTTCGGCAATTGTGACCGTGGATAAATCGCTACGATCTTTAAATGGACCACCGCTTGCAGTAAGAATGACTTTTTTTACATCGCTTAATTTTCCAGCAAGCATGCATTGATAAAGCGCTGAATGTTCGGAATCAACTGGGATTATTCGATCCCGACCATAAGCCATCACTAAATCGCCACCGGCAACTAGCGACTCTTTATTTGCTAACGCAACTAAGTTTCCGGCAGCAAGGGCTGCCAGAGTTGGCTCTAACCCAATTGATCCATTAATTCCGTTTAACACAATGTCACATGGAAGGGATGCAATTTGTGCAGCAGCGGTTGCGCCGTCAATAACGTGCACTCCGGCAATTCCATCTTTTATCGCGGAAGTATCGGCCGTGGTACCAACTATGGGAACGTTAAATTTCTTTGCCTGGGCTATCAAAAGTTCCAAGTTATTTGATCCTGCCGATAGGCCTACAACTTTAAATTTACCTGGATTGGCAGCGACAATTTCGAGGGCCTGAACTCCGATTGATCCGGTAGAGCCCAAAATTACAATCTCGCGCATGGGGTTATCTTCTCAGGTTGAGGGGAAAACTCCACATTTAAGCGTTATGGAATTAGTGGCGTTGGGAATTTAGTTTGACTAAGCACCACTCCCAACATAATCGCCAGCGCCATTAAAAAGAGCTCAACACCAACAAGCCGAGTAAATAGTTGGACTCCTTTTATTGAGAGCGAATCCAGAGTATTTAGAATTCGAGTTCTATAAAAAGCACCAAAACCACCGAGAGCAATCAAGAGCATAATTTTGCTTAACAAAATTAAACCGTACCTACTATTAAGCAGATCATTAAACAAATCTATTCGTAGTGAAGCATTCACTACGCCGCTAATAACTACGCAAATAAAACAAATTAAAGCTATCGGACTAAATACTTTTACTGCTGGAAATAGATCAGAGCTCTGTAGCGCCACTAAAATGACCAGGCCTAATACACCAGCAACCCAGAGTGACACCGAAAGTATATGAAGTCCCCAACTAGTTATTGCTAATAAATGCTGCGAATTTGATCCGGAATGGCCACTTAACGCTGGCGGCAATAATGAGAGTGCTGCAAAAAAGGTAAGTACTCGAGCGCCGACTTGGCTCTTAATTAATTGCGCCCAAATCGCAATAATGATTCCAGCAAAAGTCTGTGCCAACATTACTTGGCCAGTGCGAACCTGAATTAAGAAACTTCTGAGCATGATTGGTTCGCTTAATACCATTCCAATTGAACCCGCAAAAATATCGGCAAGCTTTAAAATGGAAAGGAAGAGAACATCAGCAGCCCATGCAAAACCTATAAATGAAATCCAGTTATAAGTTCGCTTTGAAATCAATTTCGATCCCTGCGGCAAAAAATGCGACACCAATAGAAGCAGCGCAATTATGCAGATAGGAAGTAACCGATCAAGCCACTGAACTAGTGGAATCAGCCCTGTAACAATCGGATCAGTGGTTGGAATTGGGCAATCCCCTGATTTTTAGGTAAAGGAAAGTGCGAATGCGCCAAGCGCAGCGGAGACTGTCATCCAGATCCACCAAACTTGAATGATTGCTACATGCCAATGATCGGTTTTGTATAAACCAAGTCGGGCGCGATTCCAATTACCAAGCGAAATAAATGCAGTTAGGGCAAGGTGTAAGGCATTCAGACCAGCTATCAAGTAATAGCAAGACGCATAAGCACCCATTCGCATTGTAAATGGCGCACTATTCATCTGTTGAATTTGATAAACCAAACCAATCACGCTCATCGCAAATGCAATCATGGCGCCTAATGTAAGTTGGGATTGATTTTTAGCTTTAGCACCTTTAAGGGCGTAACCATTTAGCAACATTCCAAATGCAGAAATGATCGCAATATAAAAAGCACCCATGCTTGAAACTGGAACAGTCGCAGGCACTTCTTCAGTTGCTGTCGGCAGCCACATGTTGTTTACATTCTGTCCTTTTAGATAGAAGTAAACAAAGAGAATACTTAACGCCATCGCAACATCTGCAACGATGATAAGAATTACACCTAATCGATTACGACTTCCAACTACATCTGGATGTTCGTGATGTGCGTGGGTTGTCTCTTGGCTCATGACTTTGCCTTTCCATAACCGTAAGCATCTGTTGTGACGACTGGAAGCGTTGCAAAGTTTTCTAGCGGAACTGGAGTAGGAACGCTCCATTCCAAAGTCTTTGCAAACCAAGGATTGTCGGAAGCTTTAATTCCATTACGCCATGAATCAACTACTGCGAATAGAAGGATGAGCATGCCGGTCATAATTACATAAGCACCCGCGGTTGTGACCATATTTCCACGGTTAAACATCGCGTTATAAGACTCAACTCGTCGAGGTTGACCAGCAAGTCCAACTAGGAACATGCCAATGAATGCCACGTTAAATCCAATTTGTACCATCCAGAATGAAACCCAAGAAAGTCGACGATCTAACATTCGACCGGTCATCTTTGGGAACCAATATGAAAGCGATGCAACTGCGCCAGTCAAACCAGCACCCATTAGTGTGTAATGGAAGTGCGCAGTTACGAACATGGTGCCATGCAAAGCGCCATCAGCTGGAACGTCCGAAAGGTAAATACCGGTGATGCCGCCAATCATAAAGTTCCATAGCAGCGCATAAATAGATGCCATTGGCACTGTCAACCAAAGTCGACCTCGCCATAGCGTTCCAACTAATACTAAGAAGAGCATTCCAGTAGGAATTGAAATCAATTCTGTAGTTAACATAAATGGACCATTAAGCAAAGGAGCCCATCCGCTCATATACATATGGTGTGCCCAAACCAACGCACTTAATCCGCAGATTCCGGCTATTCCCATAACAGCAACATTGAAACTAAATAGCGGTCGGCGAGTAAATACTGGAGCCATTTCCATTAGAGCCCCAATTGCTGGAAGCAGAATTACATAAACCTCTGGGTGTCCCATCAGCCAGAACAAGTTTTCGTAAAGCCAGCCACTACCGCCACCGGCTGGATTATAAAAAGTTGTACCCATTGCGCGATCAAACGCCGACATAATTTGAGAAAGGAAGAAGACTGGGAAAGCAGGAAGCGCCAGCGCAACTGATGCCACAACACCATAAATAAATATTGGAGTTCGGTTCCACGTCATGCCGCGAGCGCGCATCCGAACAACGGTTGCAGTTATGTTTGCACCGGCGACCATCGTGGAAATCGCGAAGATACAAATGAACATTATGTATCCATCCATACCTGCAGGCGATTCTGAAGCTAGCGGTTCATAAGCCGTCCAACCAGTCATGATTCCACCTAAGAAGAAGGAGGAGAGGATTGGTGGAATAGCCGCAACGATTAGCCAGAAACTAAGTGCGTTTAATCGAGGAAATGCCATATCTCGTGCGCCAATCATGATCGGCATTACGAAGTTACCAAATGGTCCAGTAATCATGATGATAGTTCCAACAATCATGATAATTCCGTGAATACCAACGATCGCGTTGTAAGCCTGTGGGTGAATCCAACCACCTTCTGGATTTCCTAAATTGGTGCGGATCAGCATCGCAAGAATTCCGCCAACGCCGAAAATGATCATAGTTGTTACTAAGTACTGAATACCTACAACTTTGTGATCCGTTGTATATCTAAAATATCGTTTTGTGCCTAAATCTTTTCCAGCATAAAACATATTTTCATCATGTGATAAATCTTTGCCAAGCAACCAGCGGAACGGTCCAATAAGTGCGCCAATTCCAACCATGAACCCAATGAACCATCCAATCATCGCCAACAAAATAATTTGATCATGTTTGGTGTGAATCAACATTGCGTCGGTATCTTCCGGAATCAATTTAGCTGCCAATACATAGAAAACGACAGCCAAAATAATTCCTAAACCAAATGCAGTAAATACATTTAGTTTTTCAATTAAGGGACTCTTAGCAGAATGACCTGCTGATGCAGTTCTATCCATTGTGGTTGTCATTATGCTCTGCCTCCTTGACTCTTAATCCAAGCGTCATAATCTGCTTGGCTAACTACGTGCACTTGACTCTGCATATAAGCATGTAGGAGGCCGCAAAGTTCGGCGCACCGAACGTCGAATACTCCAATTTTGTTTGGCGTCACTGCCGTTTGGGTTATATATCCAGGATTCGCATCGACTTTAACCCCCATCTGCACAATCCAGAAAGAGTGTTTAACATCCTTTGCAGAAACGTTAAAAATCACTGGTCGATCAACAGGTAGATATAAATCATGGGAACGTACGCCAGCATTATCTGGATAATCAAAGTTCCATAACCATTGTTGGCCAGTTACATTTACGTGAATTGCATTTGGCGCTTGCAGAGATTTAGCATCTTCTTGCATCACGATCATTCCAAAAACCAGTGCAAATAAGCAAAGAAGTCCGGAAGTTACAATCCAAACGGCAGATGCTTTTGGGCTATTTGCAATTTCATGATCAGATTCTGCTGGCGGCGTATCGCCATAATGCCGCTTCTGCATCAAAGACTTAAGCGCAATTGCGCCAACTAAACCTGCTACTGGGGCAGATACCCATGTGAAAATTTTCATCATGCGAATGGTGTTTTCCATCGTCTCTGATGCAGGTGCCCCCATTGAGCGAGCAATTACTTCACCAGCTAAGCCACCAATTAATACGCTAAGGATTACCCATAAAGTAGCGGTCTCTTTAACATCTTTTCGTTTCCACCAAGGTGCTTTATCCTGAGTTTGAGTTTGACTCATTTTTCTGCTCCTTAGTTATCTGTAACGATAAAGTGACCGGACATAAATCCTTGTGATGACATTGGGCCACCAAAGCGAGCGAGCGTTCCATCGCCACAAGGGAATTCGCAGTTCCAAACATATTCGCCGGCATCGCCAGTAATAATTGTGAATTTAACAATTGTTGGATTTATATATTCGCCTTCGTTTTCCGACATCTTGTCTTCAGGAACCATCGGCATCGGAACATTTATAAATAAATTGCTTTTGCCATTTGATAAGCCACGAACTGTAAAAGTATGCCCGATGGTATTTGCATCAACTTTCGTAACATCCTTACCATCTATATTTATGGTCCCATTCATAGTTCCGGCAACCCGGGCAAAGAAGTCGTTTGTGATCGGCTCGCCGCTGTCGTATTGCTTCATTGTGAATGTGATTGCGGAGTGCGCTGGCACCCTGAAATTTGTTGAAGGGCCGTAACTAACCCAATCTGGATGCGGGCTGCTAGTTTTGAAAAAGCTATCCGGATAAATAGAGAGATCCATTGTGAAATGCTTTAGCGTGCCTTGCGGAGTTTCTAACGTTCCAGCTGGAGTAGCATCTAAAATTGTGGTGTCGGCTTTTGCGGCCGAGACATAAGTTCCAATTCCAGCAATCAATCCAGCACCTAGTACTACTGTGGCAAATGCTCCGACTATCCGTCTATTCATTGAATTCACTCCATTGCTTCATCAAGTGGTGGCACCTACCTACATAAGTCATTAAGGTAACCCTCATCACGCAAAAAACCAAGGACAATCACAGATGATTTTGAGTTTTACAACTCGAGTTCTAGCGTTTAGTGGGGAGCCAAAGCATGGTCCATGGAATCCCGCCTAATTTCTGGGCTTGGTGGCAACTAGCCCCGGAGAGTTCAATACCTCTCTTATTGCTCGCTTACCTTTTCTTCACTTTATCCAAAGCCAACTCAATCTCGCTACGGGATCAATGGTTCTTCTACTTGGGCCTGCTTAGCGTTGTATTGGTGGTTAATACCCCAATTGGTACCCATGCGCCAACGCTTTTCTGGTGTCACATGATTCAACATATGACTCTGATGATGATCTCTGGACCGCTTTTAGTCTTGGGCAGCGTGGCTCACTTCAAGCCAAAGAATTTCATTTTTGAATTTTTCACAAACCCTTGGACAAGTTGGGCTATTTATGCGGCACTAATGATGGGGATACATTTCACTACTCTGCATGCAATCGTAATGAAAAACGTTTGGATTCATAACTTCATTGAGGTGCCGGCATATGTAATTGTCGCTTATCTCTTTTATTACAACTTATTGGATAAGAAGACACCACAGAGCCGAATCTCACCAGCCATCTCGGTTTTCTCACTCTTTTTTATGATGGTCCCTGAAACACTTACCGGTTTCTTTATTTATGTTGCACCGAAATCACTTTACGAGAATATGTTTGAAATAAATGATCAACGCCTTGGCGGTTCACTAATGTGGTCTGGAAGTATGATTATTGATACTGGCTGGCTGGCATTTGCAGTATTTCATTGGATTAAGAGCGAAGAACGTAAATCAATTGAAATTGATGCCGAGATAGCTGCGGAGAATCGGAAATAATGAGCGAGCCAGAATGGATTCATGAAGAATATGAACCAAAACCTGCGACTAAGAAACAGAAATTAATTCTAAATATTTCACTTGGGTTAGCGTTGCCGTTTTGTATCTGGGCTGGTTGGTTTGAACTTTCGCGGGCGCAAACTGGAAATTGGCGGGCCTGGGTTTACACATTTGAATGGCCATTTTTCGGTGGTGTCTGCATCTACCTTTGGAATCGACTTCGCAAAGGTGATATTCCAAAAATACCGAAACTGAATCTGCCTTATACGATAACCGATGAGAATGAGCCTGATAAATAGCGCTAGAATCGAGCTATGTCTACCGGCCCAAATATTCCGCAAGTTCGTAAATTAGTAACTGCTATCCCAGGTCCAAAATCCCAAGCCTTAATGCAACGGCGTAGCGATGCCGTATCCGCAGCACTTGGTATGACCATTCCAGTAATGGTCGAAAAAGCTGGTGGCGGTGTGATCGTTGATATCGATGGCAACTCCATCATCGATATGGGTTCTGGAATTGCAGTAGTTAGCGTTGGAAATAGCGCCGATCGTGTTGTAAAAAATGTTATTGCACAAGTTCAAGCTTTTACCCACACCTGCTTCATGGTTGCGCCTTACATGGGTTACATCGAAGTATGCGAAGCGTTAAATCGTTTAACTCCGGGAAATGGAAAGAAGAAATCTGCACTGTTCAACTCTGGTGCGGAGGCGTTAGAGAATGCCGTTAAAATTGCTCGTCGATTTACAAAACGAGAAGCTGTGGTGGTATTTGAACACGGTTATCACGGTCGCACAAATTTAACTATGGCAATGACTGCCAAGAGCATGCCTTACAAAGATGGTTTTGGACCGTTTGCTCCGGAAATTTATCGCATGCCAATGGCTTATCCATTCCGTTGGCCAGGCGGTGCTGATAATTGTGCGAAAGAGGCGCTCGATGTTGTGCTTCATAAAATCGAAAAAGAAATCGGCGTAAGTCGGCTCGCTGCAATCGTGATCGAACCGATTCAAGGTGAAGGCGGATTCATCGTGCCACCAAAAGGATTTATCGCTGGCCTTTCTAAATTCTGCACCGACAATGGCGCGCTATTTATCGCAGATGAAGTACAGACTGGATTTGCTAGAACTGGCGTTATGTTTGCCTGCGAAGATGAAGGTGTGGTTCCAGATTTAATTACAACTGCTAAAGGAATTGCTGGTGGATTACCACTTGCTGCTGTAACTGGTCGCGCTGATGTAATGGATTCCATTCATGCGGGTGGGTTAGGTGGAACTTTTGGTGGCTCACCAATCGCTTGTGCTGCAGCACTTGGTGCAATTGCAACTATCGAAGAAGAAAAGTTATGTGATCGCGCGCTCCGCCTTGGAAAAATAATGCGGGATTCACTACTAGCTATGCAGAAGAAATACGCAATCATCGGTGATGTTCGTGGTCGCGGTGCCATGCAAGCTATCGAATTAGTTATACCTGGTGGAATTGAACCGAACCCAACCGCGCTCGCCTCAATCGTCAAATATTGCCAAGTAAATGGCGTACTTATTCTTTCGGCTGGAACTTACGGAAACGTAATTCGATTACTGCCGCCACTTGTAATGCCAGAAAACTTGCTGGTTGAAGCGTTAGAAATCCTTGATCAAGCTATCGCGCAAGCAATTTAACGATCCAGTAAATTCCTAGTCGGCGAATAAACGCCACCGGTTCGCTTAAATGCAATTGCACTTATCGCTTCTAGCACCACGCGATTAGCCAACATCGCGGTGATATCTGCGCTATCAAATGGTGGTGAAACTTCGACAATATCAACGCCAACAATCGGAAGTTCCAAACAAATTCGACGCACTGCTTCCAATAACTCTCTGCTGGTCATACCACCTGGTTCTGGTGTACCAGTTCCCGGAGCCATCCCAGGATCAACCACATCAATATCAACTGAAAGAAATACACCTTCACAACCATCAGTAAGTGTTACAAAAGATTCATCTAGAACTGCTTTCATGCCGCGGTGATGAATCTCAGTCATTTCGTACGAACGCATTCCTTGATCGCGCATCCAATCAAGGGTGCTGTTATCTGGCCAATATCCGCGTAGCCCCAATTGCAAGAATCGATCGCCACGCACCGCGCCAGAATCAATTAACCGTCGCATTGGAGTTCCATGTCCAACAAGTGCGCCAAATTGATTGTCACCAGTATCAGCATGTGCATCGAAATGAATCATCGAAACTTTCCCAAAACCACGGTGATTAGCGATACCAGTTACATCAGCAGAAGCGATTGAATGATCGCCACCGAGCACTACCGCAATCGCACCAGCCCTGGAAATTTTCTCAGTAGCAGCTTCTAAGACCTTTAGTGCATCAACTAAATCTCCAGGTGGCATTAATAGATCGCCGGCATCAAATACTTTTAAATTTTTTAAACCATCAACGCGCAAAGCAAGGTGTGGCCGCTCGCCATCATGCGGTAAATAATCGGTGCCGCGAATTGCTTGCGGACCAAATTTTGCACCCGATCTATGTGAAGTTCCAGAATCAATCGGCGCTCCAACAATAATTACATCTGCGCCTTTGTAACTTCCAGGATTATCTAGATCGCATGCAGGGACGCCAAGAAAGGTGAAGTTAGGGCCATACATATTTCCGATATTGGTCATGGTTAAAGACTATCTGGCTTTTCTGCGGCGGCCGATAATTTGACCAGCGACAACTATGAATAATGCGATGAAGAACATCGAACTACCAATTACGTTGGCTTGTGCTGGGATACCGCGGGCAGCAGATACGTAAACAAATTTAGGGAATGTAGCAACTGTTCCGGAGTTGAAGTTTGTAATGATGAAATCGTCAAATGAAAGACTGAAGGAGAGAAGTGCTGCGCCAGCGATACCAGGCATCACTAGTGGCAAAGTTATGTAACGGAAAGTTTCGCGTTCGTTTGCATATAGATCCATAGCCGCTTGTTCTAACCGAGGATCAAGGCTGGCGATTCTTGCCTTAACAGTTACTACTACGAATGAGATACAGAACATCACGTGCGCAATAATGATTGTGGTCATTCCGGGATTGATTCGGAAGTTTAAAAACATAGCTAAAAGCGATGCGCCAAGGACAACTTCGGGTGTGGCCATTGGTAGAAAAATCAAAAGATTTATTACTGAACGCCCTTTAAAGCGATAGCGGCCAAGTGCAAAAGCAATCATGGTGCCAAGGATGGTTGCAAGAATTGTGGAGATTAATCCGATTTTGAGTGAATTACCCAGCGCTGAGCAAACTTCTGGCGCTCCGCAAGGATTCTTCCAATTATCGAGTGTGAATCCTTTCCAGATTAAATTGCTTTTACCGGCGTCATTGAATGAGAATGCAAAAGTGTAAGCAACTGGGATAAATAGATAAATAAATGCTAGTGCGGCATAAATCCTGATTAAGTTACGTGCAAACCATCGTGAAGCCCGGTGTGAAAGTGTTGGCATTGGCGCTGGCGCAAGAGTGGTGGTTTTCATACCAATTCATCCGTTCCAGATTTACGAATGTAGAGCGTGACTAAAATCAAGATTGCGGCCATTAAAGTAAAGGAGAGTGCAGCAGCGGTTGGGTAATCGACAATCGCAAAGAAGCGCGAATCAATAACGTTACCAATCATTCGAGTATTTGGATTTCCTAATAAGTAAGCATTTACATAATCACCAGCAGCTGGGATAAAAGTTAGTAGGGTCCCGGCAACAACGCCCGGCATAGATAACGGCACAGTAACTCGGCGAAAAGTGGTTAAACCATTGGCATAGAGATCACCAGCTGCTTCCAGTGTTCGAGGATCAATACGTTCCAAACTCGCATAAAGCGGCAGGGTCATGAATGGAAGAAAGTTATAAGTTAAACCAGATACAACTGCAAATGGTGTTGAGGTTAAGCGAATATCATTACTGAAAAACGGAAGCGCTTTTAAGAATGAAACTACCGGTCCCTCATCCCCCAAAATTTGAGTCCAAGCAATGGTGCGGAGCAAGAACGAGGTAAAAAATGGTGCGACCACAAGAACTAATAAGAAGCTGCGCATTTTTCCAGCTTTAAAAGCAATCATGTATGCGAGCGGATAAGCAATTGCTAGTGCAAGAAGCGTCGCAATTCCAGCATAAATAAATGAACGAAAGAATTGATCTTTGTTAGCGCTAAATGCATCGAGGTAATTTTGAAACCGAAGTGATTGCACATATGTTCCAACGGCTGCGCCGTCTGGCCGAGTCATAGTGGAGGTACTTGCCAGAGTTGCAATTGGGAGTACAAAGAATCCGATCAACCAGACCATGCCTGGGAGCAGTAAGAAGTAAGGCGTTAGCGATCGCTTCTTTGCTGCATTATCGATAGCTGGCGCACTTGCGTGCGCAGTCGCATGTAAAAATGCCATTAGCTTTTATTAATCGGCTTCGTGATCTACATCTGCACCAGCAGCGAGATCCTGATTGCCATCAAGTGCGAATGTGTGAGCTGGTTCCCAAGATAGTGAGACAGTATCCCCCACTTTAATATCTGGAGCGCCGGCATCGTTTTGTTCGAAAACAACTAACTCTTCATCCCAGGATGTCTTAACTAAATATTGGGTAGATACGCCTACGAAGGATGCATCGGTAACGGTGCCGTTGCCAATTGAATTCTTGCTCTTCGCATTGATATTTAATTTCTCTGGGCGTACGCCAATTAATACTGAATCTCCGTGTGAAGCCATCCGCGTAATTGGCACTTCGATATCGATACCGTGAATATTTACTGAGGCGTTTGCGCCAGATCTTGAGTTAACTTTGCCTTTAATCAAGTTTGATTGGCCAAGGAAGTTAGCAACGAAAGCAGTTTTTGGTGACTCGTAGAGTTCTGCTGGTGATCCCATCTGTTCAATTTTTCCTTGGTTCATAACGGCGATTGTGTCTGCCATTGTCATAGCTTCTTCTTGGTCGTGCGTAACGTGTATGAAGGTAATTCCAACTTCCATCTGAATCCGCTTCAATTCAATCTGCATTTGGCGACGAAGTTTTAAATCAAGTGCGCCAAGCGGTTCATCTAAAAGTAGAACTTCTGGCTTATTTACAATGGCTCGAGCGACCGCAATACGTTGTTGTTGGCCACCGGAGAGTTGGTTTGGCTTACGTTCGGCAAGGTGTCCGAGCTCAACCAGCTCCAAAACGTTATCTACATCTTTCTTTACATCTTTAACGCCGCGACGACGTAAGCCAAATGCGATGTTTTCAAAGATAGTTAGGTGTGGAAAAAGTGCGTAGTTTTGGAAGACGGTGTTTACTGGGCGTCGATAAGGTTTTGCAGTTGTAATATCGGTATCGCCAATTGAAATCATGCCTTGGGTAGGTTCCTCGAGTCCGGCAATCATTCGTAGCGTTGTAGTTTTTCCGCAACCTGATGGTCCGAGGAGTGCAAAGAATGAACCGCGCGGCACTGTTAGCGAAAGATCGTCAACAGCGATGAAATCAGCAAACCGCTTTGTTAACCGATTTAGATGTAAGTCGCCTCTACTATCCGAAACTTTCGGGTTGGACATTAGTACCTAGTTGCCAGTTGCTTCGTCAAAAGCAGTTTGGAACTTAGTGCTCTCATCTGTTGTGAGACCGCGGAAGACTTTAACTTTTGCAAGCGTTGCGGCATCTGGAAAAATGTATGGGCTGGCTGCAAGAGCTGGATCTATTTTTTCAAGTTCGGGTTGAGCAGCTTCGACCGGGCAGATGTAATTAACATATGCCGCAACTTGAGCAGCAACTGCTGGTTCGTAGTAATAGTTAATTAGCGCTTCTGCATTCTTTTTATGAGCTGAAGTTGATGGAATAAGTACGTTATCGCTCCAAAGGGTTCCACCAGATTCTGGAATTGCGAAGTCGAATTTACCTTTGTTTTCGGTCTTAAGTACGAACAAGTCACCAGACCAACCAATAACCGCAACTGCGTCGCCGCTTACCAAACTTTCAGTGTAAGCGTTTCCCTTTACTTGACGGATAAATCCATCTGCAATTTTACCTTTGAGGAAATCGATTGCGTTCATGTATTGATCTTCGGTGAATGCGCCTGATGGATCCACGCCTTGATATTGCAGAATAATTCCCATGGTGTCGCGTAGCTCGGAGAGCACCATAATCCGACCCTTATTTTCTTTTGCAAAAAGATCATCAATCGTGTGAACGCCTTTTTTAATCTTTTCGGTGTTCCAGCCAAAACCAGCAAAACCTGATTGCCAAGTTAATGAATAGTGACGACCTTGGTCATAGCCAACATCGTTTAAAATTGCACGGATATTTTTCTTATTTGGGATGTTTGCTTCATCGAATTTTGCGGCGTATCCAAGCTGAATCCAACGATCAACCATCCAGTCGGTTGGAGTAACTACGTCATATCCGATATCCGAACCAATTTTTAATTGTCCTTGTACTTTGCCGTAGAAAGTGTTGTTATCGTCGATATCTTCTTTATATGTTGGAGTAATCCCAGTCTTTGCGGCAAATGCTTCAAGAGTTGGGTATTTCTTAGAAGCTTCATCGAAATCTAGGTAATAAGGCCAGCTAGCCCAACGTACAATTTTTTCGGTGTCGCTAACATCTTCAACAGTTTTTACGGCGGTATCACCAGAACCAGTTCCGCATGAAGCGAGCGCCACGCTCGCACCGATTGCGCCAACGCCAGCAAGTACGCCACGACGTGAGAGCTGTGCATTGATAATTGATTTAGTTATTGGGTTTAACTTCTCGTTCTGATTGGCGGACATGGCTCTACTTTCTGACTCGAAGTGGCGATTTAAATTCCTGAGCGGACTTTACAACCAAAATCAGGCGTTGAGGTTGGTCATGACATGCTTGATTCGGGTGTAATCCTCGAACCCATATTGGGAAAGGTCCTTGCCATACCCCGAGTGCTTGAAGCCACCGTGTGGCATCTCGGCCACGACCGGAATGTGGGTATTGATCCAAACGCAACCAAAGTCGAATGCCCGAGCAAGTCGCATGGCTCGACCGTGATCTTTGGTCCAGATGCTGGAAGCTAAACCGTACTTAACGCCATTGGCATTTCTAATTGCTTCAGCTTCATCATTAAACTTCTGAATCGTAATTACTGGTCCAAAAATTTCATTCTGGATCATCTCATCATCCTGACGAAGCCCGGATACGACTGTTGGTGGGAAGAAATATCCTGGTTGCTTAAGCGCAACGCCACCGGTCTGCACCGTGGCATGGGATGGAGTGCGGTTAAAGAAGTCACTTACTCGAGCTAATTGATTAGCATTATTTACTGGGCCAACCAGCACATCTTGATCTGGCATACCAACTGCAATTTTATTCTTGGCTTGGTCAGTTAATAGCGCGACCATATCCTCGTATGCGCTCGCTTCAACTAAAACACGAGTCGCAGCGGTGCAATCTTGGCCAGCATTGAAATATCCGGCAATCGCAATTGCTTCTGCTGCAGCTTCTAAATCAGCATCATCGAAGACAACTACTGGCGCTTTGCCGCCAAGTTCTAAATGAACTTTTTTCAAATCTTTTGCTGCCGATCCGGCAACTTCCATACCTGCTCGTACCGATCCAGTAATGGAAACCATCTCTGGGATTGCATGATCGATAAGTGCACGCCCGCTATCACGATCACCACAGATAACGTTAAAGACACCAGCAGGTAAAAATTCTGACATTAACTCAGCCATCCAGAGAGTTGATACGGGGGTTGTATCACTTGGTTTTAATACAACAGTATTTCCAGCAGCGATGGCTGGGGCCCACTTCCAAACAGCCATCATCATTGGATAATTCCAAGGCGTAACTTGCGCGCAAACTCCGATTGGTTCGCGGCGAATAAAGGAAGTCATACCGCGCATATATTCACCAGCAGAACGGCCTTCAAGGTTTCGCGCAGCACCAGCAAAAAAACGAATCTGATCTAACATTGGTGGAATTTCTTCCGAAGTTGTAACCGCTAGTGGCTTTCCAGTGTTCTCGCTTTCAAGTGCAACTAGCTCGTCGGCACGAGATTCGATCGCATCTGCGATTTTTAATAACGCTTTTTGCCTTTCACTGGGAGTGGAGTCTCGAAAATCTTCAAAAGCTTTTGAGGCTGCGTTCATGGCGTTATCTACATCTGCCGCATTTGAGATAGGCGCTTTTGCGAATACTTGACCAGTGGCTGGATTAATCAAATCCGAAGTTTTTCCACTTGTCGCAGGAACGCTCTTGCCATTGATGAAATTGTTTAGAGTTTTCATTCCGATTCCTTCTCCTAGTTATGACTCCGAATTTACCCGTTTAACCTAAAAGATAAAACCCCTTAATTAAACTTTTTCAGCGGCGGCCAGCTGCCCGCACGCACCATCAATTTCACGGCCACGAGTATCACGAACTGTTACCGTAACTCCATAATCTTCTAGGATCTTTACAAACTCCATCTCATCTTTCTTTCTAGATGCAGTCCACTTAGAACCTGGCGTTGGATTTAGCGGAATTAAATTTACGTGGGCATCGCGGTTTTTCAAAAGCCGACCAAGTAAATCTGCCCGCCATGCCTGATCATTAATATCTCTTATCATTGCGTATTCAACGGAGTATCGACGACCAGTGTTATCCGAATATGCATCAGCGGCCATCAAAACTTCTTTAACTTTCCAACGAGAGTTGATTGGCACCAAAGTGTCGCGAAGTTCATCATCAGGTGTGTGAAGTGAAATTGCGAGCGTTACTTGAATATCTTCTTTCATTAACTTTTCAATTCCCGGGACTAAACCAACTGTTGAAACTGTTACTGAGCGGGCTCCAATACCAAGTCCATCTGGGTTTGGCGAAATAATATTTCTGACGGTGCGGATAACTGGATTGTAATTAGCTAACGGCTCGCCCATTCCCATGAAAACCACATTTGAAAGGCGAGTTGGATCTTCGCCAATTTCTCCATCGTTACAAGCTTTTGCTGCGGCAACAATTTGAGCTGTGATTTCACCAGCAGTTAAGTTTCTAGTCAAACCTGCTTGACCAGTAGCGCAGAAAGGACAATTCATGCCACAACCAGCTTGCGATGAAATGCATACGGTGGTGCGATCTTTGTAACGCATGATTACTGATTCCACCATTACGCCGTCATGCAATTTCCATAAATCTTTTCTAGTTTTGCCGTTATCGCAATCGACCGATTTAACTAAAGTAATTAACTTTGGCATAAAGTGTTCGGCTACTAACGGCCGCATCGTTGCTGGGATATCGGTCCAAGTCTCTGGATCATCGCTAAAGTGCGTGAAGTAATGGGTTGCGATTTGATTCGCTCGAAAGGCAGGTAACCCTAGCTCGATAGCTTTGGCGCGCCGCTCTTCCGGAGTCAAATCGGCTAAATGTTGAGGTGCTTTTTTTCGTTGTTTAGGTTCTTCGAAAACTAATTTAATTTCGCTCACGAGAAGTGCTTAATTAGTTCAAGCACGCACCAAAGTGAAGGCGCTGTGAGCAGCGCAGAATCTAAGCGATCTAACATGCCGCCATGTCCGGGAAGAATTGAACCCATATCTTTAATTGATAAATCTCGCTTGAGCGCACTTTCGATTAAATCTCCAACAGTTGCGGTAACCACACCTAAAAGACCGACTGCGGCACCAATTAGAGGGTTGTACTCGAGCATGTATCGGAAAGCTAACGCGCCACCGATTGCGGTGAATATCAATCCACCAATAAAACCTTCCCAAGTTTTCTTTGGGCTGATCTTTTCAGCTAATGGATGTTTGCCAAGTAGTACGCCAAAAATGTATGCGAAAGTATCGTTACATCCAACTAAAATAACCAATGTTGCAATATTCAATAAACCATCATGTGGTCGCGCCAATAGAATTAGAAAACCACCAAGAAATCCAAGGTAGATCAAGGTAAAAGTAGCGGCAGTTGAATTCTTTACAAATCCAGTTATCCCTTTTAATAAGATCAAGAAGTAAAGAATTGGCAATATTAAAGCGGTCGCAACGGCAAGGCCGGCCACTCCACCAAACCAAGACGATGCCATCAGCGCTGTGGTGGCTAGTGATAATTGAAAGAGTGAAACTTTAAAGTCTGCAACTTTGAATGCTCGAGTTAGCTCTTGGACGCTGAGTACAACTGCGACCGTAACTACGCCAACAAATGCGATCGGAAGGTATTTCATGGTCACGAAAATTAGCGCCATTAAACTAAGTGAAACGCCAATTGATGGCAGCAGATTTCGCCCTGCCTTCTTATTGATAGCTTCGTTTAATGAGTGCAGATCGGACATAAGAGTTATTCTCTAAACTTCGAGAAGTTCAACCTCTTTGTGCTTGAGCAGTTCGTCAATCTTTGCAACGTGATCTGAAGTTAATTTCTCTAAATCTTTTTCAGCTCTAGTTAAATCATCTTTACCGATTACGCCATCCTTTTCTAACTTTTCCATCGCTTCTTTTGCATTACGTCGGATATTGCGCAGGGAAATCTTAGAATCCTCGCCCTTGTTCTTGGCGACCTTGATGAACTCTTTGCGACGTTCTTCGGTTAATTGTGGGAAGTTAATTCGGATTACTCCGCCATCATTTCCAGGATTTACTCCCAAATCAGATTCACGAATCGCTTTCTCAATTGAAGCCATTGCGCCTTTGTCATAAGGGGTAATTAATGCCATCCGTGCTTCTGGAACTTGGACTGAGGCTAATTGTGAGAGTGGTGTAAAAGTTCCGTAGTAATCAACCATAATTTTTCCGAACATGGATGGGTGCGCACGGCCAGTACGGATGCTCGCGAAATCTTCCTTTGCCACATCTACTGCTTTATTCATCTTGGCAGTTGTGTCACTTGTTATTCCGGCTAGATCCGACATGTTGCTCCTTCTTGCTTAATAGGAAATTTCTAAGAAACTATGGTTCCGATGTTTTCACCGGCAACTGCTCGTGCAATATTTCCTTTTCTCATTAAATCAAAGACCACAATCGGCAAACTATTTTCGCGGCAGAGCGCAAAAGCTGCAGCATCCGCAACTGCAAGTGACTTACTTAAAACTTCATCATAGGAAATTGTTTCGTATTTAGTAGCGCTTTTATCTTTACGTGGATCTGCGTTATAAACGCCATCAACACCGCTCTTTGCTAATAGAAGTGCATCTACGCCGATTTCGAGTGCGCGTTGCGCTGCGACAGTATCGGTTGTGAAGAAAGGCATTCCAGCGCCAGCGCCAAAAATTACTACGCGACCTTTTTCAAGGTGGCGGATTGCGCGTCGTGGTACATATGGCTCAGCAACTTGTCCCATTGCAATCGCGGTTTGTACTCGAGTATCAATGCCTTCTTTCTCCAAGAAATCTTGAAGTGCTAAACAATTCATAACGGTACCGAGCATGCCCATATAGTCAGCGCGAGCGCGATCCATGCCGCGAGTTTGCAACTCTGCGCCGCGGAAATAGTTTCCGCCGCCAACCACAATTGCTACTTCAACGCCACTACGAACTACATCTGCGATTTGGTTTGCAACATCATGTACAACATCGGGATCAACACCGATTCCTTTTTCGCCGCCAAAAACTTCTCCAGAAAGTTTAAGGAGCACTCGGCGATAGCTTTTTCGATTACTTGCCATCTTGAGTGCTCCTTTCTTTAACTTCTGATACTTACTTATTGATCCCTAGGGAAAGGTTACTGACCCACGCGGAATCGATGGAAGGCAGACACAGTAGTTCCGGCCTCATCTAGAACTTGTTGGACCGATTTCTTCTGATCTTTCGCGAATGCCTGCTCTAGGAGCGTGACATCTTTGAAGAATCCAGTTACTCGACCTTCAGTAATCTTGGCGATTGCCGCATCTGGCTTGCCTTCATTTCGGGCTGTCTCTTCGGCAACTCGACGTTCGTTCTCAACGAGATCAGTTGGTACTTCTTCGCGCTTTAAGTATTGCGGTGAAAACGCCGCAATATGTTGCGCAATATCTTTACCAGTTTCTGGGTTTGCTTTTGTTAGTGCAACTACAACACCAACTTGTGGTGGTAGATCTGGACTCGTGCGGTGTAAGTACAACCCGACTGGTGAACCATCGAGAACTACAAGGCGGCGAAGTTCAATTTTTTCGCCAAGAGTTGCATTAGCTTCGTCGATATGTTCTTGCACAGTCTTACCAGAAGCTAACTTTGAAGCTGAGAAACCAGCGACATCGTTAATCTTGGTTGCGAAGAGTTGTTCCACTAATTCATTAGCAGCTGCTTGGAAGCGATCGCCTTTTGCTACGAAATCAGTTTCGCAGTTAAGTTCGAGCATTACCGCAGTATTGCCTTCAGCTTTTGCAACAACTAAACCGTTAGAAGTAGTCCGGCCTTCACGCTTGGTGATGCCTTTCTGACCTTTAACGCGAATAATTTCGATCGCCTTTTCATAATCGCCGCCTGATTCATCAAGCGCCTTCTTACAATCAAGCATTCCAGCCGCGGTTGCTTCGCGTAATCTCTTTACATCTTCAGCCGTATAAGCCACTTATGCGCCTGCGCTTTCATCAGTTGCAGCTGGTGTTTCTGCTACAACTTCGGTTGCTGTTGCGCCAAGTAAATCTTTCTCCCATTCAGCAAGTGGTTCGCCACTTGCAACAGATTCTGCGCCCGCGCGTGCTGCTTCAGCTGCTGCTTCTTTAGTTGCAGCAATTGCAGAACGTGCTTGTAAACCAGCCGCAATTGCATCAGTAATTACGCGAGTTAGTAGCGTTACAGAACGAATCGCATCATCGTTGCCAGGAATCTTATAATCAACTTCATCTGGATCGCAGTTAGTATCCAAGATTGCGATGACTGGAATACCAAGTTTGTGCGCTTCAGCGACTGCAAGGTGTTCTTTCTTAGTATCTACAACCCAAATTGCCGCAGGCAACTTAGTCATATTGCGAATACCATCAAGGTTTTTAAATAGCTTGATACGTTCGCGCTTCATTAACAAAAGTTCTTTTTTAGTTAGAAGTTGATCATTAGATGCTTCTAGCGCTTCGAGTTCTTTCAAACGTTGTACGCGCTTGTAAACGGTTGGGAAGTTTGTAAGCATGCCGCCGAGCCAACGCTCTGTTACATGTGGCATACCAACTCGTGCTGCTTGGCTAATTATTGGCTCTTGTGCTTGTTTCTTTGTTCCAACGAAAAGAATATGTCCGCCTTTAGCGACTGCATCTTTTACGAAATCGTAAGCTTGGTCGATCAAAGCAAGTGATTGTTGGATATCGATAATGTAGATGCCATTGCGCTCTGTAAAAATAAAACGCTTCATCTTTGGATTCCATCGACGAGTCTGGTGTCCGAAGTGGACTCCACTGTCGAGAAGTTCTCGCATTGTTACAACCGCCATGGCGGCACACTCCTTTTAAGGTTTTCTACACGTAGGTAAAAAACCCGCTCGGTTTATGGTTAAACATTTTGTTTAACCCGTCGTACTCGAGTCACCTACTGAGTTCGCAGTTTTACCCTTGAAATCAGACCGAGGTGTTATTTGAGCACTGAGATGTCACAAACCCGAAGGTCTGTGCAGGCCAAATCCTACCTGAGCGGTGAGCGTGCAAAATCCACGGCCAATCCAAAAACCCTGCGTAAAACCGTTAAATAAATGGCTTCCGATAGATTGGCGCCATGGCAAAAACCCTTCCATCTAGAAACCTCGCACTTGAATTAGTTCGAGTAACCGAGACAGCTGCAATCGCAGCATCAAGTTGGGTTGGCCGCGGTAATAAAGATGGTGCAGATCAAGCCGCAGTAGATGCGATGCGCAAAATGATTTCAACAGTTTCAATGAAAGGCGTCGTTGTAATTGGAGAAGGCGAAAAAGATAACGCCCCAATGCTTTATAACGGTGAAGAAGTTGGTGATGGCACCGGCTCCCCGGCAGATGTGGCAGTAGACCCAGTCGATGGCACCACGCTTACTGCTAAAGGAATGAACAACGCAATTTCAGTAATTGCACTTTCTGCTCGCGGTGCAATGTTTGATCCATCCGCAGTGTTTTATATGGAGAAATTAGTTACAGGTCCTGAAGCTGCCGATGTAATTGATATTACAGCGCCAGTAAAGGTGAACTTACAGAAAGTTGCAAAAGCCAAACACGTTGATATCTCTTCGTTAACTGTTGTAGTTCTTGATCGACCACGCCATGACCAACTCGTAAAAGATATTCGTGAAGCTGGTGCTCGCATTAAATTCATTACCGATGGCGATGTCGCCGGCGCAGTTGAAGCAGCGCGATCAAATACCGGTATTGATTTGCTAATGGGAATTGGTGGCACACCAGAAGGAATTATTGCGGCCTGTGCGATGAAATGTTTAGGTGGCGCGATTCAAGGACGGCTTCATCCACGAAGTGAAGAAGAGCGCGAAAAAGCCCAAGCTCAAGGATTAGATTTAAACCAGATTCTTTTTACTGATGATTTAGTAAAAGGTGATGATGTTTTCTTCGCCGCCACCGGAATTACTGATGGCGAACTATTAAGAGGTGTTCGTTACGGCGAGCATTACATCACTTCAAATTCGATCGTGATGCGAGGTCGGACAAAATCAGTTCGCATTATCCAAACTGAACACCCATTTAGTTCAATTCTTACTTAAGCCCTTTTATTACGCTCGTGGATGAGCTTGTTTGTAAGCCGCCTTCAATCGATCTTGTGAAACATGGGTATAAATCTGGGTTGTAGCTAATGAGGAATGACCCAAAATTTCTTGCACAGTTCTTAAATCTGCACCACCTTCTAGCAAATGTGTCGCAGCAGAATGTCGCAAACCGTGTGGCCCCATTTTTTGGCTACCACCAAGTGCATCTACTGCAACATAAACAATCTCTCTAACCGTCCGCTGATCAATTCGCTTGCCCCGAGTACCGATAAATACGGCACTCTCGGATCTTTCGTTTGCTAATTCATTTCGCGAATCCAGCCAGGCTTTAACAGCTCGGACCGCTGGCAATCCAATCGGCACAATTCGTTCTTTATTTCCTTTACCAATGACTCTTAAAGTATTTCGATCAAAATCAATATCGTGAATATCTAATCCACATAACTCCGAGACCCGAATTCCAGATGCATATAAAAGTTCAACAATTGCGCGATCTCTTACTGCGCCAATTCCGCCGCCCTCATCAACTCGAGCTGCTAGCGCATCCATTGTCGTAATTGCGCTCTCGATATCTAAAATATTTGGCAGCGTTCGTTGTGGTTTTGGCGCAATCAATTGTTGGCCAATATCACTACTAAGCCAACCATTCTTTGCGCCCCAATAAGTAAATGCTCTAATTGAAACTACCCGACGCGACATGGAAGAACGAGCCGCTCCCCTTGTTTGTAAATTAGCGAGCCAAGAACGGAGATGATTTAAATCTAATTGAGGAAATTCGGTAATTCCCAATTTATTTATATGCTGTAGCAACGATTCTAAATCAGCTAAATATGCGCGAATAGAATTCTCGGAGAGATTGCGATCAATTACTAAGTGCTCGCGATATTCGCTAAGCAGCGTTCGTTCCATCTGGCTAGATTACTCGGGAATTTTGCCTTGCCGTAATAGCCCGTATGTCAATGCATCCTCTATGGCCATTGCGGATGCGGCAATAACGTTTTCATGTACACCAATTGTGTCCCACTCCCCGTTGCCATCGCTGGTTTCTACGAGAACACGAGTAACCGCGCCAGTACCCAGACGACCTTCAAGAATTCTAACTTTGTAATCGGTAAGTTCTAATTTCTTTAACTCTGGATAGAATTTTTCTAGCCCTGATCGAAGTGCAGTATCAATCGCATTAACTGGACCATTTCCAATTCCAGATGATTCAATCTTTTGACCGCGCGCAATGATTGTGACATTTGCGCGAGATTTAACACTGCCGTCATCACCTCGATCTACAACAGTCTCCCACTTTTCAATCTTAAAAAATTCTGCTCGCTTTCCATCAATCTCTTCTCGAAGTAATAATTCAAAAGATGCATCTGCAGCTTCAAATGTATAGCCGCGTGATTCCATTTCTTTTACACGTTCTACGACTCGAGTAAGCACTTCTTTATCGTCACCTATATCAATACCGAGTTCTTGTGATTTCAATTCAATCGATGCGCGACCAGCCATATCAGAGACCAACATCCGACGATCATTCCCAACACTGGCAGGATCTTCGTGTTGGTAAAGCGCAGGATCAACTTTAATAGCGGATGCATGCAATCCAGCTTTATGCGCAAAAGCAGAAATACCTACATATGGTTGGCGTGCGCTAGATGCCACGTTAGTGACTTCAGCAATGGCATGTGAAATTCGGAATGCTTCATGGAGTGAATTTTTAGGCAGCACTAATTGCTTCTTTTTTAATTCCAGGTTTGCGATGATCGAGACTAGATCAGCATTACCGGTGCGTTCACCATAACCATTTAGCGTGCCTTGCACATGGGTAGCGCCAGCAGCGACCGCAGCTAATGAGTTAGCGATTGCGCAACCAGTGTCGTTATGGCAATGAATTCCAAGACGTGCAGCGCTCTTTCCTAATACATCGTGTACAACATGCGAGAGTTCATCCGGCAACATGCCGCCGTTAGTGTCGCAAAGCGCAACTACGTCAGCGCCAGCTTCCGCGGCAACTCGAACAACTTCAAGTGCATATGCAGGATTTGAACGGTATCCATCGAAGAAATGTTCAGCGTCAAGAAATACCCGCTGGCCGCCTTCTTTTAGAAAATGAATTGATTCGCGAATCATGGCGAGATTTTCATCAAGATTTGTTTTCAAAGCCAAATCAACGTGTCGATCGTGGGCTTTTGCAACGAGAGTTACTGCTGGTGCGCCAGAATCTGCGAGAGCACGAAGTAGCGCATCATCAGCAGCTTTAACACCTGGACGACGCGTTGCACCGAATGCCACAAAGGTTGCGTTCTTTAACTTTAACTCTTTCTTTGCAAGTGCAAAGAATTCAGTATCTTTTGGATTAGCCCCAGGCCATCCGCCTTCAATAAAACCAACACCGAGATCATCAAGGTGACGAGCGATTGTAAGTTTGTCGTGAACTGAAAGATTTAAACCTTCTTGTTGGGCACCATCGCGAAGTGTGGTGTCATAAATATGGAACGCATCGGAGATTGTCATTAACAGACCTTTACATTCCAACCATGTTTATCTTCGATAGTTCCATGTTGGATTCCAAGCAAATGTTCACGAAGTTGCATAGTGATCGGACCAGGAGTTCCATCACCGGTTGGCCAATTTCCAAATTCGCTCTTAGCGCCACCGATTGGTGAGATAACTGCAGCAGTGCCACAGGCAAAAGTTTCGGTAATCTCACCACTAGCAACACCGTCGCGCCAATCGTCGATTGAAATCATTCCTTCTTCAGTTTTATAACCAAGATCTTTTGCAACAGTAAGAATGGAATCGCGCGTAACTCCAGGAAGTAGCGTGCCGGTTAATTTAGGTGTGAAAATTGTGGCATCTTTACCTTTTCCTTTAACAAAATAAAGGTTCATACCGCCCATCTCTTCTACCCATTTACGCTCTAGCGCATCTAACCAAACAACTTGATCGCAACCTTGAGCTGCTGCTTGCTGCTGTGCGAGTAGCGATGCTGCATAGTTTCCACCACACTTAGCTTCACCAGTTCCACCAAGTGATGCGCGGACATATTCAGTAGAAATCCAAACAGTTACTGCGGTTGTAGTTGAGAAATATGCACCAACTGGGCAGGCAATTAATATGTAAGAAGCGCTCTTTGAAGGCCGAACTCCGATTGCAACTTCTGTTGCGATCATAAACGGCCGAATGTAGAGCGAAGAACCTACTTTATGTGGCACCCAACCCTTATCTTGCTTTACTAAAGTTTCGATAGTTTTAATGAATGCTTCGACTGGGAGCTCTGGTAATGCTAAACGCTTTGCCGATTTAGCAAAACGTTTTCCGTTTGCATCGGGACGGAACAAACTAATTGAGTTATCTGGTTGCCAATACGCCTTCAATCCTTCAAAAATTTCTTGGCCGTAATGTAAAACCATCGTTGCTGGGTCGAGCGAGAGTGGACCATATGCTTTTAATTCAGCATCACCCCATCCCGAATCCACATGCCAATTAGCAATAATCATGTGGTCAGTGAAATATTTTCCAAATCCACCTTCATCTACTTTTGCTTGGCGTACGGCATCTGGCAACGCAGTGGATGATGGAGTGACATTTATTTTCATAACTACCCCTTCACCGCGCTAGCAAGAAGTGTGCCAATTTCACTAGTGGAACGCTTTTTATCGCCGCGAGTTAGCAAATCTGCTGCCACTGCTTTCTCTACATCTTTAGCAGCGTCAGTTAAACCTAAATGGCTAAGCATCATTGCAACTGACATTATGGTTGCAGTTGGATCTGCGATTCCTTTACCAGCGATATCGGGAGCTGAACCGTGGACTGGCTCAAACATCGATGGGAACTTGCCAGTTGGATTAATATTTCCAGAAGCAGCCAAACCAAGTCCACCACAAATGGCAGCTGCAATATCGGTCAAGATATCACCAAAAAGATTGTCCGTTACAACCACATCAAAACGATCTGGATTAGTAACAAAGAACATGGAAGCCGCATCGACATGCAAGTAATCAGTCGCTACATCCGGAAATTCTTTCGCAACATCGTTAAATGTTCGAGTCCATAAACTGCCAGCACGAGTAAGTACATTATTCTTATGTACCAAAGTTAATTTCTTACGTGGCCGTAATTGCGCACGTGTAAATGCATTTCGTATTACCCGCTCGGCACCACGTCGAGTATTTAGGCTCTCTTCAGTAGCGATTTCGTCGGATGTGCCTTCCGCAAGAACGCCACCAGCTCCAACGTATGGACCTTCAGTACCTTCACGAACCACAACGAAATCAAGTTCGCTAACGCCAGCAAGTGGCGATTTAACCCCAGGATATAACCGTGCTGGTCGCAAATTAATAAAATGATCAAAAGCGAAGCGAATCTTCAATAATAAGCCGCGCTCTAAAACACCGCTTGGAACTGTTGGATCGCCAACTGCGCCAAGCAGAATTACATCTGCTTTCGCTAATTCGTTCAGCGTTGCATCAGGAAGCGTCTCGCCAGTTTTATGCCAGAGGCGAGCACCAAGTTCATACTCTTTCTTATTGAAAGTGATGCCATATTTTAGAGAGACGGCATCTAGAACTTTGAGTCCTTCGGCTACAACTTCTGGACCAATGCCATCGCCACCGATAACTGCAAGATTAAATGATTTGCTCATGGCTTATCCCAACAACGATACTGAAGTAACGGAATTAGAACCGGTTTCTTTCTTAACTAACTCGACCATTTCAATTGGAATTGAAGAGTCAACAGTGATTGCCATTAACGCTTCCCCACCTTCGCTGTTGCGTGCCACCTGCATGCCCGCGATATTTATGCTGGCCTTACCAAGTGTGTTACCGACAATTCCCACAATTCCAGGACGATCGCCATAGCGGAGAAATAGCATGTGGCTTGTTGGGGGCAGATCTAAATCAAAGCCATCGATTGCAATGATTTTTTCTACTTTTCTAATACCCATCAAGGTGCCGTGTACATCAACAAATTTTCCATCGGCAAATGATGCGTGCAAAGTGATCATGCTGCGAAATTCTGGGCTCTCGGCATTGGTTGTAACAGTTGCAGTTAAACCGCGTTCTTCTGCAATATTTGGCGCGTTAACATATGTAACATCTTCGGCACCGGTTGCAAGTAGCGCGCCTTTCATTGCACTAGTTGCAAGTACGGAACAATCGTGGCCAGAGATATCGCCTTTAACTTCGATCGCAATTGCTACGGGAAGTTCACCAGCGATTGCGGTTGCAACTTGCGAAAGTTTTTCTACTAATGGCAAACTTGGGCGAATATCTTCATCAATTGCGCCACCTTTAACGTTTACCGCATCTGGGACTAATTCGCCAGAGAGCGCTTTTCGAACTGATACCGCTACTGCTATTCCAGCACGTTCTTGGGCTTCATCAGTAGATGCACCTAAGTGTGGAGTCGCAACAACTTGATCGAGTTGAAATAGTGGTGAATCAGTACAAGGTTCAGTTGCGAAAACATCTAAACCTGCGCCAGCAACGCGTCCTTCTGTGATTGCTTTGTGAAGAGCAACTTCATCAAGCACTCCGCCACGAGCTGCATTAATTATGCGGACCGATGGCTTAACTTTCTTAAGTGCAGCTTCTCCGATTAAGTTTGCAGTCTCTTTAGTTTTAGGTAAGTGGATTGTGATGAAATCAGATTGCACTAATAATTCATCTAGCGTAATAAGGCGTACCCCAAGTTGTGCTGCACGCGCTGGTTGTAAGTAAGGATCGTAAGCGACAACATCCATACCGAAAGCTTGCATCCGCAAAGCAACTAATTGGCCGATTCTGCCAAAACCAACAATGCCCAAAGTTTTTTCAAATAGTTCCGTACCTGTGTATTTAGAGCGCGCCCATTTGCCATTTCGTAGCGCTGCGTGCGCTGGAGCGATAGAGCGCGCGCTTGCTAACAAAAGCGAGATTGCGAGTTCGGCTGCGCTAACAATGTTTGAAGTTGGTGCGTTAACAACCATTACGCCGGCGGCAGTTGCTGCGGCAATATCGACGTTATCTAATCCAACACCAGCACGAGCAATAACTTTTAAACCTTTTGCAGCATTGATTGCTTCACTATCCATCTTGGTTGCAGATCTAATTAACACTGCATCGACGCCAGTACTAAGGGCAGCGAGAAGTTCACTTCGGTTTGCGCCATCGCAATTTCGTACTTCGAAATCAGGACCAAGCGCTTCTAAAGTGGCAGGGCTAAGTTCTTCTGCAATTAAGACGATTGGTTTAGCCACGCGACACAGAACCTTCTTTGTAATCGTCCTTGTTCGCGGCTTTTACCCATGACATCAATTTACGAAGTTCACGACCGACAGCCTCAATTGGGTGAGCTTCACCTTTTGCGCGAAGCGCTTTGAACTCAGGTGCGCCTGCATCTTGGTCATCAATAAAACGTTTAGCGAATGTGCCATTTTGAACATCGGCAAGAACAGCTTTCATATTCGCTTTTACGCTTGGGTCGATAACTCGTGGGCCAGATACATAATCTCCATATTCAGCAGTATCTGAAACGGACCAACGTTGTTTCGCGATTCCACCTTCGTACATCAAATCGACGATTAATTTAAGTTCGTGTAAGCATTCGAAGTATGCAACTTCTGGTTGGTAACCAGCCTCAACTAAAGTCTCAAAACCGTACATAACTAATTGCGATGCGCCGCCACAAAGAACTGATTGTTCACCAAACAGATCAGTTTCAGTCTCTTCAGTAAATGTTGTAAGGATTGCACCGGCGCGAAGTCCGCCCATAGCTTTTGCGTAAGAAAGTGTTAACGGCCAAGCATTTCCAGTTGAATCTTGTTCAACCGCAACGATATCTGGCACGCCACGTCCCGCAACAAATTCACGACGAACTAAATGTCCTGGACCCTTTGGCGCAACCATACAGACATCGACATTTGAGCTTGGCTTAATGTAACCGAAGCGAATATTAAAACCGTGCGCAAAGAAAAGCGCGTCGCCATCTTTAAGATTTGGCGCAATTGAATCATTGTAAATGTGGCGTTGTTTGTGGTCTGGCGCCAGCAACATAATCACGGTCGCTTCCTTTACCGCATCTGTTACTGAAAGCACACGGAGTCCTTCTGCTTCTGCTTTTTCGCGCGATTTTGAACCGTCAGCTAAACCAATTCGAACATCGACACCGCTATCACGAAGGTTTAGCGCATGTGCGTGGCCTTGTGAACCATAACCGATGACTGCAACCTTTCGTCCTTGAATGATTGAAAGGTCTGCATCTTCATCATGATAAATAGTTGCCACGATATTTCTCCTTTATATATTTCGGTTGGTTTAGTTCTGGTAATCCGCGGTTGCGCTATGAGAGTCCGAGATTGCAACTCTTGAAGTGCTAAGCGTACGGTCTGCAAGCGTGATACTGCCACGCTCAAGTGCGATCAATCCTGATTGCACCAATTCTTTAATGCCAAATTGCTCAAGTGATTTGAGCAGCGCTTCGATATCTATACTTGGCCCAGTTGCTTCGATTGTTAGCGAAACGTCAGATTCATCAACAATTACGCCGTTATATTTCTGCGCAACTGCAGCAACCTTTTCGCGATCAGATTTCTGCGCATTAACTTTCACTAGTAGAGCTTCGCGTTTAATCGAGCCAGTATCAGTCATTTCTGAGATGCCAATAACGTTGATAAGTTTAAATAATTGCGCGATTACTTGATCAAGTGCATGTCCGTCAAGATTTAGCACAATAGTCATTCGTGAAATTTCAGAGTTCTCAGTTGGACCTACCGCAAGTGAATCAATGTTGTATCCGCGTCGAGAAAATAAAGATGCAATGCGGGCAAGCACACCTGGGCTGTTTTCAACTAAAACGGAGAGAGTATGGGTGGCCATTAGAGCTCCTGCGAATCCCAGTCAGGCGCAGTCTCGCGCGCAACCAAAATGTCATCATTTGATGTACCTGCAGCAACCATTGGCCAAACCATTGCGTCACGAAATACGCTGAAATCAACCACAACAGGTTGATCGTTAATAGCCATCGCTTCTTTAATAACTTTATCTACATCACCCGTAGTATCGCAACGAAGCCCAACACAACCCATTGCATCTGCTAACTTAACGAAATCGGGAATTCGCTTGGAATCTAACGAAGTATTTGAATAGCGAGAGTTATAGAAAAGCGTCTGCCATTGCCGAACCATGCCGAGGCTTTCGTTATTAATGATTGCAACTTTAATTGGAATATTATTTATTGCGCATGTAACTAACTCTTGGTTTGTCATCTGGAAACAACCATCGCCATCAATTGCCCAAACCGTGGTATCTGGTGCGCCAACTTTTGCGCCCATCGCAGCGGGAACTGCATAACCCATCGTTCCAGCACCGCCAGAGTTCAACCAGGTACGTGGTTTCTCATATTTAACGAATTGCGAAGCCCACATTTGATGTTGTCCAACGCCGGCAACATAAATTGAATCTGGTCCAGCTATTGCGCCAATTCTTTCAATTACATATTGTGGGGAAACGCTGCCATCTTCGGGATGGTCATACCCAACTGGATATTTAGAGCGTAGTGCGCCCATCTGGCTCCACCATTGGGTTAAATCTGGTTCTGATTTCTTAAATTCGGTTTCTAAGGCCGGAATAAGCGCAGTAATCGCTTCGCCGACATCGCCAACAATTGCTACATCAGCAAAACGATTCTTACCAATTTCGGCTGGATCAATATCGGCATGAATAATTTTTGCATTAACCGCAAAAGTAGAAAGTTTTCCAGTCACGCGGTCATCAAAACGCGCGCCTAAAGTAATAAGTAAATCGCTCTTCTGTAACGCAGTAACTGCAGCGACAGTTCCATGCATGCCAGGCATACCTAGGTGTAGCGGATGGCTATCTGGGAAAGCACCGCGCGCCATCAAAGTTGTGACAACTGGTGCGCCAGTTAATTCGGCAAGTCTTAATAATTGTTTGCTCGCATTAGCTTTTATTACTCCGCCACCGACATAAAGGACTGGCCTCTTTGATTTCGCAATTAGCGCTGCGGCATCTCGGATTGCTTGGCTATCTGGTTTAGTTTTTGGGTTGTAGCCAGCTAAGTTAATATTGGTTGGCCATTTAAATTCTGTCATCTTCTGTAACGCATCTTTAGCGATATCAACTAGTACTGGACCAGGACGACCCGTCCCGGCAATATGGAAAGCTTCCGCGATCGCGCGCGCTATATCATCTGGGTTAGTGATTAAATAATTATGTTTGGTAATCGGCATTGTGATACCGCGAATGTCAGCTTCTTGGAATGCATCGGTTCCGATTGCAGCAGAAGGTACTTGTCCGGTGATTGCAACCATTGGAACAGAATCCATCGCAGCATCACCGATTGGGGTAACTAAATTTGTAGCTCCTGGTCCTGATGTTGCGATGCAGACTCCAACGCGGCCAGTTACTTGGGCATACCCAGTTGCAGCATGACCAGCACCTTGTTCATGGCGAACCAAGATGTGGCGAATTTTAGAATCGTAGATCGGATCGTAAGCCGGCAGAATTGCACCGCCTGGAATTCCAAACATGACTTCAACGCCAGCGTGCTCGAGTGATTTCACTAAGCTCTGCGCTCCAGTTACTTGGTTACTCATTCCGACCTACTCCTTTCCTTCTCTAATTAACTCCACTAACAGAAAAACCCTCAGTTTTAACTGAGGGTAGCGCGGGATCTGATTTTTCTAGATCGCGCGCTCTTGAATCACCACTGAGGTAGTAAGTGTTTTCATGGCTAAATTATCGCTCACGCCCGCGGGACTAGTCAACCCATGAGATGCGCATCTCAATATATGGCTATGCCTATCTGGAAATTCAACTACTGCTTATCGTGAGAAACTTCGCTTGATGATTTCAACAGCGAGCCTTGAATTACGAGCCGGGGCTCGATTACTCGTCAGCGGAGTATCAGTTCGTATCAACCACGGAGATCGCGTGGGCTTTGTCGGGCGAAATGGTGCTGGGAAAAGCACTTTAGCAAAAGTGCTAGCGGGTGAAACTCAACCTGCAGGCGGTCAAGTAATTCGAACCGGAATGATCGGTTATCTCCCCCAAGATCCGCGCACCGGTGATGAAACAGGTTCGGTTGTAGAGCGAATTCTTTCAGTTCGTGAATTAGATCAAATAGTTTCGCGGATGCGAAAAGCTGAAGAAGCAATGTCGATCGCGCAAGGCGATGAACTTGAAGTTGCAATGACGCGCTACACCAGAGCCGAAAATGAATTCAGTATCGCCGGCGGTTATGGGGCAACTGCTGAAGCTGAATCTATTGCCATGAGTTTAGGTATTCCAGAGCGTTTATTTGATCAACAACTTGATTCATTAAGTGGTGGCCAACGCCGTCGAATTGAGTTGGCCAGAATCCTATTTAGTGGCGCTGATACCTTGCTATTGGATGAACCAACAAACCATTTAGATGCCGACTCAGTTGTTTGGCTCCGTGATTATTTAATGAAATATTCCGGCGGGTTAGTAATTATTAGCCACGATGTGAACTTGATCGAAACCGTCGTAAATAAGGTTTTCTATTTAGATGCCAACCGAAATGTTATCGATGTGTACAACATGGGTTGGAAAAAATATTTGCAGCAACGTGAACAAGATGAACACCGTCGTAAGATTGACCGCGCAATTGCAGAGAAGAAAGCTGCCATCTTGGAGAAACAAGCAGAGAAGATGCGAGCAAAAGCTTCCAAGGCAAAGGCTGCCCAGGGTATGTTCCGCCGTGCCGATAAATTACGTTCCGATTTAGCTGATGTTCGCAAAGTAGATAAAGTTGCAAAACTACGTTTCCCAACACCATCTCCTTGTGGCAAAACTCCACTTACTGCGACCGCGCTGAGCAAATCTTACGGATCGCTCGAAGTCTTTACCGATGTAGATCTCGCAATCGATAAAGGTTCTCGCGTTGTGATTTTGGGGCTAAATGGTGCTGGTAAAACTACTTTACTTAGAATGTTAGCTGGAGAGCTAGAGCCAGATACTGGTGAAGTAATTCCTGGACATGGTTTAAAAATTGGTTACTACGCTCAAGAGCATGAGTCATTAGATTATGAGCGTACAATTTTAGAAAATATGAATAGCACCGGAGTTGATTTGAAGGATGCTGAAGCGCGCAGCGTGCTTGGTTCTTTCCTCTTTACCGGTGATGATGTACATAAACCAGTAAAAGTATTAAGTGGCGGTGAGCGAACTCGACTTGCGTTAGCGCTATTGGTTGTAAGTGCTGCAAATGTATTACTTCTTGATGAGCCTACAAATAACTTAGATCCGGCATCCCGAGAAGAGATTTTGGCAGCACTTGGTGAATATCAAGGTTCGGTAATTTTGGTATCGCATGATGAAGGCGCAGTTTTATCGCTAAAGCCAGATCGGGTTTTATTACTTCCAGATGGCGATGAAGATTTATGGAACGAAAGCTATATGGATCTAGTGGAGATTGATTAGTCGCAGACCGCGCCTTTAGAAGCTGAACCAACTAATTTAGAATACTTAGCTAAGACGCCACGTTTGTACTTATGTGGCACTGGTTTAAATGTTTTCTTTCGCTCGGCCAATTCTTTCTCATCAACTAATAAATCTAATTGACGAGTAATGGTATTAATTCTAATTCGATCGCCATCTTTAACAAGTGCGATCGGGCCGCAATCAACTGCTTCTGGTGCCACGTGGCCAACACAAAGTCCGGTAGTTCCACCGGAGAATCGACCATCCGTTAGAAGTAGAACGGATTTTCCTAAACCAGCTCCTTTAATTGCGCCAGTAATCATTAACATCTCGCGCATACCTGGTCCACCTTTTGGACCTTCGTAACGAATTACGACAACATCGCCAGCTTGGATAGTTCCATTTTCTAACGCAACCATCGCAGATTGTTCGCGATCGAAAACTCTTGCTGGTCCTTCAAATTCAGCTACGCCAACACCAGCAACTTTTGTTACAGCTCCATCAGGAGCAAGTGAACCGCTAAGAATTGTGATGCCGCCACCAAGTGACATCGGCTTCGATGTCGCACGGAGAATTTCACCGTCTGGATCAGGTGGCGCAATATCTTTAAGGTTTTCTGCCATGGTCTTGCCAGTTACGGTTAAACAATCACCATGCAATAAACCTGCATCTAATAGCGATTTAAGGACAACTGGGATGCCACCGACTTTATCAACATCACTCATTACAAAGCGGCCAAACGGTTTCAAATCTCCGAGCAGTGGCACTTTGGAACCGATTCGATGAAAATCAGAGAGCGTTAAATCCACGTCAGCTTCATGTGCAATAGCAAGTAAGTGCAGCACTGCATTTGTTGAACCACCTAGAGCCATCACGGCAGTGATTGCGTTTTCAAAAGCAGGTTTTGTGAGAATATCGCGAGTTGTAATTCCTTGACGAATTAATTCAACTACTGCAGCTCCAGATTTAATTGCAAAAATGTCACGTCGGCGATCAACTGCTGGTGGTGCAGCAGAGCCGGGAAGTGAGAGTCCGATTGCTTCACCAACAGTTGCCATTGTATTTGCGGTGTACATACCACCACACGCACCTTCACCTGGACAGATTGCGCGTTCGATTTTATCTAGCTGCTCTTGCGAAATTAATCCGCGAGCACATGCACCAACTGCTTCAAAAGCATCAATGATCGTTACATCTTTACCATCAACTTGTCCTGGCAAAGTTGAGCCCGCGTAAACAAAAACGCTCGCAACATCGATGCGCGCAGCTGCCATCATCATTCCAGGAAGTGATTTATCGCAACCAGCAAAAGTAACCATGCCATCTAAACGTTCAGCTTGCATAACTGTCTCAACTGAATCTGCAATAACTTCACGAGAAACTAACGAGAAGTGCATTCCTTCATGTCCCATCGAAATTCCATCGGAGACTGAGATGGTTCCAAATTGCATTGGAAATCCGCCAGCATCGATTACGCCTTGTTTCGATGCTTTTGCTAACCGATCAAGTGAGAGATTGCATGGTGTTATTTCATTCCAAGAGGAGACAATTCCAATCTGCGGTTTAACCCAATCGCCATCTTTCATTCCAACAGCACGCAGCATTCCGCGAGCTGGAGCGCGTTCTAAGCCATCGGTAACTAAGCCAGAACGTGGCTTCATTTTGTTGGCTGGGGTATCTGACATCTACGTATCCTACAAAACCTATTGCCCTAAATGCTTCAAAAGTAGTTCTCGAACTTTCGCGGCATCAGCTTGGCCTTCTGTCTCTTTCATAACTGCACCAATTAGCGCGCCAGCCGCAGGAAGATTTCCGCCGCGAACTTTCTCAGCAACCTCGGGTTGGGCTGCGATTGCTTTTTCAATTGCTGCCATCAGCGCACCATCATCAGATACAACTTTAATTCCACGTGTTTCAATTACTTCACTTGGTCGACCTTCGCCAGCGATCACTGCTTCAATAACTTGGCGAGCTAATTTATCGGTTAACTCCCCTGCGGCAACTAGCGCAACAATTTCAGCAACATCTTTTGGTGTAATCGGAAGATCTGCAGCCGTGACATCTTTCTCATTTGCAATTCTTGCAATTTCACCAAGCCACCAACCACGCGCTTTTGCAGGATCAGCGCCAAGATTTACAGTTGCCTCAACTATCTCTAAAACATCAGCATTGATCATCGACGCCATTTCCTTATCTGGAACTGACCAAGCCTCTTGCAAACGTTTGCGGTGAGTCGAAGGTTTTTCTGGAAGTGCAGCACGGAGCGTTTCAATCCAAGTTGCATCTGGCACTATCGGAACTAAATCTGGTTCGGGGAAATAACGATAATCCTCAGCTTGTTCTTTAGAACGTCCGGAACGAGTTAATCCGGTATCTTCTTGGAAGTGTCGAGTCTCTTGAACGACTCGCTCCCCTTTATTTAATAACTCTGCATGTCTAATCATTTCGCCACGAACGGCCCGCTCTACCGAGCGAAGTGAGTTCACATTTTTAGTTTCACTTCTAGTTCCAAGTACATCGCTACCGATTAATCGAAGCGAAACGTTGGCATCACAACGAAGTGAACCTTGCTCCATCTTTACATCGCTAACATTTAGTGAGCGAAGGATGTCGCGAAGTTCGGCAACATATGCGCGTGCAACTTCTGGCGCGTATTTACCGGTTCCCGGCACAATCTTGGTGACGATCTCAACCAACGGGATTCCAGCTCGGTTGTAATCTAAAAGTGAGTAATCCGCTCCATGAATTCGTCCAGTAGCACCGCCCATATGTAGGGATTTACCGGTGTCTTCCTCCATATGAACCCGTTCAATTTCAACGCGAAATTTCTTAATTCCCTCGTCGGTATCAATCTCTACATCTAAAAATCCATTTATACAGATTGGCTCGTCATATTGTGAAGTTTGAAAATTCTTCGGCATATCTGGATAGAAGTAATTCTTCCGGGCAAAACGGCTAAACGGCGCGATCGAACAATTTAAAGCTAGCCCGATCATGATCGTGTACTCAATAGCTTTCTCATTTACAACTGGAAGCGCGCCAGGTAACCCTAAACAGACTGGACAAGTTTGGGTGTTTGGTTCAGCGCCGAAAATTGTGTTGCAACCGCAGAACATCTTTGAAGCGGTGCCTAACTCAACGTGAACTTCCAAGCCTAGAACTGGTTCATACTTTGCAATTACATCTTCATATTTCAAACTCATGCGCGCGCTCCTAAACCAGAAACGTGCGAAAGTATTGGAGCGCCCCATTTACTTAGCAGCGCAGCTTCTAGCGCAGCGCCTACGTTATAAAGGCGATCATCTTTCATAGCTGGAGCCATGATCTGGAAACCTGTTGGCAAATTATCTTCCTCAGCTAATCCACTTGGAAGTGACATGCCGCAGATTCCTGCCATATTGACTGGGATGGTTGCAATGTCGTTTAAATACATCGCAATTGGATCATCAGCCTTTTCGCCGATTTTAAATGCAGTTGTTGGCGCAGTTGGCGAAACTAATACATCAGCTTTCAAGAATGCGTTATCAAAATCTTGTTTGATTAAAGTGCGAACTTTTTGAGCACTTCCGTAATAAGCATCGTAATAGCCGCTGGAGAGCGCATAAGTTCCTAGAATAATTCGACGCTTAACTTCGCGGCCAAAACCAACTTCGCGGGTCAGGTTCATAACTTCTTCGGCTGAAACTCCACTCGCATCACCAACACGAATTCCATAACGCATTGCATCAAAGCGAGCTAAATTTGAAGAACATTCACTTGGTGCAATCAAATAGTAAGCAGCTAGCGCATATTCGAAATATGGGCAGGAAACTTCAACAATTTCAGCGCCAAGTCCGGCAAGAAGTTCGAGCGATTCATTAAATCTATTGAGTACTCCAGCTTGATAACCCTCGCCTTGTAACTCTTTAATTACACCGATCTTTAAACCTTTAACATTTCCATTTTTAGCTGCTGCAACAATTGCTGGAACTGGCGCATTTATACTGGTCGAATCTTTCGGATCGTGTCCAGCAATTACTTCATGTAGCAAAGCGGCATCTAAAACGGTGCGGGCGCATGGGCCGGCCTGATCGAGGCTGGATGAAAACGCAACTAGTCCATAACGAGAAACGCCACCGTAAGTTGGTTTCACACCAACTGTTCCAGTAACTGCTGCAGGTTGGCGAATTGATCCACCGGTATCGGTACCAATCGCAAGTGGCGCTTCGAATGCTGCAAGTGATGCAGAAGAACCACCACCAGATCCGCCAGGAATTCGGGAAAGATCCCAAGGATTATGGGTTGGACCATACGCAGAGTTTTCAGTTGAGGAACCCATTGCAAATTCATCCATATTCGTTTTACCAAGAATCACAACATCTGCGGCGCGCAATTTACTTACAACTGTTGAGTCATAGGGCGGGCGCCATCCTTCTAGCATCTTGGAACCACAAGTAGTTGGAATTCCTTTTTGTACCATTACATCTTTTAAAGCTAACGGAATTCCGGCTAGCGGCGAAAGTTTTTCACCAGCTGCTCGTTTCTTATCAGCAAGTGCAGCTTGCGCCAAAGCACCTTCCGAATCTACGTGTAGGAATGCGTGTACTTCTTTATCTACTTCAGCAATTCGATCTAGATGCGCTTGCGTAAGTGCAACGCTTGTGGTTTCTCCACTCGCAAGTGCGGCAGCCATATCTGCAGCGTTTCTTTTAATTATCATAGTTACGCTTCTTCACCAAGAATTTTAGGTACTTTGAAACGTTGTTCTTCACTAGCTGGCGCTGCCGAAAGTGCAGCTTCTGGAGTTAAACTCGGAGTTACTTCATCTTTACGATAAACATTTTGAAGTGGCAATGGGTGTGATGTTGGCGGAACGTTTTGGCCGGCGACTTCTTGCACGCGCGCAACCGCATTGAGAATTACGCCAAGTTCAGAAGCTAAGTGATCTAGCTCCGCCGGAGCCATATCAATTCGTGCAAGCCGAGCGAGGTTTGCGACATCATCGCGTGAAATTTCCGCCATAGCCGCACCCTACCTAATCTGCCCAGTGCCAGTCACAATCCAAGTTGTGGTTGTCATCTCTTCCAACCCCATTGGACCGCGAGCATGTAATTTCTGATTTGAAATTCCAATTTCGGCGCCGAAACCCATCTCTTCGCCGTCAGTAAATCTTGTTGATGCATTTACCATTACCGCAGCGCAATCTGAAAGCGCAATGAATCTATCTGCGTTTTCTTTCGACTCAGTCACAATCGCTTCGGTGTGGTTGGTGCCAAATTTAGCAATATGGTCGGCAGCTGCAATTAACGACGGCACGATCCCAACATTCATTTCAAGCGTTCCATATTCAGTATGCCAATTTTCTTCAGTCGCTAAAGTTGCGTTTAATCCTAATTCTTTCGCCATCGCAAGTGTTGCGTTATCGCAATGCAATTTAACGCCAGCTTTATCTAGCGCAGTTAACACTTCTGGCAAAAAGTTCTTAGCGTTCTTTTCATGGACTAGTAAGGTCTCAGCAGCATTACAAACGCTTGGTCGATTTGTTTTTGAATTAAGCGTGATCGGTAGTGCTTTGGATAAATCTGCAAACTCGTCCACATATACATGGCAAACTCCAGCGCCAGTTTCAATCGTAGGCACGGTTGATTCATCTACGACCATCCGTATCAGACCTGCGCTGCCTCGAGGAATAACTAAATCAACACTGCCTCGAGCATGTAACAAAGCACGCACACTTTCACGATCATTACTTGGAACTAATTGAATAACATCTGCCGAAATCGTGGTCTTGCTCAATGCATCTTGCATAACTTTTACTAGAGCAGCATTACTTTCACAAGCGCTCGAAGATCCCCGTAATAAAGCAGCATTTCCAGATGCCAACAAAATCACGGCAGCATCAACTGTCACATTTGGTCGAGCTTCATAAACCATTCCGACAACACCAAATGGCACAGTAACTTGTTTTAGGTGCAACCCGTTTTCTAAAGTTCGTTCCCGCAAAACTTGATTAAGCGGATCAGGAAGCGCTGCAACTTTCCGGGCTCCGTTAGCGATTCCAACAATTCGCTCTGCAGTTAAAAGCAATCGGTCCAACAAAGATTCAGAGATTCCGGCAGATTTTTCGCGAGCCATATCCGCACTATTTGCTGCTTCAATCACATCACTATTAGCAACGATGGCATCTGCAATCACAAGCAACGCATTTTTCCGAGTTTGATAATCTGCCGCAACTAAAGTGCGTGCTGCAACTCGAGCTTTATCAGCTAATTCTTTAACTAATTTATCAGCGCTCATATATCCCTATAACAACACTAAATCATCGCGGTGGACAAGTTCACGCTCATATTCTGCACCAAGCTCTTTTGCCAAATCTTTTGTGGAACGTCCCAACATTTGTGGTACTTCTGAAGCATCAAATGCAACTAAGCCACGTGCAATCGCAACGCCATCGGGACCGACAAGCTCGACAGTGTCACCGGAAATAAACTCACCCTCAACTGCTGTAACACCAGCAGGTAATAATGAAACTCCGCGTTCTTTAATTGCAGTAACTGCCCCAGCATCGAGAATTAATTTTCCATGCGGTGTTGCTGCATGTGCTAACCAAAGCAACCGTGAAGATTTTTTACTTGTTGAGGAGTGGAAGAACGTTCCAAAATCTTTGCCCGCGAGAGCAGCGCCAACTTCAGATAGTGATGTAAGAAGTGTTGGAATTCCCGCGCCAGTTGCAATACGGGCTGCATCGACTTTTGTAACCATACCGCCGCTACCTACTCCCGCGGATCCGATGCCACCAATCACACCTTCTGGAATATCATCAATTGCCTGTACTTCAGAGATCTTTTTTGCATTTGCCGAAGATGGTGGCGCATCATAGAGCGCATCAACATCAGTAACCAGCACGAGCAAATCAGCGCCAACTAAATGTGAAACAAGTGCTGCAATTCGATCATTATCTCCAAATCTAATTTCTTGGGTACCAACGCTATCGTTTTCATTAATCACTGGAACTACGCCAAGTGCTATTAGCTTAAAGAGTGTACGTTGCGCATTTTGGTAATGCGATCTGCGGACTACATCTTCAATCGTTAAAAGAACTTGAGAAGCGGTAATGGAATATCTGGAAAAAGATTCGGTGTACCGATGAATTAAAAGTCCTTGCCCAACGGAAGCTGCAGCTTGTTGTGTGGCAAGATCTTTTGGCCGCGTAGCTAAACCAAGTGGTGCTAAGCCCGCCGCAATTGCACCCGAAGAAACAACTAATACTTCTTTACCCGATTTTTTTAACGCTGCGACAACATCTACAAGTGCATCAACCGCTTTTGGATCTAATTGCCCACCAGATTTTCCAGTGAGTGAAGAGGAACCAATCTTTATAACTATTCGA